>CALKAR010000072.1 GCA_937988745.1 uncultured Peptococcaceae bacterium
ACTGAGGCCCAACGGCGGCTACTGGAGATTGTTGACGCTCTTCAATACGTCACCGAAACAACCCTGGCTGACCTCCTTGGCCGTGGCTGGCACAACCGGTTGTGGTCGTGCATGCGGCGCGGCTGGATCGAGTGCATCGGTGCCGTCGAAGACGGCACGCGCTACGTGCGGGTGTTTCGCCTGACGCGTGCTGGGCGTCGGGTGCTGCGGGGTGATGACCGAGGGGTGACGATGGATGGTCGCTAGTCTGACTCCTGACCGCCTCGCCGAGCTGCGCCGCATCGCAGAAGCGGCTGTGCCCGGCAAGTGGTCAGGGCAGGAATTTCAACTGGCGATGACTACAAGGACCGCCCTGGCGCTGCTGGACCGCATCGAGGAGCTGGAGGCTGTGCTCCGCCTAGTCTATGACGAGTTTGTACTGGACGTGGCCCGTTGGTGTCGGCACTGCCGTTTGCGTATCGACGATCACGAACCGGAGTGCCCGATGGCCGAAGTTGAGCGAGTGTTGGGTTTAGCGGGAGGTGGCTCGCAGTGAGTCTCCACGTCATATGTGGGCCGATGAGGAGCGGGAAAACTGCAGAACTGATCCGGTGCGTCCAGCAGGCCAGGGTCTATGGGCGAGAAGCCAGGGTTTTCGTGCATGAGCTAGGTGTCAACCGGAACGACCACATCCTGTTCAGCCGCAGCGGCAAGAGCATTGTTGCCAAGCCAGTGCGGTCCCCAGACGAGGTTTACGGCGCTGATGTGCTTGCCGTCGATGAGGCGCATTTCTGGGACCAATTCCAGGTGCGCCGTCTGGTTGAGTTGTCCCGAGACCATGAGGTCATCGTCGCCGGGCTGGACACGAGCTTTCGCGGCGAGCCTTTTGACGGCATGGCATACCTGTTGGCAATGGCCGACAGCGTTACTAAGGTGGCGGCAGTATGCGCCCGCTGTGGTGAGCCAGCGACCCGCACCCAGCGGCTGATTGACGGCAAACCCGCCCCGTGGGACAGCCCCGTCATTCTGCCCGGCGGCGACGACGTGTACGAACCCCGGTGCGAGCGGTGTCACGAGGTGCCGGGGCGACCGGAGGTGAGCGCTGTATGACACTGCAGGACGTCATCAACGAGGCTATTGCCAACGCCGTCAGGGCCGGAGCAGAGTGGCACGCCATTGTGCAGTGCCAGCAGGACTCCGCCAAGGTCGGCCGCCAGCAGCGCCAGTGGCTGCAGGACCTGCGCTACCAGCAGACGCTGCGACACCACCAGCGGCAGGCTGCGGAGGCCATTGGACGGGCGATCCTGCGGCTCGCAGTGGAGCAGGAACGCCCGCGGTAGGCAGTGCTTGCCATGAGGTAATCAAGTAACATGCTCAGGAGGGGAGCTTTGACAATGAACGTGATGAATCTGATTGACAGAAACCTGTCGTACAGTGAGCGAGAGATTGTCGCCGCACTTGCTAAGTTGTACCCCAACGGCGGCCCTGTGGTGTTGACCAGCATAGCGGACCGTGTTGGGTACAGCCGATCCACAGCCACCATCGCCTTGCGGAAGCTGGCGATGATCGGCATCGTCGAAACCCGCAACATGGGCATGAAGGGCACATACCTGAAGGTGCTTCAGCCGAAGGTATGGCTGGCGCTGGCGAGGATGGCGGAATGATATACGCGAGCGAAGGTGACAGAGAGAACCCGGCCCGCAAGCCCCGGAATTCATTCCGGGGTTAGGGCCGGGTCAGACCAGTTGTTAGGGGGGCTCCTATGCTTAAACCGTTGCTCAAGTGGGCAGGCGGCAAGCGCTGGCTGGTGCCCACCATAAAGAAGCTCTACAAGGGGCATGAACACCGCTGTTTCGTGGAGCCCTTCTGCGGCGGCATGGCCGTGACCTTGGGGCTGTTGCCCAAACACGCCGTTTTGAATGACATCAACCCGCACCTGATCAATTTCTATCGTTGGGTAGGCAAAGGCCTGGAGTTCACCATCGAAATGCGTAACGACCGGGATCTCTACTACGCCCACCGCCGCCGTTTCAACGAGCTGATTCGGCAAGGGCAGGCCGATACCGCTGAAGCGGCTCAGTTGTTCTTTTATCTCAACCGCACGGGCTACAACGGCCTGTGCCGTTTCAACCGACAAGGCGAGTTCAATGTTCCCTTCGGCAAGTATAAGCACATCAACTACGAGATGGACCTGGACAGGTACCGCACCTTCTTCAACGAGTGGCGCTTCTATTGTGGAGACTTCGAGGAGCTTGAGTTCGAGCCGACCTGTTTCATCTATGCCGATCCGCCCTATGATGTGGAGTTCCGGCAGTACTCCAAAGAGGGGTTCGGCTGGGATGACCAGGTCCGCCTGGCTGAATGGCTGGCCCGTCACCCAGGCCCCGTCATAGCCTCCAACCAGGCGACGCCCAGAATTGTGGAGCTGTATACGAAACTTGGCTTCCGAATCGAGTACGTGCAGGCCCCCAGGATGATTAGCTGTACGGGTGATCGGTCACCGGCCCTGGAGATCCTGGCGCTCAAGGGCTTAGATGACAGCAGGATGCAAGGGTAATCCTCTAGGAATCCTCAGACTTCAGTCCGGGGAGGAGGTCAAGGCCGTTGAAGCGGTCGTATGGTCATATGTATATTTATAAGCTCTACCGAGCATACATGCTGTCCAAGTACGGCCCAGGCCCGTGGGCGGATGTGCCGGAGGAGGACAGGTTCTACAACTGGCGGGCGCGCCATTTTTCGACCAGTGAGCTTCCCTCGGATGTGTTCGTCGGTATCAGCCAAGCCTACAGCGAGGATGTTCGCAGGCGCAACCGCAGCAAGAAGTCCTCCGGCTCCCGCAACAGGCGCGGGCGCAAAACGGCAAAACCTATCAAAATTACCCGCTACCCGATCGACTTCTAAGCCGCGCCGCTATTGCATTAGTGTTGACACGGCGGGGTTTACATGCTAGCATATACTCAAGCCGCATTGTCTATAACGGCCAGGCGTGTGCGCCTGGTCTTTTGTTTTGGGTGATAGCGTTGGCTGAACCGCCGCAGATGCTGCTAGCAAACATCCTCAAAGAGGCCATTGACAAGGCCCGTGTGTTCAGCGACCGCTTTATCGTGCCCGACGACTTCATGCTAGGCCACCCAGAGCGGGAGAAGATGATCGTCTACCTCAAGGCTTTGTCCTGGAAGGGCACCGAGAGCGGAGCGGCGGACAGCGCCCGTGTGTCTGTGTGGAAGGTCCGCAACGAATGGCGCAAGCACAAGGAGTTCGTTGAGATGGAGCAGCTTGCCCACGAAGCCTGTACGGACCTTGTGGAAGAGACGGCGCTCATGCTGGGCTACCTCAATGGCGATCAGAGGATGATTGAGCGCGTTCTCAAGGCCCGGCGCGGTGATCGCTACAACGACCGTCAGGAGATTACCGGCAAGGGCGGCGCTCCGATTGAGTTCACCATCAACCTGGGCGGCGTGCCGAGGCCGCAGAGGCTTGAATGATGCGGGCGAAGGGGTTTGACCTATCAACCGTATACGTGCCCACAGAGCGCCAGCGGGTGTTCCACTCCTGCCCTGCCGATGTGGTGTTGTACGGCGGGGCTGCTGGCGGCGGCAAGTCCGAAGCCTTGTTGTGGGAGGCCTTCATCCAATGCGTGGAGACTCCCGGCAACAAGGCTTTGCTTTTGCGCCGCACGTTCCCGGAGCTGAATCGGTCTCTGATCCAGCGCAGCTTGGAGAAGTTCCCTCGCAGCGTTTGCGAGTGGAGAGCCAGCGAGAAGGCGTGGTACTTCAAGAATGGTTCTGTGTTGGAGTTTGGGTACTGTGAGCGAGAGTCCGACGTCCACAAGTACCAGTCGTCTGAGTACGGCTTCATCGGCTTTGACGAGCTAACCCACTTCACAAAGTACATGTGGACGTACCTGGTCGGCTCCCGTCTTCGCTCCACGGTCCCCGGTGCGTGGCCGAGGGCCAGGGCCGCAAGCAACCCAGGGAACATCGGCCACCTTTGGGTCAAGGAAATGTTCGTGGACAAGGGCCTGCGGGACATCGTTTGGGAGGACGAGACGGGAGTCCGGTACGCTTTCATTCCGGCCAGGGTTCAGGACAACCCCTACCTGCTCAAGAACGACCCGGACTACATCCGCCGCCTGCAGAGCTTGCCCGAAGCGGAGCGCAGGGCGCTGCTCGAAGGCGACTGGAACGTGTTTGCCGGGCAGTATTTCCCCGAGTGGCGTGAGGACATCCACGTCGTCGAGCCGTTTGAAATCCCCAAGTGGTGGAAGCGGTTTCGTAGCTTGGACTACGGCCTGGACTGCACGGCCTGTTACTGGTGGGCGGTTTCGCCGGAGGGCAAGCTCTACGTCTACCGTGAGCTTTACAAATCCAACCTGACGCTCACGGAGGCTGCTGAGATCATCCTCAGCATGACGCCAAAAGATGAGATTATCAGCTACACCGTGGCCTCCCCCGACCTGTGGAACCGCCGTCAGGATCGGGGCATTTCCGGTGCAGAGATCATGGCCCAGGCCGGACTGAAAGGTTTGGTCCCGGCTGACAACCGCAGGGTTCCAGGCTGGCGGGCGTTGCGGGAGGCGCTCAAGCCCTACGACGACCTGAACAGCGAGCCTGACCCCGTGACGGGGCAGCCTCGCAAGACGGCCCGCCTGCAGATATTCCGCAACTGCTACGACCTTATCCGCACCCTCCCCGCTCTCGTCCACGACGAGAACGACCCGGAGGATGTGGCAGATGAGTGCGAGGACCACGGCCCGGAGGCCATTCGGTACGGTATCATGTCCCGCCCGCCGAAGACGGTGAGCCAGCGCGAGCTATACGAGCGCAGGCGCAGGCGGGAAAGGCTTACACGCCCTGTGGTGAGCAGTATCACGGGCTATTGAGGGGGATAGGGGGTCAAGAGCGGCCATGCCGTTTAAATCAAAAGCCCAGCGCCGTAAGTTCTACGCCATGGCGCAGCGGGGCGAGATCCCGCGGGAGACGGTCCGCGAGTGGGAGCGCAAGACCGGCAAGCGCAAGCTGCCGGAGCGTGTGAACAAGCGCAAAGGTGATAAGTGATGGCTTCTCCGCTGGTGCAAGTAGAACAACCGACGTTTCGCCTTCCTGCCGACTTCAACCGCGAGGCGCGCACGGCAGAGCTTGTCACTCGTTTCGCTTACGCCGAGTCGTGGCGCAAGCAATACGACTCGAAAGCGTTGGAGTGGTATAAGCTCTATCGTGGCTGGCGGGAGAAGGCTTACATTGAAGGGCGTAGCAACCTCCACATCCCCAAGACCTACGAGTACCTGGACGCTATCCGGGCGAGGATTGTCAAGTCGTTCTTCGCTACACGCCCGTACCTGGAGTTCATCCCTCGCCCGTTTGCGGGCGCTACGCCGGAAATCATGGCCGTGAACGCGGAGAAGGCCAAGGTCGCTTCCGCTCTTGTGGACGAGCAGCTTGACCGCAACGGTATCAAGCGCAAGTTTTACGACTTCATTACGTCCGTCCTCATCTTCCCCGCCGGGATTATGTCGGTAGGCTGGCGTGTGGAGGACCGGACGGTGCGTATCCCTATCCCTCGCATTGCCAACCCAATTGACGTGGCGTACAACGGGGCGCAGCCCGAGTTCGTTGTAGAGTACCAGGAGATTTCGGAGCGTGTGTGGGACGACAACGAGATTCAGGTCGTGGACTACTTTGACTTCTGGCCTGATCCGAGAGGGTATGACCTTGACTCCTGCAGATTCGTTTTTCAGCGGGAGTGGTTGTCAAGAGAGCAAATTGAGCACAAGCTGACCGTGCTCGAAGAAGCGGGTCTCGGGCGTGTGTTTCCTATTGACTGGGAGAAGGTCCATTCTGTTTCCAACATCCAGGACGGGCGTTATGAGCGCATGAGCGCCGTAGGACTCGCGCCCGAGACCACCGACGGCTTTTGGGCCGACGAGAAGGGTGTACGCATTGGCCTGACCTACGAGGTCCTGCACTATTGGGAAGACCAGCGCTACGCCATGCTCATCAACCGCTGCGAACTGGCATACGAGGGTCAGAACCCGTACTGGAAGCACGGTAAGAAACCCTACGTGGTCGCCAGCTTCGAGCCGTTGCCTAACGAGTTCTACGGCATGAGTGCTGTGGAGATCATCCAGCACTTGCAAGAGGAACTGAACACTCAGCGGAACCAGCGTATTGATAACGCCAGCATGATCCTAAACCGCATGTGGAAGGTGCGGCGTGGAGCCGACATTGACGAGTCGGAGCTTGTCAGCAGGCCGCACGGGATTATCTATGTGGACCAACCGGATGACGTGACGGAGATTTCGTTTTCCGATGTTCCCTCCTCTGCTTACATTGAGGGCAACGTCATTGAAAGAGACATGGAAAACGCTCTTAGCGTGCCGTCTGTGGTGCGCGGTGTAGACCCGTCCCGCCAGGAGACGGCTACGGAGATTGTGACCAAGACTTCCAACGCGGGCGTTCGCTTCGACGTAAAGATCATGCTCTTTGAGGAGCTTGGAATTAAGCGTCTCGCCATGCTGATGGACCTGAACAACCAGCAATTCCTTGACGCCGCCCGTGTGGTCAGGCTGTTTGGTGAGGACGCCAGCATGTCGTGGGTTATGGTGGAGCCTGGCGATTTGATCGGCGAGCGCGACTACCTGCCGTCTGGCTCAAACGTGGACCCTGCGGCCAACAAGGAGCTGCGCCGCCAGCAGTTGATCCAACTCATGGCGCTGGCGGCTCAGAATCCGTACATCGACCGCTACGAGTTGACAAAGATGCTTGTCCAGTCATTCGACGTGAGGAATGTCGAGCGCTTGCTCCTGCCGCGTGAGGTTGTCGAACAGCAGATGGCGCAGATGGCGTTACAGCAGATGTTGCATGAGCAGGTTGTGGCTGGGCGGGTGCCAGAGCGCCAACAGAATTCGGGCCGTAGACAGCCGCAGCAACCGCAACAGCCTGTTCTCTACGGCCCGACAGGGCAGCCGATTTCAGGAGGTAGCGTGCTGTGAGTACTCTGACCACACGGGAAGACGATGAGAAGCTGGCTCGGCTGGCAATGCACGACGGCTGGCCCGTGCTGGCAAGGGTTCTTGATGAGTGGATTCGACGGGAGGCCAATGACCTGGCCTCCCGTAGTTTCAATGACCTGCTCGAAGTCGGGCGCTCTCAAGGGCGCATGAAGGCTTTTGAGCAGGTCAAACAATTCGTCGAGCGCAGGCTCGACAGGATTAAGGAGGGCTAACATGCCTGACAACGTACAGCACATTTTCGGCTTGAGCGATGAGGACGTTGCTGGGGTCCCCGAGACGGGAGACGCCCCACATACGCCCGAGACTCAGCCGGACCAGGCCCCGGAGACTGTGGACCCACAGCCGCAGGACGGCCCCGATAAGGGACACCCGGACACGGATGTGGGGGCACAGCAGCAGGGACACCCTGGAGAGAAGCTGTGGGCAGGCAAGTACCAGACCCCGGAGGACCTGGAGCGCAGTTACGAGGAGCTTCAGCGCAAGCTCGGGGAGCAGGGCCAGCAGCTTGGTACGTTGCAGCAGCAGTACCAGCAGCTCTTGGCCTACCTCCAGCAGACGCAGGCGGTGCAGGGCTATCAGCAGCCCGTCGCACAGCATCCTGCACAGAAGCTCCGAGAGCCTGAGCCCGCCATTAGCCCTGACGAGTTCCTGGACAAGCTGGAATCCGAAGGGCCGAAGGTCGTGGAGCAGCTCGCGGAGCGTGTGGCGCGGAGGCGCCTTGAGCAGGAGGGCCAGGTGATTGGTCAGACGTTGGGCCAGCTTCTCGGCCCAATGTACCAGCATTACATGCAGGCCCAGCTTCGGGAGAACTTCCAGGGGCAAATCAACTCGCTCAAGTCCAAGTACCAGGACTTTGACGAGTACCGGCGAGACATGTTCGAAGTCGTCAAGGAGCAGCCTGCGCTTTTGATGCAGTCTGGCGGTCTTGAGCTTGCGTACCTGGCCGCTAAGGCCCGCAAGGCGCAGACCGTCCAGCAGCAGGTGCCGCAGACTGCGGCGCTACAGCAGGCGATGGACGTCACGAAGAAAGCCGCGCAGATGCCCTCTCCCACCGCGGGCAATGCCCACAGGCAGCAGACGAAGCTGCCGCCTGAAGAGGTCATCAAGCGGCAAATCTTCGGCGACCCAGGGCAACCACAAGGAATCTTCGGCTAAGGCGGGGATTCAGCAACAACAATGACCCCACAAGCTAATAAGCCTGTGGGGTTTTTGTTGCGCCTCGCTGAGGCCAACAACATCGGCGGAGGTGCAACTGAACAATGGCTGGCGAGTTCGATTACGGACTTTCCACCCCTGCGTCCAACTCTCCCGTTACCACTTACGGGATTGACCGTGACCGCAGGGACATTGACGTTTCCAAGGAGATCGCACGCCTCATCCCTGATGCGAACCCGTTCCTGGTCATCCTCATGCGGGCAAGGAAGCGCACCACCAAGACGGCGGAGTTCTACTGGTACGACTCTGAGCCGGGTGCATGGTGGACCCAGGCGGACGGCGGTGTGGATGACAGCGCGAATCAGATCGTCGTGGACGACCCCACTATCTTCCGGACCAGGGACATCATCAAGGTCCCGCGCACGGGCGAGGTGATGTTCGTCACTGGGGTTGACGAGGCGACGAAGACTGTCTCTGTTGTTCGTGGTTACGGCGTGACCACGCCTGCGGCCATTAACGACAACGACTGGCTTCTGAGGTTGGGCAACGCGATGGAGGAGTTCAGCCGTGCGCCTGAACCCAAAGTCGCCCAGCCTGTGAAGGAGTACAACTACACGCAGATCTTCCGTCGCCCGTTTGACCAGTCCATGACCAGCGAGCGGGAAGCGCTGAAGACCAGCGAGACGGAGCGCACTCGTCTGCGTCGGGATCAGGCCCTGGAGCACCGCCTGGACATCGAGCGCGCGCTGCTGTTTGGCGAGCGCAAGGAGGACGTGTTGAACAAGCGGCGGATGACCGGCGGCTTGCTCCAGTTCATCAAGACCAAGCACTACGACGCGGGCAACGACCTCACCGAAGACAAGTTTGAGGAGTTTTGCGAGATGCTGTTCCAGCACGGCTCTCAGCGCAAGCTCCTCGTCTGCTCCTACCGTGTGGGGTCCATCATCAACAAGTTCGCCCGTGATCGGATTGACACCCGCAGCGGCGAAGAGACGTATGGGATCCGGCTCAAGCAGTACAGGTCGTTCCACGGCGACTTGTACATCGTGCCGTCTAGGACGCTGGAGAAGGAGTATCAGGGGCTGGCTTTCGGCGTGGACATGGACTACATCGAGTACCGCCCGCTGAATGGCCGGGACACCACGCTCAGGACCAACATCCAGCTTCCGGACGAGGACGGTTGGCGGGACGAGTACATCACCGAGGTTGGCTTGTCGGTGCGGCTGGAGAAGGTCCACGCCGTACTGGAGAACGCTGTGTAAGGGGAGGGGCTGAAACGCCCCTCCCTAGTTCGTTTTGGGGGGTTGAGTTTCATGGCTAAGGTAAAGACCTATCGCAGTCCGAAGCTGGGGCTTATTATCAACGCCGAGCCCGAAGTCAAGCGGATTGAGTTTGTTAATGGTGAGTTCAAGACGGACGATCCGAAGCAGCAGGAGTACCTGGAAAAACACAGGGGCTTTGGCTTGTGGATTTTCTGCGACGATGAGCCGGTAGCGGCTGAGAAGCCTGCTGTTGTGGGTAGGAGAGGGAAGAAGGCCGCCGAGCCTGTTGTGGATCTCGGCGATGTGGGCTTGAACC
>CALKAR010000073.1 GCA_937988745.1 uncultured Peptococcaceae bacterium
GTCACAGCCATCGGGTGACCCACCAGCATGTGAATGTTTTCCCCACCAGAATTCGGTGCACGAACACCATAACCGCCGGCAACACCGGGCAGGTTCGCATACTTGGCATCAGTGAGGTGGCTGCCAATGGTGTTGGAAACGATCACAGTCATTCCGGCGACACGGCCGACCTCGCCGTTAGCGAGAACAGAACCGGCACCATACTTGGAGGCGTCAATGAAGTTCTCGTCGGTCAGAAGCTTCGCGTATTCCGCCGGTCCAACGATTAGATAGCGGCCATTCTGCGGGACATTGTTAATGTCGAGAATGGTACGGGCTTCGATCACCTTCTGATAGATCTCGGAACCGGTGGCAGGCGGAGTGAGCTGCTTTACCTCACCGTGTAGGGCACCACCGCCGCTGTTCCGGTCAACCCCAAAAATGGCGTCCTTGATGGTCGCAGCAACATGCCGGTCCATGCTCTCAGCGAGAGCACGAGCGTGCTGCTGAGTCAGCGCCTGCATCAGGCTCAGACCCTCCTGAGTCTGCAGCTGGTGCAGGTCATCGACCTCGAAATGGATAGTCCGAGCCTGGTCAACCCGGACCAGAATGCTGTCCAGCTCAGCCCGGTTAGCCGGCCCAATCTCACCGTAAGGGTCATACCCCTCGGAAACCGAAGCGGTGTCCTGGAAATGAGGGATTCGGACAGTGTCGCCCTGCCGCTGAAAATGACCCTCGTACTGCCGGTTAGAAACCGCACCAGAAGCCAGAATTAGACTGGCTTCCAGGTCGAGGAAAAGCTGAGAAGTCCAAATCTCAGGAATGAAAGTACCAAGGTCAGCGTTGCCGGTACCCTGGAAGAAAGTATTGCCCTTCTGGGTGTAGGTACCGTTACCATTATCGATAATAGGCAATTCGCCCTCCTATTTTTAAATCGCGCCCCTAGCCAGCGCCTCTAGCTGGCCCTTTTTTCGGGCTTCCACGATCTGTTCCGGAGTCATGCGCCTAAGATCCTCGCGAGTGAGCTGCCTAGGCGCTCCACCCTGCGGACCAATCCCAACATTCTGCGCAAACGGATTGGCCGGGGCGGACGACGGTAGAGAGTTAACGAAAGCGGAAATGGCGTCAGCGTCCGGAAAACCATTGTCCCCAACAAACTTGGACAGGTTAATAAACTCGGAAAAACCATCAGGGATCTTCTTACCCGCGCTAGCAGCAGCAGCCCTGATCTCAGCCTCAGCCAGCCGAGCACCAAACTCCTGCAGAGTCGCGTTTCGCGCCTCCTGCCTGGCCTGCTCGATCGCCCTTTCGGCTTCACTCATACTGGCCTGACGGAGCTTTTCAAGCTCGGCAGCAGCCTTCTTATATGCCTCTTCGTTCTTCCGGCTCAGCGCCTTCCACTTCATGTACTCGGCCTTGTAATCAATGGCCTGGCCACCGCCATCGACAGCCGAATTACTAGCCTCAACAGTACCGTTCTCTGTCGAAACCTCTACACTGTTGTTCTGTTCTTCGTTCACTTGAAACCCCATTTCGGCGTAACAAAAAAGGGGACACCATTTCGGCGACCCACTACCTTTTAAACGTTCTACTTACTTAATTTCGTTGTTCAGGCGAGCAACATTACCCGCATTACCGGGAGCCTGCCTATCCGTCGCCTTAGTGCCATTGCCAGCTGGAGCACTACCGCCAATAGCTCCCGTTACGGCAGCCATAGCACGCTGCTGCTCCAACTTGTCCTTGCGCTCCTCCTTAATCATCTGCTCAAACCGCTGAATTTGGGAGGGCGTGTAACCATAATCCTCCCAAAGCTGTTGGGCCGGAACATCCAGCCCCTGGCGAAGCTTGACCAGAGCATCCACGCGAACACCCTCGGACCGATATTCGGGATCATCCCAAATTGTTTCAGCATTCCACGCATCAGCTCGAGGGTCGCCTTTTACTGCGAAAGCCAGCCGGATAGCCGACTCCCACGCCTCACCAAAATGAAGCATCCGCTCGCGCGCCTTAGCAACAAGGCCAGCTTCAGCCGACTGGATAGACTCACCAGAAGGAGCCTGACCGCCATTGATAAGGAAATAGTGAGGAGGAACACGACTAATAGTGCTAATATGCTGAACCAGCATATTGATGAGATTCACATAGTTACTTAGATCTGCAGCCTGAAACTGCCCCCAACGGGCATTAGTGTCCTCTAGAAGAAACATCCGATCGACAGCCGCATTAACGGGGGCGATAGGATTACCGTTCGCATCCTCCGGAATCTCGATACCGGCCAAAACCCGCTGCGGGTAGGCTGCAAACTCGGAAGCGACAATAGCGTCAGCTGCGATCTTAGTAATAGCATTCTGGAGCGGGATAATCGGGTGAAGATCCGAATACGGCTCCCTCCTACGCAGACGAGCCCGATTCAGCATCGGCACGATAGGAACAACCCCCAACGGGTTTTCCGTGTATTCCGGCATTTCCCACTTGGCGTAAGGCTCATGGCCTTTAGTGGTAGTGAAAACATGCGTAGGAGTCCACAGAGTACAATACTCGGTTCCCCAATCATCCCTGTACTTTTTCATACCGGCCAGGAGTTCCCGGCGACTACCCGGCTTATATTGGACGATAACTTCCTCGGCCGTCTCAGGAGAAATAATAGGTTCATGATTCTCGTCAGCCCAAACGATCAAATACGATACGCCGGCAACCATCGCAGCAATATGGGCAGCATTAGAGTCGGCGTCGAGATAATTCCGCTGCCAAATTTCTTGCGCGTCCTTATCAGCGTCCGGAGAATCCCCCATACGGAACCCCCGAACACGCATACGCTCGGAAGTAGAGTCCACGATCAAGGAACAGAAATTGTCCCTCCACTCGTAGAATAGGCCACCGAACTCTTCCTTAAATTTCTCCTGGGCGTAGGCAAGAACCTTTTCCTTGGAATCGTAGTATGTGTAATATTTTTGCGCCCGACCAGACTGCTCCGCTAACTTCCCTTCCAAATATTCGATCCATTCAAGCGGAGTTTCCGGCCTAGAAGTAACCGCCATCGAAACCACCTTCCTAAAGACCCATTACTTTAGCTCTGCGCTTCATCCTGCCGTCGGCAATGGCGTCGCCTCGCGCCTCATAGGCCAGCACGGCAGCAACAGCCGCGTCAATCTTCTTCCTAGACTTAGGACGGTCCTTACGAAGAATGGTTCCCTGAGGCGTCTCCTTCACAAACGAGTTCCCAATATGCTGCGCAAGAACAGGATCCCCATCATGCTTAAGCTGGCCAGTAACAGCAGCGGTATGGAACCTTTCAACCGCCTCGGCCATCGCCTTGATACGGTTCGTGGGAAACTTAAAAACAACCTTTTCCCCGAACTCGACCGACCACCGATCAACCACGTCCTGCCAGTAGTAAGGGTCGGCGTACACCCAAGCAACCCGATACGTGGAGAACGCATCGCGCATAGCCTTATTGACCGCCCCAATATCGACTTCCCCGCCACTATCCTCGGGGTCCCAAACCCCCAGGACGAAAAGTTTCCCGTCGGAGAGCCGACACCCAATCATCGCAGTATTGTCATCATACAAAGAACCGTCGAAACCAATTGAAATCTGGTCACCAGGACGAATGGGGGAAAGATCGTCACGACACTTTTCCCAAACCTCCTTGGGAATCCACGTATCCACCGTCTCCCGAATCTGGTTGAAATAGAAACGGTACGCGTCATGCTCTGGGGTTCTCGGGTCCCTAATGGCTGCAAGAATTGATTCTAGGTCAACCCAGGACGCATCCCCGTAAGCAATCCTCAGCGCCTCTAGAACCTCCTCGTCGTCGCCCTTGACGGACACCAAAGGGGGAGCCTCGACACAGTCGTACAGAATGTCCTTAGCGCCCTTTAACACAACCGCCTCATGAGTCAGCTGGGCAACAGAATGCTCAGCAGGATTATAGGCGTTCGTAGTCTCCACATACCGGGCCTCACCATCCGGGCTCTTACGAATATTACGGTCGATGACTTTCGCGACCTTATGACCACCGTTAGACTCCGTCCAGTGATGAGTCTCGTCCAGTACCGCGAAAGTGGGACGACCACCCTCCAACGACGCCGAGTTAGACGTCACCGGCTCAATCTTCCCCGGCCTACCATCGGAAAACTGAATAATCGTCTTACCGACATCAATACGATGCTCGGCAACAAGAGGAGACTCGACCAACATTCCACGGATGGAATCCAGTGTGTTAACCGTCTGATGGATAGCCGTCGCTGCGATCTGAATCCACGGTGCCGAAACCGGTACTGCAACCGGGAACCCGTGCTTGTTGAAATGCGAGAACCGGCAAGGCCCAACAAACTCGATAATACAAAGAGCAGCAAGGAAAGGAGATTTACCCCAATAACCACCCCTTAGAGCGTCTCAGTGACCCAGTTCTATAAAGCCACTTTCCTTCATCATCAATGGCGTAAAACCACAGAAGGAATCTTTTCTGCTCAGGGGTAAACGACCACCTCCCTCCCGCGTTCGCTCCGTCAGGTTGACGAATTTTATCCTCGGCCCACCTGATAATTTGATAACCAAGAGATCGGGAAGGGTGAGGGACGTGATCAGGAATATTACCCGTCTGCATCTCTCTCCCTCCGTTTAATTACCCTAAATCTCATACCCCACCAAGCTCCCTGTACAGCTCCAGATCAACCAAGTTGCCAGGGTCGGGGGCTTCCCCTGCACCATCCTCAGAGCCATCCCCCGGAGCCACAGTCATCCGCAGAGACTGCCTGTCGCGCACCGTCGCCCCTAGCCGCTCCTCGTTGAGACGGATCTCGGCCAGCAGAGCCGGTTTAGGGTCCTGCCAGTAGGCCTCTACCAGGGGTGCGAGCATCTGCAGCCGCTCCCAGTCGGTCGGCAGGAAAACAGCAGCCTGGGGGCTTTTGGCCCAGTTATCCCACCACCGTTGAGTCGCTACGCTGTATTTTGCCCGTTTAAACAGTTTGGGCGCGTCCACCTCGGACGACTCGGAAACAGTAATTTCAAGGCTCTTATTGTTTGTCCGCCTAGCGTTAGGTTTAGGCCTAGGCCCACGACCGGCCACATGCTCACCCCCCTTCAAAACGTCTGTTGTCTGAAGAAACTAGAAAATTTCACAAACTAAACTCTGCTCCCCGCCCCGGACTCGAACCAGGAACTAGCAGGGATCGTACCCCCGGCGGGATTCGAACCCGCACTACACGGCACCTAAAACCGCTGCCTCTGCCGTTGGGCTACGGGGGTATGACAACCGGCTGACTAGGACAGCCGGACAAAAAATGGCAGACACCCACAGGGCGAATCCTGCGGGTGTCTGCTCTCCCCACAATCATCCTAAAGTTGCGATGTCCGGACACCGCGGATATGGGACCGAGTCCCGCCCAGTCGGTCCCAGGGCCGATCCTGTTTTTCTTGCCATGCACTCTTGCGCGCTTCGGCCCGCCCTTGCACGGGGACGCCGGAAAGGGAGAGAGGGAGAGAGAGAAAACCGGCGTCCCGATCCACAAAAGTCCTACGAGGAACGTTCCCTGTAAGACTTTTCCCTGTGACACGATTCACACATCACAGCTAGGTTATCTAGATCCCATGATCCTCCTTGGGAGACCGGCTTGATGTGGTCGACGATTTTTGCCCCGGAGACTCCGCACCAGCGACACCGGTACTGGTCTCTCCGACGGACCTTGTCCCTAATGGTTTGCCATCCTCCCGGACGATCAATGTTTCGTTTCGATGTCCTCTCCCAGGAGGGTCGTTTGTGTTGTTCACATTTCCCTTCTCGGACAGCAACTTCCAAACACCCGGAGATAGAACAGATGGTGTGAGCTCTCGGCAAACTCAACACCTCCTAACTAACCTCTCCCCCACTTTGTATTTAAAGTGTGAGTACCAAACCTACTCACCTACCACACTCGGAGGTAGTATTTCTTCTCGGAAGAGAGAAGATCATTACCCCCCGGTAAGCCCTTAAGGGCTTACCTCCTTAAACATCAACTTCTTTGTAACATTGGAACTATCTTCAGAGAGTTCCTGTCACTTACTTACAAACATCATCTTCTACCCTACTGACGAAACTCTCTCTTTAGAGAGAGTTTCTTTACACATACAACCAATCAAACAAACAATCAATCTATTTGTCTGACGAAACTCTCTCTTTAGAGAGAGTTTCTTTTTATATACAACCAAACAATCTATTTCTTTGTCTGACGAAACTCCCTCTTTAAGAGGGAGTTTCTTTATACATACAACCAAACAAACATTATCTTTGTCTGACGAAACTCCCTCTTTAAGAGGGAGTTTCTTTATACATGGTGTTAGATATACCCCCCCTTTATCCCCCCCATGACTCTTTTTCACCCTCCTGACACTACTTACTTGAAGTGTGAGTGTCCGAGCCACCTGACCCACTACAGTGTTACAATTGGGTAACGCTAGCTGCTGCCTCCTCTAGCACCTCCGAGTCTACCAAACCAATGCGGGTGATCGTCTCCGAGTCAGCCCTCCGGGAGCCCGACGCCCTAGTCATGGTCCGTGTCCCCGTGGGCATCCTCGAAAGGGGTCGTGTAAGCGCCTGAGATCGCCACAGAAGCGATTTTAGGGCGGTTCCGGTATTCGACCCTAGGAACGGTCATTTCGAGCGTCTGCGTCGATTCTACGGCCTTGTCCACACTGAGGGGGTGGAACAGGTCCTGATGACAGCCACTAGGTTGGACAACGGTCAGAGTGATGGTATGATTGGTCTCATGCCGTCCTGGGTATGGGGGCTACGCCAAAGCTCGGCTCTCCATACCTGGCTCGTACGTGTTTTCGCACGACAGAGGAGAGATACATTTGCAGGGTGTACACGAAGGTGAGCAGCATCGGTCCGTCTCACAGCTGACAACCTACGCTCAGTGCTCGATGCGATACTACCTGGCCCGTGTGGCAGGTCACCGGGAGCTGCCAGCTGGGTGGACGATCCAAGGTCTAGCCGTCCACTCGGCCGTGGAGAGCTGGGAGAAGTCTTGGAGGAAGATGCCTCTTGACGAGGTGCTCGAGGTGTTTGAGTCGAGTTGGGAGGCCGAGGAGTCCGCTGCTCGGCAGCGAGAGCCTGACCTGTCGCTGTGGTTGCGGGGCGGGAGGACTACCACGGAGCGTGACCTAGAGTCGCGTCGCGAGACGGGGATAGAGCAGGTGCGCCGGTACATGGAGTATGTACAGGACGGGCCTTTGGAGGTCGTCCCGCTCCCCCGGAGCGGTGACCCTGCGGTCGAGGTGCCGTTCACGGTGCGTATCGGTGGGGTCGCTGTGAAGGGGGTGATCGACCAGATCGTCAGGGACAAGCGAACTGGGGCCTTGATGATCAGGGACATTAAGACTGGTAATGAGCCGGTATGGCCTCTCCAGCTAGCGGTATATCGACTCGCGATCCGCGAGATGTATGGGGCTGACATCAGGTGGGGGGATTACTACCTGTGCAAGAAGGGTGAATCCACGCCGCCGGTCGACCTAGACACCATCACTCCGGGATTCATCGAGCATCTATTTAAGAACCTGGACCGGGGTATCAGGGAAGGTGTGTTCCTCCCGAACCCCGGCAGTTGCTTCACCTGCGGTGTCAAGATGGGTTGCCCGGTCTACAACAATGTGACACAGAACACACTGTTGTAGGGTTGACACCGAAAGAGCCTCCCCCTATACTGGGAGGCAGAAAGCGATACTTGACAACTCAATAGTGGGCGGGGGTGAACGGCCTAGCCGGGCCGTGCTCGATCTCGCAAAGGCCACGTGAGGGAAACGATGTCATCTGAGGGCAGGAAACCCTGAGGTGGAAGTGGGCGGACGTAGTGTGCCCCCGTAGCGACGTGGCACGTCGCCTATTTTTTGGTCGAAAGTGGCACCTCCCATGCTCCCTAGGTGTGGGAGGTGCCCTACCGGACACATAAACCTTGAAGGGGGTAGAGGTGTTTCACCTTCAGCAGGCTCTCAAGTCGGCGCGAAACGCCGGCGAGCCCCTCAAGGACGTGTGGAAATCCCTGGCAGATGAGACAGTCAGGTTTCGCCGCTCGCAACTGCACATGATCGCTAGCGCACCCGGAGTTGGGAAAAGCGCATTCGCCCTAAAACTCGCAATCGGCAGCGGCGCTAGTGGAATCTATTTTTCCGCAGACAGCGACGAAATCACACAAGCCTCAAGGGCTGTCTCAATGCTGACAGGAGTCCCTCTCCTTGAGGTGCAGAAGGAGCTAAGAACCGGAAAATACAATGACACGCTTAGAGAGCTTTCTAGACTCCGATTCGTTTTCGATGCGACATTAACTCTGGACACGATCGAAGAGGTGGTTTTCGCTTACGCGGACCTGTGGGGGAAATGGCCTGAAATTATTGTTATTGACAATCTCATGAATATTTCTCCCGACGGTGAAAGTGAGGGATATCAGGCCGATGAAAATATCCTGTCTTATCTCCACGAGCTGGCGAGGATTACACAAGCCTGTGTAATCGTCCTGCACCACGTGACAGGGAATTATGAGGGGTCCACTGATCCAGTCCCTCTTTCGGGGCTTAGAAACAAAGTGTCTAAGCTGCCTGTTCTGGTTCTAACCCTTTACAGGGAGGAAAATCCCCTAGGAGGCGAGGACCTCGGGGTGGCGATCGTAAAAAACCGATTTGGCAAAGCCAGCGCCAGTGGGAATTTGACAGTAAAACTGGCCTGCAATCTTGACGTCATGGATATTAGCGATAAACAGGAGGGAATTGATCAAGGTGAGTGGGAGGGCATCAAGAGCTAAAGGGTACAGGTGGGAATACGACATTGTTAAATTTGCGAAATCTATTTTTCCTTCGTTCCGCAGGAATGGAAATGTTCGTGGCCCTAATGATGTTGGGGATTTTGATGGAGTGGATGGGTGGATTCTCGAGGCGAAAAACAGGTCCCCACTTCGGATAGGCGAATGGCTTAGAGAAACCGCGGCTAAGGCCAAGAAATACGGGTATCGATGGTACGCACTACTGGTTAAGCAGCGAGGTAAGGGCGTCGAAGACGGAATGTTCATCATGACTATTCCGGACGGTCTTACCCTCATCTGGGAGCATCAACAGATGAGCCGGTTTTTGGAGGGTAAAGGCTATGAACCTTCCGATTGGGCCGATTCTTGAGCACTACGGTGCTAATGTCCCAGACCTGACACCAGGCTGTCGGTGGAAGCCTATCCGCTGCGTATTCCACGACGACCAAAACGCGTCCGCAAGCGTCAATTACACAGGTTACAAGTGCCATTCGTGCCCGGCTCATGGCAATGCGGTAACACTGATTGCTTGGAAGGAGAAAATTGATTACGCCAGTGCCGAGCGAAGGGCAAAAGAAATTCTTGGCCCAAGCTACCGAGAAGTACGAGAAGGATCTAAGCGAGGAGGCCGCAGAGTATTTGGTGAATCGTGGGATGACGGAAGAAACGATTCGGCGATTTCGAATCGGCTCGGTAGAAAATCCGCTTCCGGGGCACGAGCACGTAAGAGGGTATTTGGCGATACCATATACCACTCCTGACGGTACGGTCGTGTCAATGCGATTCCGACGCCTGAAAGGAGAAGGCCCAAAGTATTTGAGTATGGCGGGTGATCCTCCTCGAATTTTTAACGTGTCTGCCTTGGAAAGGGAAACGTCGGGGATCGTGGTGTGTGAGGGAGAGTTCGACACCATGATTGCCGAGCAGTGTGGGCTCCCTGCTATCGGTATTCCGGGTGCTCAAGCCTGGCAAAAACGGTGGA
>CALKAR010000074.1 GCA_937988745.1 uncultured Peptococcaceae bacterium
ACACGTGGAAAGGGTGAACAGAATATCTTGGAGCGAGGTGAGGGCATGAGCTGTGTAATCTGCTCAAGAGTAAATGAGAGTGTTGCCTTTTCGCTCCTAGGGTCTGCGATCTGTCGAGACTGTGAGGCCTGGCTGTTGCTTGTTTCCCCAGAACAGCCAGAATATGATTCGGCTGTCCGTGTTTTCAAGGATGTTTGGAGCAGTTATCTTGCTGGCCGCAGTCTTAATGATGTTGTGCAGGAAAACCTTGTAGGTGATTGAGATGAGTCAGAATAGGTCACCTCTTTGGGAAGCACTGTGTGCTTATCGGCATAGGGGTGTTGTTCCTTTTCATACTCCGGGACACAAGCTGTCCGGGAGCATTTTTCCGAGGTTAGAAGCAGAATTGGGCGCCGGGATTTTCGCTTTAGATCCATCAGATGAAATAGAGTCAATCGAGCTGGGCCACGATTTTGAGCTGGCTTTGGAGGCCGCGCAGGAGCTGGCTGCCCAGTTATTCGGGGCGAGCCATTCTCTATTTCTGGTTAATGGAACGACCTCGGGACTTCACTATCTGCTGTATTTTGTTGATCGGCCGGTTGTTATTCCTCGCTTTTCGCATTTGTCTGTCTATACAGGCGTGATGCTGAGCGGTAGCGAAGCAATATATTTGCCTGTAAGTTTTGATCCAGAGTGGCAGATTCCGCTGCCTCCGACACCTGAAGAGCTTCTTCAGAAGGTTTTAGATAAGGACATTGGAGCGGCAGTATTTACGCACCCCACCTATTACGGCACTTGCGGTCAGCTACCAGAGTTGATTTCTGCTGTGCAGAAGAAGGGCGCTTGGGCATTTGTGGATGAAGCCCACGGCGGACATTTCTGTTTTTCACCCCTTTTTCCCGTTTCCGGATTAGAAGCGGGGGCAGACGGGGTGGCACAGAGTACTCATAAGACGTTGGGATCACTAACCCAAACGTCTATGCTCCATGTGCGGTCATTCGAGCTGTATCAGATGGCAAAGCGGGCACGCCAAATTTTAGAGACTACCAGTCCCTCCCTAGTCTTCTTGGGTGTACTGGACGAAGTGCGGAGAACCCTTTCGGAGCAGGGGCGGTTGTTGTCTGAACGGTGTTTAGAGTTAGGTCTGACATGCTATGAGAGATTGTCAAAGATTCCTGGCGTGCGGGTGTTACCGCCTCATCTGCGTTCTGATCCAACAAAAGTAGTGTTCTCCCTACGTGAGCTTGGAATCAATGGGATACAGCTTGAGGGATTACTTCGCAGAGAATATAATATACAAGTAGAGTTAAGTGATTATTATAATGTCATTGCTCTAGTTACGATTGGCGATACGCAAGAGACGATCGAACAATTGTGTCGAGCGGTCGAACAGGTTACTCAGCGAGCGGGACATTTTGGGGGATCACCCCTGAGTCTGCCGCAGTTTTCGTATCCTGCCCTTCCATCAGTAGAGATGTCTATGGGTAGAGCTGTCCGTCTTCCTGTTGAGCCCGTTTCTCTTAAAGAGGCTGTCGGGCGGGTATCGGGCAGTTTTGTAACGCCATATCCGCCAGGAGTACCGGTGCTCGTTCCAGGTGAGTTAATCACATTGGAAACGGCCGAGTATCTGGAGTGGTGTTTGAGCCTAGGATGGCCGATCAGGGGAATGGAAGCGGCAGGAGAAACTATGTCACTATCTGTAATAAAGGACAACGCTTTTAATTGAAGAAAAATAGATAGGAGTATTAGTTTATGGGAGATGGGCTGTTTATTACATTCGAAGGCATTGATGGAGTAGGTAAGACCACTCAGGCTCTTCTCCTGGTAGAATATCTCGAAGGTCTCGGGTACGACGTAGTTCACACTTATGAACCCGGAGGTACCGAGCTCGGTCAAGCCATTCGCAGGATGCTCCTTGACCCAAAAAACCGCAATCTCGCACCAGTGACAGAGATCTTGCTCTATGCCGCAGATCGAGCTCAGCATGTGGAAGAAGTAGTGCGGCCTGCTCTATGTGAGGGTAAGGTAGTCGTCTGCGAGAGGTATATTGATTCGTCTGTTGCTTATCAAGGTTATGGCCTTGGTTTGTCGGTGGAAGGTATTTTGGCTGTGAACCAGCTAGCTGCTGGTGGCTTGGAACCTAATCTAACAATCTACCTCGATGCTGAACCCAGTGCAGCGCTCGTTCGGGCCGGGGGAGATCGCATTGAACAGCGGGCCCTGGAATATTACGAGCGAGTCCGTGGAGGTTTTTTGGCAATCGCTCAACAAAATGAGCACAGGGTGTTTGTCGTACCTGCTCATGGTACTAAGGAAGAAGTAAGCGAACGGGTGCAGAGGTTGATTGCGGGGAGGTTAAGCAAATGAAGCTGTTGATTACTATCGTACAGGATCAAGATGTTCCCATTTTGCTGGACACTTTGATGCAGGAAGGATATAGTGCAACAAAACTAGCCAGTACTGGCGGATTTCTGCGTGTTGGAAACACCACGCTTTTGATCGGTGTTGAAGATGACAGGGTGGACAGCGCCCTGGCCCTTATTAAGAAAGTCAGCAAGAAACGGGAGCAGTATGAACTTGATCCAATGACCCCCTTAAGCAGTGCAGTCCTGCCCAAAATGGATAAGGTGACAGTGGGTGGCGCCATTGTCTTTATTGTGGATGTGGAGAGGTTTGAGAAAATTTGAGAATCCGCCGAGAGGATAGGACTCGAGTTAGGTCCTATCCGCAGCACCGCGATAAACCCATGTCATCCACCCAGGGGCGTACGTTTATTGATTTTCTAGAGTCGCAGGAAGACCTGGGAGTAGTTGATTTCCAGCGAGCCCTTGCTCAGGTGGATGAATATGCGCGCCGTTTTAAGGACAGCCCGGTCTACTACAATTTGGTCAAATATAAAGAAGTAGTGCGAGCAGTCCTTCGAGCCTTGATTCGTGGTTCTATGGCTGTAGATGAGCAGAACTTCCTTGACCACCGTGGTCGTAGGCGTCTTTTTGTTATGGTGCGTACCGTTGATGACAAACTAGAAGAGCTGACGCGGCTTTTCTTGAATAATCAGCTCAGTGCGTTAGAGCTTGTCAGCCGACTAGATGAAATTCGCGGCATGCTGCTCGATTTGTATTTGTGAGGTGACTCCATGACTCTTTCTGAGGTCTTGGGACAGCCGCTGGCTGTGACTATTCTCCAGAAAAGCCTTGAGACAGGGCGGCTCGCCCACGCCTATTTATTTCACGGAGATGAAGGTGTAGGTAAGGAAACTACGGTGCGGATTTTAGCCTCAGATTCACTTCTGCGTGTTGTAGAAGGTTCTCCTACAATAAAAATAGATCAAATCCGCATGCTCCGTGAGCAGAGTTCGTACACACAGAGCAGCTCGTTAGTTTGGCTCATAAAAGATGCTGATCAAATGACTGTGGAAGCAGCCAATGCTTTCTTAAAAGTGCTGGAAGAACCTATTCCCGGTGTGTATTTCTTCTTAACGACCACCAATATTCACCGCGTACTACCCACCATTGTTTCTCGCTGCCAAGTTGTACCCTTTCGAGCTATCCCTGAGAGTATCATCCAGGAATATTTAACAGAGAAATTTGGCCAAGCCCCTGACAGCCCAAAAGTACGCTTGGTAGCGCGCATGGCGAGGGGATCTATCGGTCGGGCGGTAGAATACTGGGATGGACCAATACTCGATCGGAGGCGCGAGGTTTTGGATAAGCTGATTCGTATTCCGACTGCCTCGTATCCGGAAGTACTGGGGTTCAGTCAGGCCTGGGATGAGGATCGAGCACAGGTGAGCGAAGATCTTCAGCTGATGCTGGGCTGGTACAGAGATCTAGGCGCGGTGAAGTCGGGCAGTCGGGTAGGGCTTTACAACCCTGATTACGAGAATGAATTGGAGAAAACAAGCAGATTTTATTCATATATGAGTATTTTCGAAATCATGCATGAGATATCAGAAATGATGGCTGCAATCGGAGGAAATGCTCGTCCCCGGTTTGCCTTAGGTCGTTTGTTTCTGACGATGAAAAAAGGAGCGCAATCCTAAATGCAGACAGTAGTCGGAGTACGGTTTAAAAAAGCCGGTAAGATATATTATTTTGATCCCGGCGATCTTGAGATCGCAGTTGGGGATAGCTGCATAGTCGAAACCGCTCGAGGGATCGAGTTTGGTGAAGTAGTTGTTCCTCCCAAACAAGTGGACGACAGCGAGGTTGTGCAGCCTCTCAAGAAGGTTATTCGCACCGCAACACTTGAGGACAAGGAACGTACTGAAATCTTGAAACAAAAGGCAGCAGAGGCTTTTGACATCGCATTAGGAAAAATTGCCGAACACGAATTGCCAATGAAGCTGGTTGACGCAGAATATACCTTTGATGAGAGTAAACTTCTGTTTTACTTCACCGCCGATGGACGGGTCGATTTTCGCGAGCTCGTAAAGGACCTCGCTGCTATTTTCCGTCTCCGGATAGAACTACGTCAGATCGGTGTGCGTGACGAGGCTAAGATGATCGGAGGGCTCGGTTCCTGCGGACGCGCTTTGTGCTGCGCTACGTTTTTGGGAGACTTCGCACCTGTATCTATCAAAATGGCCAAGGAACAGAACCTTTCTCTCAATCCGACCAAGATTTCAGGCATCTGCGGCCGACTCATGTGCTGCCTTCGCTATGAGGCTGACGTCTATAAAGAACGCAAGGCAGTGCTGGGTGAAGGCGGCTGTGGCTGTACAGGCGGTTGTCATCATCAGCCATCGCTTTTTGATGAATTTTTCCATGAAGTAGAGGATCAAGATGACTTCTACGCGGATCTTCTGAAGGAAGATACAATTAATGAGGTAGACTATGAGATGATGCGTGAGGCGGCAGAAGCGGAAAGCCATCCTGTTATCAGTGATGATGAGGAGGAATGGGCGCACAAGGAGCGTCCAAAATCCCAGAAAGACAGCCGCAAAGATTCGCGCAAAGCTGGGTCCCGCAAAGGTAGTCCTCGGCGCAAGAAGAATCCCAAACGGGAAAAGCAGCAGCCTGAAGGGCAGCAAACTCAAGCTGCTGCACAGGAAAATCCTGCTGGCAAGCCTAAGTCTAAGCGTCCACGGCGCAGACGCCGTCGTCCAAGTGGCAAGGGTGGCTCAAAGCCAGCTGAGAAGAAATAAAGGCGGGTGTGGACTGAATGCTGTATGTGTGTCCGACTCCCATTGGTAATTTAGAAGATATTACTTTGAGGGTCCTGAGGACCCTCAAAGAGGTTGATTTGATCGCTGCCGAAGATACTCGGCATACTATTAAGCTCCTAAACCATTTCGACATCAAAACTCCCCTCATCAGTCTGCATGAGCACAACGAAGCTGCTCGAGTGGAACCGCTCCTGAAGGAGCTCAAAGAAGGAAAGCAGATCGCTTTGGTTTCGGATGCCGGTATGCCCGGCATTTCTGATCCCGGCAAGCTCTTGATCAACCGCGTGATAGGCGAAGGACTGCCTTGCACCGTGCTGCCTGGACCTACGGCAGCTGTTACTGCTTACGTGCAGAGCGGGCTGTTAAGCGATGGGTTTTTATTTTATGGTTTTCTGCCGCGTCGGCGAAAAACACGGGAGGAAGAACTGCTTCGGTTGGCACAGCTGCCTTATCCTATAATCTTTTATGAAGCCCCTCATCGCTTGACAGCTGCTTTAGAGGAATTAAAGGAGTTTTTTGGAGACAGGCAGGCAAGCGTGTCCAGAGAGCTGACAAAGAAGTTTGAAGAAACCATTCGTGGTACGCTTTCCGAGCTTTTGTCACATTTTAGTACAGAAGCTCCGCGAGGAGAATTTGTCATCACTGTGGCAGGCAGAGACGAAAGTGAAGATGACGCTGGGCATCCCAGCGATGAACAGATTAAGTGGGAGCTGCAGAAAAAAATAGACAGCGGTCTTACAAAGAAAACCGCTGTCCAGCAAGTGGCGGCGCAGTTCCGCCTTCCTAAGAATCACGTCTACCAATTGGCCCTTGAGATTGACTGAGCTACTCTGCCAGCTCGTCCTTACAGGTTGGGCAGACGCCCTTGCCCTTAAATTCGATGACATCTTCGCTGTTACCGCAGAAAATGCACATCCGGGAAGACTTGCGCAGTACTATATGGTCACCTTCTACAAAGATTTCCAGAGGGTCCTTTTCTTGAATGCCTAGACTGCGCCGTAGTTCTATCGGTAACACGACACGGCCTAAATCGTCGACCTTACGGACTATCCCTGTCGCTTTCACCCTGCTTTCCTCCTCCACGGTTCGAAATTTATCGACATTTGCTCAGGTTATTATATTATGATTTCCAGGAATAGTCAATTGATTTGTCAAGAAAAGGAGAATAGTCCCAATATAATCAGGACTTAAGTCCTATATGAACGTGGTGCATTTTTTAGACATTCCCGCAGTGTATCACCGCGCAGGCCAACGCGGGTTGATTCGAGCGTGAGTACATCGTGGGGCTGCACATTGCCTAGATTGACGTTGGGACCTAATTTGAGTAGTAGATGGTTGTGCTGGCTGGTTTGAGGTGCTTCGATAATTATCTTACTCGCAGACCCTATTCCTGCGAGGATCTCATCTAACAGCTCATCCTTCACCTCACCATGGTCATCGTATATTCCCACACCTTTACCAGAATCTCTTCCTTCAATGATGACCTTTTCTGCTCCATTTTCTAGATCAGCCAATATCTGCTCGATAGCTCGCCCAGCTTGGATCTTCACAGACCTATCCTTTTTTCCGATTTCAGAAACTACACCAAACCCCCAATCTCGAGCCTGCTTGATGCATTCAGCTCTAGCTTTGGGGGGGAGATCGATGGTACCTTCCGAGATCTCTACATAAGTGAAGCCCAGTTCTTTCGCCCGAGCGAAAAACTCCTGCACCATTCCCTGGTAGAAGGCTATTTCGAATAGAGTGCCTCCCGGATAAACCTGTACCCCATGACTTTTCACTAAAGCGATTTTTTCTTTCATTAAGCGAGTGGGATACAGGGCCGAGCTGCCGAATGCGATCTTGAGAAAATCAATGTGACTGGCAGCCATCTCTAGAAGATCGCGCATTTCTGTCAGGCCCAATCCTTTGTCAATCACCATTGTGATGCCTTCTATACGCGGTTTAGACAAGCGCTTAGTTTCTGGCAGGACTAAGACAGCATCCCAAGCGCTGGTTAAATGATTCGGGTTCATTCTAAGTCCCCTCCTGTGTTCCTAGGAACTACTGCTGAGGTATCTTATTCATTGTCCTCTGGAGGGGTGATAAAGAGGAGTGCGATGATACCAGCTGAGGCAGTAATGGCTGCAGCTCCGAGGAAAGTTACCCACTGTCCAAATTGCATTACTAGGCCGAATGTGGGTGGGCCGATCGCAACGCCAAAAAAGCGTACAGTTCCATACAGGCACGTAACGATTCCACGTCTTTCTGTGCTGGCTGCACCAGTTATTAGAGTATTGATTGGAGGCAAGACTACACCGATACCGATCCCTAAGAAAAACAACACGGCCATCATGGGGATCAAATCGCCAAATAGGGGCAGAAGAACTAGGCTGATAGTGCTTAGGACCATTCCGCCTACAATTGCCCATTTCCAAAGGTTTTTACGGTCTGCTAAAAACGCACCACCTAAGTAAGAAGTAGTAGCCATGGAAAAGACAGGGATAGCGATGACCAATCCCTTCTTAAGTCCGTAGAGACTGTGTGTTGATTCTAGGATATCGGAGATGTAGCTGAGGACTCCGAACAAGATAAACAGGGCCGCCATACCGACTGCATACGATGAAAGAAGCAGCCGCGCTTTTTCCTTGAAAATTGCTTTGACTTCTTGCCAGTAATCGCTAAAGGATTGCTTTTTCAGCTTAGGATTGTTTTCTTTAACCAACAGCCATACCCCGATAGCGATGGGAAATGTAATGATGCTGTACGCGAAGAAAGGCGCGTACCAGCTGATCAGCGCGATGAGAGATCCGAGGATCGGACTTACTACTTTCCCCAGCCCATTGAAGGCCTCTAGGAGGCCCAGGGCCTTAGTGCGCTCGCTGCTTTGGAAAATGTCTCCAGTTAAGGCCATGGCCAGCTGATAGGTCCCACCGGCACCGATACCCTGTACCACACGCCCGGCCAACAAGAGTGGATAAGGGTTTTTTAATGCGACCGCAGCAAAACCGCATATTAAGCCGCCTGCTCCGTAAACAAATAAGGCGGGTACCATGATCGGTTTGCGGCCATACTGATCAGAAAGAAAGCCAGCCAGCGGAATAAGTAAGCCGGCAGGGACGGAAAAGAAGGTGACGATCAATCCCACTTGGAACTGAGTAAGCCGCATAGCCTCTTTCATCTGGGGAAAAACCGGAATGAGCATTGAATTTCCCAGTACCATGACGAAAGGTACTCCACAGAGAACAGCGAATTGAACAGCAGTCTTCTTTTTCAACACTTATCGCCTCTTCCAGCATGCTAACTACCTGCACTTCCTATTATTTGAATTGAGCTGATGACGTACACTTGACAAACAATGGGATAGGGGCTAGAATTTTAGTGTTAGAATAGTCATAGCAAAAAGGCTGTGAATGGGAAGAGTAGGTAATAAGGGGTTTCTAACAGAGAGCCAGGTTAGGTGAAAGCTGGTGAAGCACCTGTTACTGAACATGGCCCAGGAGCCGCGGGCTGAAATAATAGTAGGCCTTGCCGGGAGGCACCCGTTATAGTGCCAGGGTATAGTAGTTTTGTACCTGGAGGTGGCCGTGATTCGCACGGCAAAATTGGGTGGTACCGCGTGAGTTGAACTCTCGTCCCGATGGGGCTGAGAGTTTTTTTGTTTTCCTATAAGGAGGGAATGGAAGATGAAAAGGGACAGATTTTATATTTCAACACCGATCTATTACCCAAGTGATCGACTGCATATCGGGCATGCTTACACTACCGTAGTAGCAGATTCTTATGCACGGTGGAATAAATTTGCCGGACGAGAAGTGCTTTTCGTTACCGGTTCGGACGAGCATGGTCAAAAAATTGAGCGCATAGCTAAGGCTAAAGGTGTGGAGCCACAAGCCTATGTTGATGCGATTGTCGACACATTCCGTCAGCTCTGGAAGCGACTGAACATCGAATACGATGATTTTGTGCGGACAACAGAACCCAGACACCACAAAGCGGTGCAGACCGTTTTCCAGAAAATCTACGACAAAGGCGATATTTACAAGAGTGTTTACAAGGGCTGGTACTGTACTCCTTGTGAAACATTTTGGGTAGAAAGCAAGCTAGAAGACGGAAACTGCCCAGACTGTGGACGGTCAGTTGAACTTGTAGAGGAAGAAAGCTACTTCTTTAAGTTGAGCAAATATGCTGACCGGCTTCTTAAGCACATTGAGGAAAACCCAGAATTCATCCAACCTGAGAGCCGCCGCAACGAAATGGTCAGCTTCATTAAAAGCGGTTTGGAAGACCTCTGCGTGTCGCGCACAACCTTCGATTGGGGTATTCCCGTGCCCATTAACGATAACCACGTGATCTACGTCTGGTTCGACGCGCTGACCAACTACCTGACAGCAGCAGGTTATCCTGATGATCAAGAAAAACTAGAGAAATGGTGGCCCGCTGACGTCCACTTGGTGGGTAAAGAAATTATGCGTTTCCACACCATCATCTGGCCGATTATATTGATGGCTCTTGACCTGCCCCTGCCTAAGACAGTCTTTGGTCATGGTTGGCTTTTGTTTGACAATGACAAGATGTCCAAGTCTAAAGGGAATGTAGTTGACCCCAATCTCTTGATTGATGAGTTTGGTGTTGATCCGATTCGCTATTTCCTGATGAGAGAGATTTCCTTCGGACAAGATGGGAACTTCTCCCGTCGTGCTCTGATTGAACGCACCAATGCTGACCTAGCCAATGATTTAGGCAACCTGCTAAACCGTACTCTGGCTATGCTGAACAAATACTATGATGGTGTAGTTCCCGAGCCCCAGGATGAGACAGAACTTGATAAGAAGTTCGTTGAAAGCGCACGCGGAATCGGTGAGCTGATTGATCAGGATCTGGCTAATTTCAAGTTGAATGATGCTTTGAGCCGTATCTGGCAGCTTGTCGGCCGCGCAAACAAATACGTCGATGAGCGGGCACCCTGGGCACTCGTAAAGGACGAGGCGACTAAGGGTCAGCTGGCCACTGTAATGTACAACTTAGTAGAGGTCCTTCGGATTACAGCACTGCTTGTCAAGTCTTTCCTTCCTGAAACTGGTGAGAAGATCTGGGCACAGCTTGGTATCATAGAGCCGATCAACGAGACAACCCTCGCTGATACAGAATTCGGTGGGATGAAACCTGGTACAGTGACGAAGAAGGGTGACCCGATCTTCCCCCGGCGCGAACTCGATGATGAGGACGACGAGGAAGAGGAGGAGACTGAAGCTCCACGTGAGAAAGCTGAAAAGGAGCAGAAATCCGAATCAAAGAACGAAAGCGGCGAAGGTCTAATCAGTATTGATGACTTCGCCAAATGTGAGCTGGTTGTAGCGGAAGTGCTGGAAGCCGACAAGGTCAAAGGGGCTGACCGCCTGCTCAAACTGCAGGTCGACGTGGGAGATGAAACCCGGCAGATCGTAGCCGGAATCGCTCAGCACTACAAACCAGAAGAACTAGTTGGCCGCCGCATTATCGTGGTAAAGAACCTCAAGCCGGCCAAGCTAAGAGGTGAGCTATCGCAAGGTATGCTGCTCGCAGCCAGCACTCCTGATGGACGCTTAGAAATCGTATCAGTTTCAGAAAATATCCCGGCGGGAAGCAGGGTGAAATAACATGATTGATAGTCATGCCCATCTCAACGATCCTCGCTTTGCCTCTGATGTCGCTGAAGTGGTCCAGCGCGCACAGGCAAATGGAGTAAAGGGCATCATCAATGTGGGTTATGATCTGGAATCTTCTCGGCAGGCAGTGCAGCTTGCCGAGGAGTTTCCAAGTTTATATGCGGTGATCGGGGTGCATCCCCATGATGCCAAGACATGGACTGATGAGATTGAGGAGGAGCTTCGCAAGCTTTCTGCCCACAGAAAAGTAGTTGCGATAGGGGAAACGGGTCTCGATTACCATTACGATAATTCTCCTCGCGATGTACAGCAGGAGGTCTTTCGCAAGCAGCTTGCGCTGGCTCAAGAGTTAGGTCTGCCTGCGGTTATTCATTCTAGAGAAGCGGCGCAGGACACCCTGGAGATCATTAAGGAATTCCCTGATGTCCGCTGTGTGCTGCACTGCTATTCAGGCAGCTGGGAAATGGCTAAGGAATATCTTAAAATGGGCCATTACTTCTCTGCTGCTGGACCTATTACATTCAAGAACGCTCATAAGCTGCGCGGAGTAATCGGTCAAATCCCTTTAAGCCATATGTTCTTGGAGACCGATTGCCCCTATCTTACACCGGTCCCGCATCGTGGTAAGCGTAACGAACCAGCTTACTTGGGACTTATTGCTGAACAATTGGCGGAGCTTCATAGTACGACTGCAGCTGAAGTCGCGCAGATAACCGAAGAAAATACCCGAAGGTTTTTCCGGATACCCAAGGAGGACTGACGATGCCTATTGTAACGCTAGTAGGAACCCAATGGGGCGATGAAGGCAAAGGGAAGATCACTGATGTACTGGCAGCCCAGGCCGATGTGGTTGCCCGTTTTCAGGGAGGCAACAATGCTGGCCATACGGTTGTGGTAGGCAGCAAGGAGTATAAACTCCACTTGATTCCTTCGGGTATTCTATATCCAGGCAAGACCTGCATCATCGGTAATGGTGTTGTGGTTGATCCGAAGGTGCTTTGGGAAGAGATGCAGTATCTCCACGAGGCAGGAATCAGCACAACAAAGCTGTTTGTCAGTGACCAAGCCCACGTCATAATGCCGTATCACAAGCTGCTTGATCGACTCGAGGAAGAGGCAAGGACAACCAAGATTGGTACTACGGGGCGCGGTATTGGACCTGCTTATGTCGACAAATACATGCGCAGTGGCATCCGTATCGGAGATTTGGTGAATCCTGAGAGGTTCCGTGCTCGCTTGGATGATGTACTTCCTTTGAAAAATCGAATTCTGCAGAAGGCCTACGGTCACGAAGGTTTCTCTGCCGATGAGATATTTGCCGAATACAGTGCTTATGCTGAGAAATTTGCTGATCGGGTGACCGACACATCCTTACTCGTCAATGAAGCTCACAGAGCTGGGAAGAGCATCCTCTGTGAGGGAGCTCAAGGAACATTCTTAGACATTGATCACGGTACGTACCCGTTTGTTACTTCATCTAATTCTACGAGTGGCGGTGCCGCAACAGGCTTGGGTATTGGCCCCAATCAGATCACGGATGTTCTAGGCGTAGTCAAAGCCTATTCAACTAGAGTTGGAGGAGGCCCTTTCCCCACCGAGCTCAAGGACGAAACCGGTGATCTCATACGGGAGCGGGGCCGCGAATACGGTACAACGACAGGCCGCCCGCGGCGCTGCGGGTGGTTCGATGCGGTGATGGTGCGTTATGCAGTTAGGGTAAACGGCCTCACCGGGTTAGCCGTAACCCTCCTTGATGTGCTTGATGCCTTTGAAACGATCAAGGTGTGTGTTGGTTACGAACACCGCGGAACGCGCCTTACGGAGTTTCCCCATGACTTAGAAATGCTGCAGGAATGTCAGCCGATCTATGCCGAACTGCCAGGCTGGCAAGAGGATACTACGAAAGCTCAGACATGGGATGAACTGCCCGAGCCGGCGCAGCAGTTCCTGAATTTCATTTCTGCCGAGGTCAATTGTCCGCTGCAGATCGTCTCAGTGGGCCCACGGAGAGATCAAACGATTATTCTCAAAGAGATTTTTTGAGAAGACCCTTGACAAGCCTGGGAGTCATGGGTTATTATACAATGCGTGGTCTGCCGAGAGCAGGCCCCATTGGGAGCCATTAGCTCAGTCGGTAGAGCACCGGACTTTTAATCCGGGTGTCCCGCGTTCGAGTCGCGGATGGCTCACCACGCCCCCATCGTCTAGCGGCCTAGGACACCGCCCTTTC
>CALKAR010000075.1 GCA_937988745.1 uncultured Peptococcaceae bacterium
GTACGGGTCGATCCCCGCGTGTGCGGGGTAGACCTTCGTGCGGGACTTTAGTAACACCAGCGTTACGGTCGATCCCCGCGTGTGCGGGGTAGACCCCAAAAAACAATTCTGAACTTTCCGCCAAACAATGTATTATAAGTTAGTTCTCTGCGGCCATCGCTTTTTCCTCTAACGGTATTGCTATATTGTTGTTGCTAAGAATAACCTTTACTATTTATAACTCGCATGGTATACTATACACACTAAAGGTGCAAGGAGGGTTCAGATTTGCTGACCGAAGGTACACAAGCACCAGACGTTTCTATACAAGTCGCTGAAGATGAGTATATCAAGTTGAGCGATCTAGCCGGCAAAAAAGTAGTACTTTACTTCTACCCCAAGAATGGCACAACAGGCTGCACCAAAGAAGCCATCAGCATGCGCAACAGCTTCGATGAGATTACTGCCCGTGGTGCAGTAGTTATAGGTATCAGCCCGGACAGTGTTGAGTCGCACAAACGTTTCCGACAAAAGCATAATCTTCCCTTTAACCTCGGCAGCGATCCGAACCATGAGGTAGCGGAAGCTTTCGGTGCTTGGGGCGACAAGAAGATGTTCGGTAAAGTCTTTAAAGGTATTAAACGCTCCACGTTCATCATTGATGAGCAGGGAGTTATTACCAAGGTCTTCGATAAAGTCAATACTGAAACCCACGGTCAAGATGTCTTAGCTCATCTCTAGACAAACAGCACAGCAGACACATACTCCTCAGCAAGAAGCGGTGGAACCAATTTTGGGTCCACCGCTTCTTGTTTGCGTATCTTAGTCTTTTATTGAACCTCCCATTATTCCCTCTACCAGCTGACGCTGGAAGATAAAGAAAATCAACAGCGGAACCAGCATCTGCAAGAAGGCACCGGGAGCGATGACGTCTACGTTTGAGGCAAATGTGCGCATTTGGCTGTAAATAGCCGTTGTCAATGGCGCATTTGCAGGCTCAGCAAAGATCAAAGCAATCATCATGTCATTCCATACCCACAGGAACTGGAAGATGGACAGAGAAGCAATCGCGGGCATGGTCAGTGGCAGGAGTATCTTGGTGAATATCACGAAGTGCCCTGCCCCGTCCATTTGGGCGGCTTCTAACAACGCCCTCGGCATGTTCCCCATGAAATTTCGCAGGAGAAACACCGCAAAAGGCAAACCGAAGGCCAAATGGAACACAATTACACCCTGCACTGTGCCGAAGATTCCCGTCAAGCGGAAAAGCTGCGCTGCCGGGATAAAGGCCATCTGGGTCGGCACAACCTGAAGCCCGACTATTACTAAGAAAATGGCTTCCCGTCCTTTAAAAGGAATCCAGGATAAGGCATAGGCAGCTAAAGCAGCCACACCTACAACCAAGATAGTGCTGGGGATGGTGATGATAAATGTGTTCTTCAGCGCTCTGATCATCGTAGGTTGACTCAACAGCCGAATGTAGGAGTTGAGCGTCAGAGTCCGGGGATTAGCCAAGGCAGTCCACCAGCCGCTCTGTCCGATATCAGCACCGCTGCGCAGCGACTGTACGAAGAGCCCGACTGTAGGGATAAGCCAAAAAATGGCCACAACCAGCATGATAATATCTACTGCCCTCTTCTGTACAAAGCGCAGTGTTCGCCGGACTCGTCCTTGTTTTTGTGTTGCTATCATCAGTTCGCCACCCCCTTACTACTGTTCTAGGCGGAATCGCCTGATATTCGAAAGCATTACTGGCAGGATCAGCAGGAACAGAATGGTGGCCAAAGCACTGCCTAAGCCGTGGTCATTCATTCCGCCAAAGGCTGCATTCCACATCTCCAATGCCAATACCGTTGCATCTGCCTGAACTGATTCAGGTGCAATGACCAAGACAAGGTCGAAGATCTTCAGAACGCTGATAATGGCACGTACGAATACTACCATCACCACAGGCATCAGAGACGGAACGGTAATATGGCGAAAGACCTGCCATTCGTTTGCTCCTTCAGTACGAGCCGCTTCCAAGAGATCACGATTGATCGCAGATAACCCTGCACCGATCATCATTAACGAAAAGCCTGTATTGATCCAGATATAAGCTATGATGAGAGCTGGAATGATGAAGTCTCGGCCCAGCCAGTAATAGCCGCCAAAAGGCTGCCTAAAGCTGGCTTCGCTGAGCCGGATCGTGTACTCTCCTGGCGCAAGTCCAGTAATGGTATAGGTACCGTCATTCTGTGTATAGGCAGTACCTACTACCTTACCATCCTTCACCGCTTCAACTCTAATCCCAGGCAGTCCTCGCTTGCCAGGATCAGGCTGTCCGCGGGTTCCCCGGCCACCACTGAGAAAGTCAAGCCAGACTACACCGCTAATCCCGTCTGTAACGGGTGCGGGAACAGAAAGCTCTTCAGCGTTCTCTGGAATCAGTGCCGGACGAATAGCCGCTAGCGGGAAATTCGCCTGCTGCCCTACTCTGACCGGGGTTTTGCTTTCAAACGCGCCGTCGACGGCGATGGCAAAATCGTCGGTTGAAAGTCGAGCACCAGGATACAAGCCTGGAGGCTTAGCGACATGCACGACCTTTTGCACGACCGCATTCATAAAGCCCACGTTCGGATCCCCAGCATACATGAACCGGAAAGTAACACCGGCCGCTAGACCCGAAATGACCAGGGGCATGAACATTACCATGCGGAAAGCAGATGACCAGCGAATTCGTTCAGTTAGAACAGCGAAAATCAAACCCAGCGACGTTACGACTGCTGGTACAATCGCCACCCAAATGGCGTTGTTGCGAACGGCCACCAACATGCGCGGTTCAGTGAATACCCGCTTGTAGTTGGCAAGTCCCACAAAGCCGCCGTACGCGTCAAACAGACTGCGTCCAATAGTATAAATGATGGAGTATACCAGCAGCCCTAAAATCAGCGCCGCCGGGCCAAGAAACAATAATGTGGCTAATCTATTTCTTTTTCGGTCACTGCGGCGGCCCATGTGGGCCGCCGCACTACCTTTTGTTCGAGCTGACATCATTCAGCCTCCTATTTTAGTAGGCTTTCTGAGCATCCTCTTCCAGCTGGCTGGTGATAGCTTCGATATCAGGGTTGCGTACGAACTCTTGGAAGCCACCGCGCATACCAGTACCAGCAGTGGAACCGAACTCCTGAGGTACTAAGTCAGAGAGGTCAAAACGGAACCACTCGGCTTCTTGCAGAGCCTTGGCAGAGGCTGCCGCGATTTCATTTGGATAAACTGCGAGGTCTACACCCTGGTTTGGAGAGGTCAGACCGCCGCGTGCTGCCCAGATTTCTGCTGCTTCTGGTGTTGCCAGGAAGCGGATCAGGGCACGTGCACCTGGAGTGTCCTTCATCATTACTGCTGCGTCTCCACCGCCAACTACTGCCCCTGGTGAACCCTTAATGGATGGGAAGGGGAAGAACAGAGCGTCTTCGCCAACAACAGCGTTGGTTTCGTTCTGGATAGCGGATACGGAGAAGTCAGCACCGTAGGCCATTGCAGCCTGTGGTGGATCGAGGAATGGCTTGACGATGCCCTCTGGATGTGTAGCTTCGAGGGTGCCTTCAACGCCACCAGCGAGCCAATCAGCACGGCCGAGAACCTGCTTGAGATACTCGAAAGCTTCGATTACGCTTGGATCGGTCCAGGAGATCTCATGCTCAACCAGCTTGTCATACATTTCAGGACCAGCTGTGCGCAGATAAATATTTTCAAACCAGTCGGTCAGAACCCAAGAAGAGCCACCACCAGTTGAGAATGGGGTGATACCGAAGAACTCGATCATTTCGGCAGCTTCGATCATTTCTTCCCAAGTGGTAGGCACATCAAGGCCGACTTCGGCAAAGATGTTGGTGTTGTACCAAACAACGGATTTGTTAGCTGCTTTGTACCATACACCGTACAGATCGCCGTCAACAGAACCTAATTCACGCCAAACAGGTGCGTAGTACTTGTCGATCAGGTCTCCAGCTACATCTTCGATGGGTACCAAGAATCCACGGCGAGCAAACTGCTTAACAAGGCCTGGGTTAGGCAGAACAGCAACATCTGGTGGATTACCGCCTTCTACTCTAGTTCCCAGAACGGTTGCCATGTTGTCAGGAGTTGGGCTGTAAACTACTTCAGCACCAGTTAACTCAGAGAATCTAGCGAGAACTGCTTCAAAGCTGCGCTGTTCTTCACCGCTCCACAGAGCGATTACGTTAACGGTTTCTCCAGCCAGGTTTGGCCATTCAGTTGCGGCCGCAGCTGGAACAGCAAAGAGAACCAACAGTGCCAAGACAAGTGTAAGGATACGGCTATTAAGCTTCATGGGTTTCCTCCTTCTGAATTTTGTCCAGTAATACTGCCAGATTTATACAACCGGTTTCTTTTCTGCGTACCACCTCCTAAAAGCATCTCAGGTGTTAGAGATACTATAGTGCAAACTTAACTTTCAAAATATCGGCTACACCATCACTAGCATTCTTGGAGCTCACATAACCACCGACTTTAAGAACTGCTTCTTTAATATCCTTATCGGCGTTGTTGGTGGTCGCTCCATGAAAACCTGAGGTGAGCATACCTAAATCATTGTGAGAATCTCCAACAGCTAAGACTTGCTGGTCAGCAGCTCCTACCTGTTCCGCCACTAATCGCAGGGCGTGCAGCTTCCCAACTTCCTTGTGGCGCAGAGCCAGACCCCTGTTATTGCGGATGGGATTCAAATCGTACTCGGAGGCAATATCTCTAACCTTCTCCAGGCCTTCTTGAGCGGCTTCGCGAGAGCTAAATGTAATCTCTACGAAACCTCTGCTCTCCTGCAGAACCTTATTATTCACGAAAAACGGGAGCTGATGTTCCTCCGCCAATCGCCCCGCCACTAGGTTTCCCTGCTGGAGCAGGCTGCGTTCCTTTGCCAAAAGCTCAGAGTTTCGTGGTTCCCAGGGCTCATAACGGCCGGAATCCTCTAAGCTGTAAATATCCCGTTCTTCACAGATAAAGAAGTGTGGGAAACCTAGTTCAGGAGTTATCCCGTTCTTCTCCAGTAAATAACATGCCTCGTTGAAAGGCCTGCCTGTTACAATAGAAATATAAAGTCCAGATTCGACCAATTGCTTCAAATAAGAAATTGTAGTTTCAGAAATGCTCTCATCTAAGTTTATCAATGTTCCATCTAAGTCTAGTCCAATGAGTTTCACCGATTACAAAGTCCTCCTAGTTTGTAGTGCTTCTTCTCCTAGAGCGTTAGAACATCTCTGACGTCAGTTTCAGCGGAATGCCCCTAGCCTGAGCAGTTTCATAGAGCAGTGCATTTATTACCGCCTCGAAACCAGCCTTAATCGGAATTACACTTCCGCCCAGTACAGCACGGGGTGAGGCCGCTTGCAGCACAACAGCAGCTGTCTCAGTCAATGGTGAAAGATGTCTGCTGGTAATAGCAATCACAGTCAGGTTTTCCCTCTTCACCATCTCCAAGGGTTTTACTAGGTAGCTGCCTTCGCCAGACACAGACAAGAAGATAAACACGCACTCGTGGTCACGCAGCATGGAGAAATTCGTAAGGTCCAGTGTTTCGCGGAATACATAAGAATCAATGCCCAGATGCCAGCAGCGGTGATTTGCAATCTCGCCCATCATTCCAGACTCTCCTGCGCCGAACCAGTACAGCCGCTTGGCTCTGGTCATCAGCTCCACAGCCTTGTTGAAGGCTTCTGGATCGACATGCTGGAGCGAATAGTGAATGGCATCGTGCATCGCAGTCGTCACCCATTTGAAAGATGGGCTTACAATCGGCACATCGACTATCGGACGCAGTGCCGAGAAATTGCGCTGCAGATCCGTGTAGCCCCCAAACCCGAGTTCTTTGCAGAACCTAAAAACGGTGGCTCGTGAGACACCAACTGCTGCAGCAAATTCGTCAATGCCCAATGATAAAACCGCACTAGGATTCTCCATTAAGAAACGGGCTATAGCTTTATGCTGCTTACTAAGTGTGTTGTATCTGCTTTTAAGGTGTTCGATGGTCCGGTAAACATCACTTTTCACCTAAAACACTCCACAAGGCTGATACAAAAGTATCATTTTAAAGCCTTCTCTTTGCAAGTAATACTTCCATCTCATTTCCGTTTTTCCTGCCTAGAAAAGCAAAAAAATAAAAACTGCCGGTAAGAAAATCTTACCAGCAGTTTTTGAGGTAGAGAGCTTATTTTGATGCAGATTGACCTGCAATGCGGCCTAGCCGTAGTCTTATATTCTAGAAAAGAGACAACCCCATTATATGTGATCGTATTCACAAATGCAAGTTATATTTTTCACAATAATACGTTATAGTTTTCACTAAGTGGTGCCAGAGAAAGACAAGTTATTGCAGTGATGCTACAATTAATAAAGGGGGAGATCGCAAGATGCCTATTACTGTCATGTACGGTCAAAACGGAAAAGAGATGGTGCAAACAATTCTTGCCCATCGCCAGTGGGAGCTAGAACTTAACCCAGACTGGTCATACGGGATCAAACCTAACCTTGTCGTGGCGAAACCAGCAGAAAGCGGCGCCACCACAGATCCAGCAGTAGTAGAAGGAATCATCACCTACCTAAAAGATCACGGCTGTCACCGCATAACCATTCTGGAAGGATCATGGATCGGAGATTCTACCGAACGCGCCTTCACAGTCTGTGGCTACCGCGAATTAGCAGAGCGCTTTAACGTTAAGCTGGTAGACTTAAAGAAAGACCGGGCAGTCACGGTACGGCAGGGCTCCTTGGAGCTAGAAATCTGCCAAAGTGTACTTGAACTGGATTATCTAATAAACGTACCTGTATTGAAGGCTCACTGCCAGACCAGGCTTACGTGTGCTTTGAAGAACCTCAAGGGATGTATACCTGACAGAGAAAAGCGCCGCTACCATACGCTAGGCCTTCACAAACCGATCGCAGCTTTAAATAAGGTGCTTAAGCAGGATTTGATAGTTGTTGATGGCATTATCGGCGATCTTACCTTTGAAGAGGGCGGTACCCCGGTTAATATGCACAGGATCATAGTCGGCTGCGACCCCGTAGCGGTAGACAGCTACTGTGCTGGGCTGTTAGGACTCAGCCCCGAAGACGTACCCTACATCACGTATGCTGAAGAGCTGGGTGTGGGAACCACATCCTACGAAGTGGAGGAGCTGAACCAAGGAAGGTCCAGCAGTTTTGCTCCGAGCCTAACTGCTGATAAGCTGCGGCTGCATTTCACCGAGAGAAATGCCTGCTCAGCCTGCGTCGGCTCACTCATGCACGCTCTCTACCGCTTCCGGCAAGCGCCACCAGTGGACATACATATCGGGCAGGGTTATAAAGGACATAAAGCTTCTGGACTAGGCATAGGAACCTGCACAAGGCACTTTGACGATTATGTTCCCGGCTGTCCCCCCACAGCCCGCAATATTCTAGATAAACTACATGAACTTGCGCACAGATAAAAAAAGGGCGAGGATGCTGATGAAGTGCACCTCGCTCCTTTTGTGTATCAGTGGCTGTTACATGCTTCTGGTTTGGCTTGTGCTTCTCCGAGTAAAAAACGGTAATTTCATAGGAATCTGCTGCTTGCTGATTACGTCGAAAGCGACAGCTGCCAGCAGAACCAAGCCTTTGACTACCTGCTGTACGTTAGAGCTGATTCCCATAATGGACATACCGTTGTTGAGCACACCCATGATCATAGCACCGACCAATGTACCGCCTACAGTTCCGATTCCGCCGTAGGCACTGGCACCGCCAATGAAACACGCTGCAATGGCGTCGAGTTCAAATGACTGACCTGCCTGTGGTGATGCCGAGTTTAGGCGTGCAGCGAACACAATACCAGCTACACCTGCCAAAAAGGCCATATTTACATAAGCTAGGAAAAGCAGGAAACGAGTCTTAACACCCGACAGACGCGCCGCTTTCTCGTTTCCACCCAAGGCATACAGATGTCGGCCAATGACGGTCTGCGACGTGATGTAGGTATAGACTAGGAGAATGATTCCTACTGTAATCAAGACCATGGGGACACCGCGGTACGCTGCCAATGTATAGAACAGCCATATGATCCCAAAACAGATCAAGACTGTCTTAATTAAGAGGGTCCAAAGACTTTCTACTGAATAACCTTTCCGCTGACGTGCCCGGTAACCTCCAAACTGCCCTAGGGCATAAATGGCTGCAATGATAACCCCAATCAAGAGGGATGTGGTGTTGCGCAGACCAAACAGCTGCCAATCTGGGAAAAGGTCAGGAATGTACCCGGTGGAATAGGCCAGGTAATCCCTGGGGAAAGGTGCTAGGGTCATGCCGTTGAGCACAATCAAGGTTAAGCCTCTGAACACTAACATTCCTGAAAGGGTAACAATAAACGCCGGAATGCGCATATACGCAATCCAGAATCCCTGCCAGATGCCAAGCCCAATGGCAATGACTAAGCAGAGCAGAATCGACAGATGAGAGTTCCATCCCCATGTAATGATGAATGTTCCGGCACAGGCACCGATTAAGGCTACCTGCGAGCCAACTGAAAGGTCAACATTACCACCGGTGAGGATACACATCAGCATACCCACAGCCAGAATCACTACATAGGCGTTCTGAAAGATCAGGTTAGAGACGTTCATCGGCTTGAGCAAAACGCCATTAGTCAACACCTGGAATATCAAAATGATCGCCAACAGCGTCAGCAGCATCATATACTGCCTAAGGCTGTTGCGCAGTGTAGTTCGCAAGCTGCTCATGCTCCGATCTCCCCTTTGCTGTCTTGCATAATGCGGTTCATAATGTCTTCTTGAGTAGCCTGGTCGCCGGGGATTTCAGCAATAATACGTCCCCGGTTCATAACGTAGATGCGGTCACACATTCCCAAGATTTCAGGGAGCTCTGATGATATGAGAATAATGGACTTACCCTCTTCGGCCAAGTTATTTATGATCTGGTAGATTTCATACTTCGCGCCAACATCCACACCTCTGGTCGGCTCATCGAGCATCAGCACATCAGGTTGAGAAAAGATCCACTTGCCAAGCAAGACCTTCTGCTGATTTCCACCCGACAAGTTCTCCACTTTCTGCTCGACGCTGGGGGTGCGAATGTCCAGCCTCTCCCGAAAGGCTTCCGCTTCGTGCCGCTCACGATCTTTATCGATGCGTCCCTTCTGCGCGACCAGCTCCATCCGACTCAGTGTTATGTTGTGTGTAACACTGCTCATCAGTACCAAACCGCTCACCTTACGGTCTTCCGTTACGTAAGCTATGCGGTTAGCGATTGCCTCAGGCACCGAATATATATCCAACATCTGGCCATCTTTTATCAGAGTTCCAGAAATGTTCCGCCCATAAGCACGCCCAAAGATTGACATGGCAAGCTCGGTACGTCCAGAACCAATGAGGCCATAGATACCCACTACTTCTCCTTTGTGCACCTTCAACGAGACATTATCTACCACTTTCCGCTCAGGATAAAGCTCGTGGTAGACAGTCCAATTTCGCACCTCAAATCCCACTTCTGGGCGAATAGTGTTGGAACGAGCCGGATAGCGTTCAGTCATATCTCGGCCGACCATTCCACGAATGATGCGTTCTTCACTCACCTCATCGGTGCGGTTATCCAGGGTCTCTATAGTTGCGCCATCCCGCAGAACAGTGATGCGATCAGCGACATACGAAATCTCGTTGAGCTTGTGAGAAATAATAATGGACGTAATTCCCCGTTCTTTGCGAAGCTGCAGCAGGAGATCTAAGATCTTTTGCGAGTCATCGTCATTTAACGAAGAGGTGGGCTCGTCTAAGATGAGCAGACGCACATTCTTAGCTAATGCCTTGGCAATTTCGAGCAGCTGCTGTTTGGCCACGCTGAGATCCTTCACTAGAGTGCGGGGATCTTCATCAAGACCAACCAACTGCATGTATTCTTCCGCCTTCTTGTATGTCAAGTTCCAGTTGATTCTCCCCCGCACGTGCTGTTCATTGCCGAGGAACATGTTTTCGCCTATGGACAAATAGGGTATGAGAGCCAGCTCTTGATGAATAATGACAATTCCCAGGCGCTCCGAATCAGAGATGCTTGTATGCCGGCATTCCTGCCCATCAAAATAAATATCCCCTGTATAGGAACCATAGGGGTGCACACCGCTGAGTACATTCATTAATGTAGACTTGCCCGCGCCATTTTCTCCGACGAGCGCGTGAATTTCCCCCTCGTAGACCGTGAGGTTCACATTATCCAAGGCTCTTACACCTGGAAACTCCTTGGTAATGGAACGCATTTCCAGTAGTTTGTTTGCCAAGATTTTACCCTCCCGCACTACAGGAGCGGATGGGCAGAATCTGCCCATCCGCAGCAGCAATCTCCTTTAGTTAGCCAGCTGTTCTCTGGTGTAGTAGCCGCTTTCAATCAACAGCTCTTCGTAGTTGTTGATGTCAGCGAATACTGGAGCAGAGAGATAAGTAGGTACAATATAAACACCGTTGAAGTAGGTTTCGGTATCGTTCACTGGTACTTCGTCACCATTAACGATGGCTTGAATCATTTTTACTACGTTAGCAGCCAGAGTCCGGGTGTCCTTAAATACGGACATTGCCTGCCGGCCAGCAATCATGTTTTTCACGTTTGCGATGTCGCAGTCTTGACCAGTGATGATCGGCCAGTTGTCTGCTTCAAAACCAGCGTTGATCAGAGCGTTGGTTACGCCCAGCGCTGTCGAGTCATTGGAGCAAAGTACTGCGTGGAGCGGTGTGCCGTCGGAGTAGTTGGCAGCAATGAGGTTATCCATCCGAGCCTGAGCTACTTCAGAAGCCCAAGTTGGTGTAGCTACCTCTTCGAATCTGACTTGTCCCGAAGGAACGCGAACCTTGCCAGCATTGATGTAAGGTTCGATTACGTCAAAAGCACCTTGATAGAAGTAACGAGCGTTGTTGTCGTCAGGAGAACCGCCAACGAGCTCAATGTTTACGGTACCTTCAAGAGTATCCAGTCCGAGACGGTCTACCAGGTATTGGCCCTGAATGGTACCAACCATGTAGTTGTCAAAAGTTGCGTAGTAGGAAACAGCATCAGTTTCCATAATCAGACGGTCGTATGCGATAACAATGATGCCTTCTTCTTTGGCAATTTCCAGAACTGTGCCGAGAGAAGAACCATCGATAGAAGCAATTACGAGGATATCAGCACCGTTGAGAATCATGTTCTCAATCTGAGAAACCTGAAGCGCCACGTTATTGTTGGCATACTGCAGGTCAACAACATAGCCAGCTTCTTCGAGCATAGCCTTCATGTTGGCTCCGTCTTGGTTCCAGCGCTGCAGACTTTGAGTAGGCATTGCTACACCGACACGGACCTGAGCAGCTGCTGCACCGGAAAAGGCTACTACGAAAACTAACAAAGCAACGAGCATAAGTCTTTTCATGGAAAGATACGACTCCCTTCGAGTTTTTATTCTTCTAAAGACCTAGGATGCTCCAACAAGACAACTCTTTAGCAAGCTGCGCGCTAAGCCAGCCCCCCTTCCTCCGTTCGTTCTTTACTATTTGTAATTACAATATCACGAATTTGTTGAACAATGAAGGGGTGTTCTTTTCTTTATTTTGTGATTCACTTCACTTTGTTAATTTTATGTTTTGTGTGGGTGTAAAAAGAGGGTTCTTCGAGCTTTTTCGCCTTTCCTTATACCCGGGGATCTGCTATGATAGGCATGATGTGCTAATTGCCAGAAAAGGAGGAACATCGTTGCCAGGGAAGTATAAGCCGACACTTTACGCAAGCTACATAAGCTTCGTCGTCCAAGCAATCAATAACAACCTAGCGCCCTTGTTTTTTGTCATCTTCCATGAAGAGTTCGGGCTCTCTTTTGAGATGCTCGGCCGCTTGATACTCGTAAATTTCGGAACGCAGCTCGTAGTCGACATCGCGGCAATCAGATACGCAGACCGCATCGGCTACCGGAAGTTAGCAGTTTGGGCACACGTCCTCTGCACCATTGGTCTTATGTCTTTAGGGATTTTGCCGATCGTTATGAATAGTACGAACCTTGCCTTAACTATTGCTGTATTCTTATCAGCAGTCGGCGGGGGTATTATTGATATCGTTGCAAGTCCCATTGTGGAATCACTGCCTACCGATGGAAAGGCAGCCCACATGAGCCTACTCCATTCTTTCTACTGCTGGGGCCAGATGGCTGTAGTAATTGTTACCACTCTATTAATCTGGCTCTTTGGACGAGGAATCTGGAATTATATCCCTATCTTATGGGCACTAATTCCGCTGTACAACGCATTTAAATTTGTGCGGGTCCCAATCCTGCCTCTTGTACCCGATGGTAAAGCAATGGCCGTTTCTGACCTACTGCGCTCGCCGCTGTTTTTCTTGGCGTTAGTTCTCATGATGAGCGCTGGCGCATCGGAGATCACCATGTCCCAGTGGTCCAGCCTATTTGCGGAAACAGGCTTGGGTGTTCCCAAAGTCGTCGGTGACTTAGTTGGGCCGGCACTGTTTGCTCTCTTTATGGCCATAGGCCGTACATTTTACGGTGTGCGGGGTGAAAAAATTAACCTGCAGACTGCACTTCAAGTATGCAGCCTACTGTGCATTGCCTGCTACGCAGCAGCAGTGTTTGCAGATTCCCCTCTATTCGCTCTTCTTGGAGCAGCCGTGTGCGGTTTATCCGTAAGCTTGATGTGGCCTGGAACCTTAAGCCTAAGCGCAGCGAAGTTTCCCAGGGGTGGCACGGCGATGTTTGCTTTCTTGGCTATTTTCGGAGATATCGGTGCTTCAGTGGGGCCATGGCTGACAGGAGTGGTTTCCGACTGGAGTCAAGGTTCCGCTTTAATACAAGAGTGGGGTGCTTCGCGCGGACTCGGCCTAGAGCAGATCGGGCTGCGTACTGGTCTCTTAATAGGCATGATTTTCCCTGTATTGATGTTTGTCGGAGTTACTGCCATGAAAAAAAGAACGGCCGAGCAGCCAGCTGCCCAAGCCAGAGTAGAGGTTTCGTAGTAAACAAAAATG
>CALKAR010000076.1 GCA_937988745.1 uncultured Peptococcaceae bacterium
GGTCTAATACATGTTATAGGTAAGAAGTAAAGGAGTACCCCTTGGCTGTACCTGATTTTCAATCACTGATGTTACCGTTGCTCAAGTTTGCTGCCGATGGCGAAGAGCATACGATGCAAGAAGCTCGTGACGGGCTCGCGAAGGTAATGGGACTCTCTGAAGAGGATCTACGGGAAAGGCTGCCAAGCGGCAGGCAAACGATATTTTCAAATCGTGTGGCATGGGCAAAGGTCTATCTCACGCAGGCGGGAGTTCTGGAGTCACCAAAACGGGGGCGCTTTCATATTTCCGAACGAGGCCGAAAAATACTTGCTGAAGCACCTGACAAAATTGACATAAAGTATTTGGAACGATTCGAAGAGTTTCAGGAAGTCCGGCAGGCGAGCAGCAAAAACAGAACCGAGAAGGTTAGCCACACTACTGATAACGAGACGTCATCAACGACTCCTGAGGAAACATTAGAGCAAGCCTATCAACAATTGAGAGATGAGGTGGCGAATGAGCTACTTCATCTAATCAAAGGCAATACGCCGGAGTTTTTTGAGAAACTGGTTGTTTATCTCATTGTTGCAATGGGGTATGGCGGTTCTGTTAAAGAGGCTGGCAAAGCCACCAGAAAAACCGCAGATGAAGGTATAGATGGTGTCATCAAAGAAGATCGCCTGGGCTTGGATGCAATCTATTTGCAGGCCAAACGATGGGAGGCAGTTGTTGGCAGGCCAGAGATCCAAAAGTTCGTGGGCGCGCTTCACGGGCAGCGTGCCAAAAAGGGAGTTTTCATTACCACCAGCCGTTTTTCAAAAGAAGCTTTAGATTATGTTGGTCAGATTGACCCCAAAGTTGTGTTGATCGACGGCACCGATCTCGTTCAGCTAATGATTGATCATGATGTGGGCGTGAGTTCCGCCGCGGTGTACGAAGTCAAAAAAGTGGATACGGATTTCTTCATTGAAGATTGACCGCAAAACCTATAACAATCGGCTGCACAGCGACCGATTTTCCGCCGCTTCGCGGCTCCAAACCGGCGCGTGAGCCGGGCGTTAGAGTGTTTAAGCTTGGAGATTGGTGTGTCGAAAATATGTATTTTTTGTAACACTGAAAAAACGGAGAATGAGTTTTCACTGGAGCATATATTTCCGCAGTCTTTGGGAGGGGCTCAGGCCTCTGATCTTTTTAAAACACGTCATGTTTGCCAGCGATGCAATTCCATAATGGGACTGTTCGTTGATGCTCCTTTAGTAAAGAACTTCTTTAGCCAGAATGATATGGCTGAGAATGCTTTATATTATATCGACTTAACCAAGCCAAGGCCCCTGCCACTTCGCTACATGGGGGTTCACCAAAGTTTAGTATCAGACACTAAGTTCCCGTGTGAATTACCGATAGGGCCACACGGTGGACTGGTATACCATCGAAGACTTAAAGCCGACTCGAGGTACGATACGATTGCTGGCGGAAATCCGATTGACAATAAAAAATTTGGTGGCGAGGTCTACATATTTGCGCAACATTCAGATGAATATTGGAATCTTGTGTTGCTGCAGTCTGTCATGAAGAGCTTTAAATCTGCTCGGAGAATATCTGGCAACATTGAACTCTCAAATGATGACAATTATTTTCATGAGCCTACTTCGGACGAGAATGAATTCCTATCAATTCTTAAAGATGCTCAAGGTAAAATGCATAAGGGAAGTCTGGCAGTCCAGATAGGATTTGAGCAAAGGTTTTTATGTAAGTTTGCTTTGGGTGTCGGGGTTAATAGGCTTGGTGAGCGGTATTTAGATAGTACAGACGCGACAGAACTTAGAAATGCTCTTTGGGCTAAAACCCCCGATGAACGAGACTCATATGATGTGGAGTTTTCTGACTTCTTTCAGAATCGAGAGCCTGATGAAGCAAGGTTTTTAGCATGGCCAGGCGTGCATACAATTATGCTCTATCCAGTTCATGGACGTTTGGTGGCAATAATTTACCTCTATGGAAAAAACAGGATGATGGTCACAATATCCAAGGACGAGAGATTGTGGTCAGCTTCAATAGACCGGGCTGAGGTTTATGTCCTATGTCCGTCTCTCGAAAAATTCTCTGGTCCTATTCGTGTGGAAGATCTGTTAGCGCACCGCCTTGGTCATCGCAAAATAAACGACTTAGCTGAAATAGAGGGGAAACGCTTTGACCCTAGCACTTTGCCGAAAATTACGGACCTCTAACAAATTGCTGCACGCGGACAAATTACTCGCTACGCTCGTAATTTTCCGGCGAGCAAGGCGTTGGGCGGTATTACAAGCGTACCGCCTTGGGCAACATTCGCTTGTACAGGGTGCGGATGATTTCGGCTACCCCGTTGGTTGATAAACGGACGATTTTGTGAAGGACTTTGCGCTCATAGCTTTCATGGATGTAAAGAAGAAGTTATAATATACACAGGATTACCAAACGCGTGCTCACGCACGCTCGAAATTAGGCCTAAAGGTTGAATATTAACTAACCGGAGCAGAAAAAATGGCTATTACTGAAGAGGAAAAGCAAGCTTATAATGACCTGATTCAAAATCTTTATGATGGGTCTCTACTGAAGCAATCGAATGCTCTAAAGCAATCGCCATCACTGAAGAGCTAATAAATCTTCTTTTCCCTTCTGGAACCCTTGGAAGATTAACTAAGGATATAGTGACTAGTGGCTTACAAGCTATATTTAACTGGATTGACGCTATTCAGGGAAATAGGATATACAGTATTTGCCTTGCACAGGCAAAGCTCAACTGGAAATCTCCACTACAACTAGCGTTGCTAGGTATTTAACGCACCCACACAGAGGCGTATTTTGTAGATGGATGACTTTGGGCTCTTATACCTCATAAACAAAGTTTCTAGTTTAGCGAGCGAAGTTTTAAGGTGGTCTTTTAGGAAGGACCTGATGCTAGCGTTAATCTTATTAGCGGCAGTTTGGATTATTGTGCTTATTTTCTAGTTCTTACTTAGGTTAATAGACTCAACTATTTCTTCTATAGGATATTTCTGGTCGCCTTTGTAAACTACCTCGTAATAGCCTTCGGAGTGATCCCCGCTAACTATAAGGATTCTTGCATCTATCGGCGCTTGAGCCTTGTAATTAAGCCAGTAGATTCGTGTATGATCACGTGTCACTGTTTTAGTCGACGCTACGAATTTTCGCCTTATTCGTCTTATTTCTTCTATAGGTAATATTTTTTTTACGTAGTCATCAAGTTCATAGCCTGTCCCAAAAAGAAACTCGAACCACGCAGACGCGGCGATTTCGATATTATCTCCTGGCGTCGCACATGGAAAGTAAGATAATGCGACTACACTGCCATTAACATACTCCAGCGCGATTAAATCTGATGTTTTTGTTATTGAAAAAAGCCCTTCTTTTGGCAATACGATGTGAAGGGATTTATAGTTTATATCTATTCGTTTATTTTCTTGGGTTAGCGCACATCCTTGGATCAAAAGTAGGCTGATAGAAGTCAGCCATACTATGATAACCGGTTTAAAGCGATGGTGTTTGTCGTACCACTTGATCATAGCTTGAGAATCCTGTTGTCCATAAACCAAGTCACTATTGTGTGGAGTATCTGGTCGACATTTATTGTTAGCTTTTTATCGCGTTTGTCAACGAAAATGTCCGCTTTGTCATGGTGCGAGCGGCATGGCTTGGGTAGGTCGTTGGCAGCATCGACGATCGGTTGACACCTGTTGCCTTTGGCCAACAAGGCGCTGCAGCCGACCGCCCAAAGCACTGTCGTGCTTTGGGTTCCCTCCGTGCGCTTCGCGCACTCCGGCGGCGGCTGAGCTTCGGCGTTAGGTAACTCCAGAGTCGTCAACCCTTCAGCCTGTATGATGAGCGCAAATATACAACGACTCTTAAGCTCACAGCCTATAAAAAAGAGGCTTAGGAGTCTATCCACCACGCCACTTTGGTTCTCTTTTTTCCACAAAGGCATATATTCCTTCTTTAGCATCTAAAGCATCAAGATTGTCTGCCATGACTTGTGCTGT
>CALKAR010000077.1 GCA_937988745.1 uncultured Peptococcaceae bacterium
TTCGGCGATAATTAGAATGAAAACATAGGGTGCATGGAAATGATTAAACAGCACCCCCGTTTGTTTAATAGGAGGTTGTCTTGTGCTAGAATTTGAACGTCAGGAAGAAATCAAATGGCTGGAACGGGTCTTAGCCGAGATTAGAGCGCAGCTGAAGGAAGTGGGCGTGACCAGTGCCATGTACCGCCGGCGTGTCCAGGAAGTACGGAAGCTCATTTGGGAAGACCTGCAGATCAGTTCAGCCGACCCAGATACCTATGATGAGCTGGCACAGCACATCATGCAGTTGGGGGAAGAAAGAGGTGCTGCCATCCGCAAATACAAGCAGATGCGCAGGCTGCTTTCTATGCAGGACAGCCCCTACTTCGGCCGTTTTGACTTCCAACCAGATGATTTCCCCTTTCCCGAATCATTTTACATCGGCATTGGTACGTTGGTTGACCGCAAGACTGGAATACCCCTGGTCTATGACTGGCGAGCACCTATCTCGTCAATCTTTTACGACTACGGTCTTGGGCCAGCCTCTTACACTGCCCCCATGGGAGAAATATCTGGTAAGGTAACCAAGAAGCGTCAGTATAAGATTGAAAACGGAAAACTGCTGTACATGATCGATACTGATCTCAAAATCGATGATGAGATTCTGCAGCGTGCCCTGAGTGCTAGCAGTGACGAAACGATGCGCAGTATCGTCACTACCATCCAAAGAGAACAAAACAGGGCGATTCGCTATGAAGACAAGCCGGTCCTGATTGTAACCGGGCCCGCAGGCAGCGGCAAGACATCTGTTGCCCTGCACCGCATCGCCTATATTCTATACAGGTACCGGGAAAACACGACTGCCAACGATGTCATTATCTTTTCTCCCAGCAATGTATTCAGCGAGTACGTCAGCGAGGTCCTACCTGAGCTGGGAGAAGAAAATGTACTGCAGACTACTTTCCAAGAGTTCGCTGAATCTGCACTGCGCGGCCTATTCAGCTGCGAAAGCCTGATGGATTTTCAAGAACAGCTCGCTTCCGCTCCCCCACAGGAACGCGAGCGGCGTCTAGCGCGCCTTGAGAAAAAGAGTTCACGGGAGTTCGTAGAGCGGCTCGAACAAACCGTGGAGCGCTGCGAAGCACAGGGAGTTGAACCACAAGACGTCACCCTGCTGGGTCAAGTTATTTTGTCTAAAGATGAAATCGAACGCCTGCTCACTGACGATTATGCTTACCTGCCGTACATCAAACGGCTTGCTAAAGTGCGCAACCGGGTTCTAACCAAAGTTCGTCCGCTGAAAAAAGCAGCAATCAAGAAACGCTATTTCGCCATCCGGCAAGCAGAAGTCTTTATAGGTGATGGTCATTGGGAATTGGCACGCAAAGCGATTGAGCCTATCAGGAAAGAGTATCGGGAAATGATGGCCAAGCTGGACAGCTGGCTTCATCTGGATCCGGTCGAGGTTTATTTAGAGATGCTGACTCCTGAGGAAAAGCGAGAGACAGAATCTGCCATTGCCGAAGACAGGCTCCTATTTGAAGATGTTGCTCCGATGCTTTTCATCAAGGGTGAGCTGAAGGGTTATCCGGCTCAGCACCATATCCGGCAAGTAGTGCTGGACGAGGGGCAGGATTATTCAGAGATCCAGCTCAGGATCATTAAGGCTCTCTTCCCCAGAGCTCGATTCACCATCTTGGGAGACGAAAACCAGCTCCTCAATCCAAGTTTGGGCAAGAGTAACGGCCTTTCCAGCGCACACCGGGTATTTCCAGAAGGCACTGTGGAGAAATTCCAACTAAGAATGACCTATCGCTCGACGCAGGAGATCACAAGCTTTTGCCTGGCGCTGCTCCCGGAAGATGCTCGGAAAGATGCGATTCCTTTAGTCCGGGCAGGCGCCAAACCGCTGCTTAAGCAGGTTGAACCCGAACAGCATCCGCAGGCCGTAAAGAACTTCTTGAAGAACATATCATCACAGGACTTCAAGACCTATGCCGTCATCTGCAAGAGCGCAGCAGAAGCGAAGGAGGCCCATGCCGCTCTTCAAGACCTTGAACCGCAGCTCATCATCGACGAAGACGACAACTATAAGAGCGGCATCGTGGTAATTCCCTACTACCTGGCCAAGGGGCTGGAGTTCGATACTGTGGTAATTTGGAATGCCAACGCAGAGGGTTATGATCAACCGTACCACCGCTACCAGCTCTATGTCGCCTGCAGCCGCGCTTTACATGAGCTGGCGGTATTCTATACCAATAACCCATCGCCCTTTGTAGCCCAGCTACCGAGTGGACTGTACAGGACCGAGTGATTTGACCATCCGTCTAACCTATGATATAGTCAAATTAGCTAATTTAGCTAATTTGTGCTAGGGGGGCGAGGGAAGATGCGGAAAGTCTCCTCTACAGAAGTGCAGAATAACTTCGGTAAGTACCTGATGATGGCCCAGGAAGAGGAGATTATTATTACGCGCAACGGGCAGGAAATAGCTAAGTTGGGCAAGGTCCGGCCTGACTTCTTAGCGGAGGAAGCACTTCACCTCTCCTATGGTTCGAAGAAGACGTATGAAGAGTTTCTAGAGATTTCGCGGAACTCGCCTGAGCGTTTCGAGCTCATCGATGGAGAGATCGTGCTGCTGACATCGCCGAAGACCACTCACCAACTTGTAGTGGCTGAGCTGTTCGCGTTATTGCACAGTTTCTTTACGGAGGGTACCTGCCTCGCCATCGCGGCTCCATACGATATTACCATTAGGCGGTCACCGGATGACATAAATGTGGTTCAGCCGGATCTGATGGTAATCTGCGACCTAGCGGATCATCTGGATAGTGAAGGGTATTACCAAGGCGTCCCGACACTGATCTGTGAGGTGTTGTCTGAAAGCACTCGCCGCATTGATCTGATTAAGAAGATGGAACTCTATATGACCGGCGGCGTCAAGGAGTACTGGGTAGTCGATCCTGAAAATGAGTCCATATTAGTGTACGGTTTTGAAGACGGCGATATCTCCCGGCACATGACATACAAAGCACCAGACCAAGCCCGTTCCATTGTGTTCCCCGATCTAGGAGTTGACCTATTCAGCCTTTTTCGCAAAGTAAAAATCAGCCTTGGTAAGAACCAGGGCTGATTTCGCGCTGTAATTAGTGCTCCACTGTTTGGGACATTCTTGAGCTGCCAGTGTATCGGTTCAAGAAGCGAAGATGCCAAATACTGAGCACCACACCCTTACAGATACTTGAGAGGGTAATCGCCCACCACACGCCTTCTAAGCCCAAAGATGTGGAGGACAGGATTAGCGCTAGCGGAATCCGCAGCAGATTGAACCCAATGCTCACTACGGCTGGTGGTAGTGACTGCCCATGGCCGATGAAGGAACCGGCAGTCATGATTTCTACACACATAAAAAGCTGGCAGAGTCCTAAAATCCGCAGATAAACGACTCCATATCGAATAGCTTCTTCTTCGGGGATAAACAGAGAAAAAAGCGGTTCTGCAGCAAAGATCAGGAGAAAGGTAGCAAATAGCCCCCATACGGTTACTATGCCGAGGCCTGTGAAGTAGCCCTTGCGGACTCGCTCCCATTTCCTCGCACCATAGTTCTGTCCCACAAAGGCACTCATAGCAACTTCGAATCCTGAAGCAGTTAGCCACGAGATTGACTCTATCTGGGAACCAACCTGCTGTACTGCCACGGGCAGCGGGCCCCAATTAGCAAGGATCCGAGCAATCACCATGGCTATTGATGCAAAGCAGGCATTCTGAACTGCTGGCGGAAGCCCTAACCGGAGAATCTCCTTAGCCCGTACCCACTCCATTTTCTTAATCAGGTTTATGCCTGAAAAGAGTTCGGGCCTGGTGCGGGCATGCAGTGCAAAGGCCGCTGTTACTGTAACCTGAGCAATAAACGTCGCTATTGCCGCCCCCATAGTCTCAAGCCGCGGAATGGGGCCCAATCCAAGGATAAAAATTGGATCTAGAATTATGTTCAGCACCAAACCAAGGGCGTTAAGCCGAAACGGTGTGGTGCTGTCACCTGCCCCGTTAAAAATCGCGGTAAAGACGGGATTCAGCATGAAACACGACATGCTCAGCGATACGATCACCAAATACGTACGCGCGTCTGACTCGATGGAAGGGCCCAAGCGGAAGAACCCGATCAACGGCCGACGGAAGATAACCATAAAAAGCCCGTACAGCACGCCCAGAGAGACGGCAATTTGGATGCTGTGACGGATGAACTCTTTGGCCCGCTTTGTGTTTCGAGCCCCAATCGACTGGGCCACACCAACCTCTGCTCCTACTTTAGCTAGGAGCAGAAAGGCGGATGCCAGCCAGGTGAAGAAACCAGCGGCGCCCACGGCTGCCACCGCATCAGCACCGACACGCCCCAGCCACATCATATCTGTGAGACTGTAGGCCATTTCCACAAACGAAGTGCCAATGATAGGAACGGCTAGTTTTGTGAGTGCGGAAAGAATGCTGCCTGTTGTAAGGTCCAGTGCTTTGCTTTGTCTCATACCCATCCCCTTGATCTTCTGCTCATCAAATCGGATTACTTCTCCTCTTTAGACCATATGCGGTACTTGCCGCTCAAAGCCAGCAAGCTGAAGAAGTAAAGACAGTTGTCGTAATAGCGCCGTGTCCCCTTCCGCAAAGGGAGGTTCCAGAATTTATCCACATACATTTTTCTGTGCGGGCCATCGCTCGCCAAAGATGCGGCAGCATTTGTCGCCAACAGGCCCCATGGATGCAGTGCTGGTTCATCGATAAGTGTACCATCCACAGCGTAGATTTTGTACTCCTCCATGGGAATCTCTGCAAAAAACTCTTGTATACGGTTTGACTGTTCCACCTGCCAGGGGTCAACTCGGAACCATTCCCAATCTAGAGCCACATTAAGTGCCACCCGATAAGAGTCACTGTAGAAGTTACCATGACCGCGGGTGAAGTTGGGCGTTCCATCATATTCAGAGTACTCCGGTGCAAGCCCAGTCACGGGATGACAGGCCAATTTGAGGAAATCCCGGCTGGCAGCAGCTGCTTCCTTCCAAAACTGACGATCCTGTTCTGGTCCCCAAAGGGAAAACAACTCATAGAAATGAGGCAGATGGTACGAGGGATCTGTCCAGGGAGTTTCCGGTACGAATTTAATCAGCTTGTTCTCCGGATCCCACATTGGATCACCTTCTTCTCCATCTTCTCCCTTATGCACACAGGCCGTAAGAATCTGCTTAGCTTGCCTGCTGTAATCAAAGGGGTACTCTCCGTCTCCCCAACGGTTAGAAGCAAATAATAAGGCCATGGCGAAGTATTCTTCTCCATCAGGAGCTGGCCCCTGTGCTCTACGAGTGCCATCGGGGTTACACGACCAGGCAAAGTAATGCTTATACTTGCCGCTGTCATGCCACATATACGTGAGTGTCCACTTCCATATCCGGTTAAATAGTTCTTGGTCATTCATCTGGACAGCCATCATCATACCGTAAGACTGCCCTTCAGTGCGTACATCCAGATTGCCGGTGTCTAAGAGATAACCCATATCATCGCCAACAGGATAATAAATTTTGGTGTCTTCGTCACCGTAAAACAGCTGCTCAAAGGTATACGCTATCTTCTTTTCGATCTCTTCCTCAGAATAGCCAAACTCCAAGAATACATTGCGATACTTACCCGTGTAAAAAGCGCCCTTTTGGTTATTCACACAGCTCCACTCCTTGATCGATTCTGCGATTATCCTTAACACCTATTTTTCTAGCAGGTAAGTGGTTAATCCTGTCTTAAGAAGAAACGTTGTCAATTCATACCGATTTAACCCGGTGTCGCCTTGAAGTTTTACGAAATGATGCTATAATAAAGGTGACATCTCCGAATTATACAGCGGGGGACCCAATCTTTTGGGGTGAATCTAGAACTGCCCGGGCGGTTCTAGAGGGGCAACTTGGGTGCCCTAACCCGTCAGCTAACCCCGTAGGAGTACACCAAGCGTATGTTAGCTCGTCTTAGAGTCGGCATGCGTTTTTTTGTTCCCCAAAATACTCTAAAAGGAGATGGTCGCGTGAAAATCTGCCGTTACTGTGGAACTTCTAATTGGTCCTTCCAAACTTATTGTGAGAAGTGCGCCGGTGCTTTGGTAAACGGCGGCAGCCGTTCCGACAGACCTCGTAGAACTGTTTTCAGGATTCTAGATAATGCCCCTGATAAAAATCACGAAATGGGCATGTACTTCGCCGGAAGCATCGACGCTCGTTAATCAATAGAATTCATTAACCAAACCGCCCAGTCTGAACCAAGCAGGCTGGGCGGTTAACTTATGGCACTTAACCTTACAGCGTTAAGTTTTGATACACATCCAAATACATCGCATATCGGCGCCGGTATATCTTTGTCAGCCCATCTTCTCGCGGCTGACAGGCCGGCGCTGCTTTGATCTGTGCCGTTAATTCATGGAGAGCCTCTGCCCCTCCGCTGACAGCAGCCGCAGCCACTAAGGCCGCTCCAAAAGTGGAATCGTTCTTCGCACCCGTGGTAAAAAACTCCCTCCGGAAGATATCGCTGGCCATCTGCAGCCAGAAAGAAGAGTTCATGATTCCACCAGACACTAAGATCTGCGATGGTTCCTCTGCAGTTGACGCTAGAATCTCATAGCAGTGATAAAGGTTAAGCAAAATCCCTTCCAGCACCGCATAATACATCTCAGCGGTTCCATGATGGGGCTTCAGCCCCAGAAAGCCTCCTAAGCGATTCTCACCCCAACCTGGGCACCTTTCTCCATAGATAAAAGGCAAGAACAATGGTGCTTTAGCTGGGTCTACAGCTTCTGCCGTCTTTTCTAAATGAACATAATCCTGCCCTGGCCCGGCGAAGTTCCGCATAAACCAATCCACATTGTTCGAAGCGTTGGTAGCTGCCCCGGCCAGATAGAAATCGTCTAGGAGAAAGTAACACCAAGTAGATGGTTCCCTAGGCAGAGCCGGTTCCTGCACGGCTAGGCGCAGCGCTCCGCTGGTGCCCACCGAAAATGACATAACACCCTGCCGGGCACCTCCCACTGCCACTTGATTGAGCGCTCCATCAGGCATCCCTACTGTTACAGGAATACCGCTGGGCAATCCCACATATTGGGCAGCCTCAGTAGTAAGCTTACCCACATAGAAAGCATCCTCGAGCGCTCCGAGCTGTTCTACGCTGAGTCCGACTAGCTCAAGCAGCTCTGGATCCCAATCTAAGGTATGGAGATTAAAGAACCCTGAACCGGCAGCAGTTGAGTGCGAAACCGCAATCTCACCAGTGAGCTTCAAGAAGAGATACTCAATCTGTGATGAAACATATCTAGCGTTCTTTGTCAGCTCTGGTGCAGCTTTCGTGAGGTGCCAGTATTTAAACAGAGGGTACATGGCATGAGCCATGCACCCGGTCTTTTGATAAAATTCCTCGACAAAACCTTTGTCCTTGCGGGCATCAGCCGCTGTAGGGGCGGAACACAAATCAGCCCAAGTACTGATCCGATGCAGAGGAAGCTTGTCCTGATCGAGCAGAAGCAGACTGTGCCAAGTTCCTCCTAGGCCGATCGCATCGACAGGAACATCGATTTGGCTGACCAGCTCTCGCAGAGCGTCCAATGCTGCGGCAGCCATCTTATCTGCATCTTGCGTAAGACCATCGGTTACATCAGGTGGCAGGCGCCGTTCCACTGTCCGGATGATCCCTTTTTCGGGAGATAAGAGGGCGCATTTAGCAGAAGAACTGCTCACTTCTAGCGCTATAGTGTGGACAAATTTCACCCCTCCACCTCCCAGCGCTCCTTGGCAATCCACAGCCCGGTAGCTGGGTTGTCGATGTAAAAAATCTCACCAATCTCGACAAACCCTGGCTCCCACTTATGCACAGGATAGCGCTCCAGGGCTTCCTCGTATGGAAGGTAAGTAAAACCGACCCCTGTAATCTCCTCTTCTGTTAAATGCGGTGAGGCGACAGATACCTTAAAGCGGCCATCCACGGACCCATGGATCAAGTGCGCCGCAGCGGAAAGGTTTTCCTGAAGATCCTGATTCTGAGCGACTTTCAAAATCGCCTCTCGCCCAGAGTAGCCGTACTTGCGGATCAAACCGTCGATGACCTCATCCTCTCCGAAACGACGCAGACCAGGAGCAATCATTACCAGCTCTCCCCCATCTGCCATAGCCATGCGAGTCCGATAAATTGCCTTACAGCCCAGCCAAGTGGTCTTAAATTCCTGCTCATCAAGATAAACCACTACCTTTTCTAAAGCCTTAGGCATCAGGTTAATGTTCTTCTTCTGACTCATAGCTACCGCGGCCATAAAGGGCTTTCGATCTGTACCGACGTAAAGCCCAAATAAGTCAGTGAGGCCCGTCTCGGCATTAACAGCCGTAGAGTTTGCAGTCAAGATATATACCAAGGGAACATTCTGCAAGAATTTCTCCTCGGCATAGTCATACACCCGCCTGACTGGAGAGTGGTCCCTTCCCAGCAGCCTTTCCATATCATAAGCGGCTCCTAAGAAGTGAGATTTATTGATCATGTCGGGGCCACCGCAGCCCACAAAGATATTCTTACTGTAATTGGCCATGCCCACAACCTCGTGGGGCAGAACCTGTCCAATAGAGATAATCAGGTCATATTCACCGCTCACGATCCGCTTGTTTACGGTCACATCAATGGAATAATCCAAAATCCCTTCTGACACCTCGGCTACAAACTCGCCGGGGATGGTTCCTAAGTGAATGCAGTCACTGCGCCAGTTGTGGACCAGAAAAATGTCGAGGGGTATATCGGGACCGAACATATCGCGAATTTCTGTTTCAGACATGGGGACATGGGTTCCCAAGGCCGGCATAATATGAATTTCCCGTCCCTGCAGAAGCTTATAAAGCGCGGCTGTGATCTTCCCTGCACCGGAATGCTTACGGGTAAAGTCCGGAGGCAGGAGCAGAACCTTCTTGACCGAAGCATCCAGCGCCTGGACAACGGCCTCCAAGGTTTCGTGAATCTCATTCCAGCTCAGCGGCTGATCTTCATTTTCTGTAATGATGGTTGAAATCATTGCTGCACCTACTTTTCAATGAACTTCCAGAAACTGCCTCCAAAGAGGTCTTGAATGTCACGGGAAATCTCTTCCTGCGTCAGCTGCCAGCCGGTCTCTAAGAGATCGGTATACTTGTCAAGCAGCACCTTCCCGATAATCTGTTTGGAATGATCCCACTTATAGATTAACTGCTCAATCACACGGGCATCAGAGTGCTGAGGAATGAACGACATCCCTAGAGTTTCCATGCGCATCCGAGTGATTTCCTCAATAATACTTGGGTTGTTCAAGAACCACCAGCAACCGAATACCATAAGATTGCGGAATTTGCGCGCTGTGATGGCCAGTTCATGCTGGTTTTCCCGTGAAAGCAGTGTAACGAGGAACTTGTTTTCAGGATACCTTGCACACAGGTATTCTACCGACTTGATATCCGCCTTACCCAGTGAATCACCGGCCAGTCGGAGCTCGGGATTAACCTGGCGCTTGGTGCCAATCATCATCGCAAAGGGTACGTTGAGTTCAGCGCATACTGGCAGAATACATTTTTCAATCAGATACGCCCGTACTGAATCTTCTGGCATTACGAAATCGCAGGGGAGCGATGCGGCTAAGTACAAGCCATCAATCTTCTCCAGCCATTCACGGAGAAAGCGCTTTACTTCTTCTACCGTCTTTTCATTCAGAGAAGGCTCGACCTCATAGCCCCAGCCTTCCAGATCAGAGCACGCTTTGGGGAAATCATTCAGAAGTGGATCAACCCGCAGTGCTGCCCGGAAACGCTCGTCCTGCTTCCCGCCTGTCTGCCATACCTGGTGTTCCACAGGATCAAATGGATCATTGGTCATAACTACCGTTTCTACCCCAGCCAGCTCCAACACCTTAGAGATAATAGCTTCCTGCCCCATAGAGCGGAAATATTCACGGTACGCCTTTAGATCCCGAGAGTGCACATCTAGTCCCAGGGCTTTTAAAACAGTCAAAACACCGCGCTGTGCCTCGCTGACTGGAGAATGCTCTGTAAATAATGTCTGCCAGATGAGGTCGGCCTGTGCTGGCTTATCGAGTGCGAAAAACTCATCGTAAGGCATGGAGCTGAACCGGAAAAACTCAGCCACCAAGTAGTGATAAGTCAATAATTCATCAATGCCCCACAGACTGAGTTCGTCAAATTCTGCAGGGAAAATATGGGTGTGGATATCGGTTATCTTTACACGAGATAGTTCTTGAGCAATAACATCATGTAAATTCGTCTGATTTACAACCATGCGCCCCACCTTTTCATTTAGATCATGATAAACCAACAATGCTAACGAGGAATACTATTCCATTGACAGCCAACAAAATCCTCTAAATGAGGCAATTGACAGCACTAAAGCCATCTGTTATGGTGAGCACGAGAGAAGGAGGTTTTTCTGTGCCGTATGTAGTGGAAGTTTGCTGTTATACCATAGAAGATGTGTTAGCTGCATACCGCGGCGGAGCCTCACGGGTCGAAATCTGTGCGGATCCAGCTGCTGGTGGGGCAACACCGAGTATTGGACTTGTGGAATATATTGTGGAAAATGTTCCGGTGGATACTGCGGTAATGATCCGGCCCCGGGGTGGAGACTTCGTCTACAGTCAGGAGGAAATTGCCATCATGCAGCGCGACATCGTGCGGGCCGCACAGGCAGGTGCAAAAACGGTCGTCTTTGGAGTACTCACAGAAGAAGGCCTGCTGGACAAAAGCGCGATGAACAAGCTCGTCGACACCGCCAAGGAACACTCTCTGGAAGTTACATGTCACCGAGCTTTTGACGTAGCAAGAGAACCTATGCAATTTCTCGATGATTTAATTGAGTTGGGTGTAGACCGCCTCCTCAGCTCCGGCCAGAAGCGCACAGTTGTGGAAGGGTTAGAGCTTCTCACACAGCTGAAGGAAAGGGCAGAAGATCGGATTATCATCATGCCCTGCGGCAAGCTGAACAGTTCCAATGTGCGCGAGGTGCTGAAAAAAGGCTTTACAGAAGTACACACTAGACCAGTCGAAACTGTCACTTCTGCTATGAAGCGCAGCGCTGAGCTGACCATGGGCAGCGATGATTACGATGAAACCAGCCGCGTCCGGATAAGTGAAACTGGTGTCGCTCAGGTGGTCCAAATCGTGAAGGGATAAAAACACCGCCAGGCTGGGACTAGAATCTCATCCTGGCGGTCCTTATTTGTTAGTCAGTTCTTACCCTATCATCGCTGAATAGAAATGTGATGCAGTAAAGGCCAGACAGACCTACTAAGGTGTAAATCACCCGGCTAATGCCCGAGGAAGCCCGCATAGTCTCCCCGCCAAACAGGGCAGCCACTGCATCCCACTGAAATACTCCCACCAACAGCCAGTTCAAAGCTCCAATAATTACAAGAAGCAGAGCAAGTCGGCCAAACCAGTTCATTTTTTCCCTCCTCATGATTATTCGTTCCTATTCTTTCCGGAGAAGGGAATAGAAATACCGCTTGGGCCATCCAGAATTCTATTGTTTCTTAAGATAATCACACACTACAACTCGCAGAGCTTCATATCCGCTCATCACTGCTTCGTGCGTAGGCAGGTATCCCGGATTGTGCAGCTGGTTGACCGCCCCATCCTCTCCAGTACCAAAGAAGAACAGCGCTCCAGGCACTTCTTGGAGGAAAAAGCTCACATCTTCTCCAGCCAGAGTCGCCAAACCATCAGTAACGATGGCCATCTCGGGCAGTTCTCTTTGGATAACCGCAATCGCCCTGCGGCAGGCTTCTTCGTCATTCATACTGGCTGGCACGCCTTTTTGATAAACCAAGCTGTATGAGCCTCCGTAAAGCTCAGCAGCAGACCGAAAAGCTTGATGGAGAAGGGAAATCATTTCTTTCTGCTGTTCAGGCGACACAGTGCGGACCGTTCCTTCCAGCTCTACTTCCTCAGGGATAATATTGAAGCTGCTTCCGCCCTGAACCTTACCGAATGACAGAGCCCGTGGTGCAAGGCCTGTGCGGCGCTGAACGAGCGAAAAGGCAGCCTGAATCCCCATGGTGGCCATTGCAATTGGGTCCTTCGTCTGATGGTGAAACGCACCATGACCACCTATTCCCCTAAAGACAACTGCAAAACGATCAGCATAGGCTGTAACCGGCCCAGACTGCACTCCGAAGGTACCAGTCGGCATGTTTGGCCAATTATGAAGTGCGAACAGCACATCTGGTTTCACTTCAGAGAACAAACCATCTTCCAGCATCGCTTTTGCCCCGGCCACAATCTCCTCAGCTGGTTGAAAAACAGCCATAAAGGAACCGCAGAACTGATCCTGGTTCTCGGCCAGATAGGCGCAAATCCCCAAAGCAATTGCCGTATGAGTGTCGTGCCCACAGGCGTGCATGACTCCTGAGTTTTGCGATGAGAAGTCCACGCCTGTCGCTTCTTCAATTGGAAGAGCATCCATATCGGCTCGCACTGCGACACAGGGCCCATCTTCAGCAAAACGCAGAATTCCAACTACGCCAGTCTTTCCAATACCTGTCTTCACCGCAAACCCCATCCTTCTGAGCTCAGACGCCACTAACTCAGCCGTCTTGTGCTCAGCGAAGGCAACCTCAGGGTTCTGATGCAGTGTCTCCCGCATGCGCCGAATATACTCACGCACTGCCGATCATCCTCCAAAGGTTTGTATTATCCAGCTGCTGTGGGAAGAACATTTTGTTCCCCAGATGCAGCCTTTTTCCGAATCTGCCGCCTTGCATAGAAGAAGATCGCGACCTGGCCTGCTCCCGCTAAGGTCCAAGTAACAGGATAGGCCAAGAACAGCACAGTTACAGTCGGATACCAGGCAAAGACGGTCATCAGCCAAACAATCCGCATAATGCATGCCCCAAACAAGGTCGACAGCATCGGGAGGATCGAATAGCCCATTGCCCGGGTCAAGCCAGGAAAAACGTTCATAATGGCACAGGTGAAGTAAACAGCCATCATGATGTTCAAACGATGCATACCCACCTCGATTACCTGTGGATCCGTCGTATAAAGCCCAAGTAGAGTATGCCCAAAGAGCATAATAAAGCCGCCCACGATGACCCAAGTAACAAATACAAACACGGTCGATACCCGTGCGACCATATCGATGCCATCGTAATCTTCGGCACCCATCTTCTGGCCCGTATAGGTAATCGCAGCGTTATAATATGCGTTCATTGTAGTACCGATAAAGCCTTCTACATTACCGCCTGCGGCATTGGCTGCAACTACTACTGATCCAAAGGAGTTTACAGCAGACTGAATCAGAACGTTGGAGATAGAAAACAATAGGCTCTGCAGGCCGGCAGGCAGGCCTATGCGGACAATACCAGCCAGCTTCGACTTATCGATGCGGATCTGACGGGGAAACAGCTGAATAGGTCCATGTGTTTTGCTGAGGGAAATGAGGATCAAAACCATGGAGAGGTACTGAGAAATCACAGTGGCCCAGGCTACCCCATCAACATGCATGTTGAGAACGATAACGAAAAACATGTTGAAGATGACGTTAACAACTCCAGCTATCGTCAAAAAATACATGGGGCGTCGGCTGTCGCCTACGGCTCTTAAGATAGCAGCTCCGAAGTTGTAGACCATACTAGCGGGAAGACCAAGAAAGTAGATCTTCATATACAAGGATGACCAGTCGATAATATCAGCAGGAGTGCCCATCCAACGAAGAAGAGGAGTACAAAAGATGAGGCCAATAATCATGACGATTATGCCCGAGATTATACTTACACCCATCGAAGTATGAACGGTCTTGCGCACATCGGTATATTTCTTCGCACCATACTCGTTGGCAACCACTACAGTGGTTCCAACTGAAAGACCCATGAATAGATTGACCAGCAGATTGATTAACGAACCTGTTGCACCTACAGCTGCCAGCGCTTTACTGCCAGCAAAACGACCTACAACGATCATGTCGGCCGCGTTGAATAAGAGCTGCAGTATATTCATTGCCATAATGGGCAGTGCAAACAGCAGCATCTGCTTTGCCAATGACTTGTGTTGTTCTAGTGAGTTCGATCTTGCGACCATTGCAGCAATGCTTCCTCCTTAGTAAGAACCTAAACTTTCGTATCTGTCCTTCGCCAATGCATACCCAATAACCTTCCACTCGCAACACATGAAAAAAGGAGCAGTCCAGCTAGGACTACTCCCTCATGAATTATTTTTATGCAGACACTGCCTGACCAAACCGATTGCCTCTGAAGCACCACTCGAGCACCGCCATCCGCACCCCGACACCCAGCTGAACCTGTCTGAGAATCCGACAGCGGCGATCCCTTAATACCGCATCCGATATCTCCACATTGCGATTCACTGGCCCGGGATGGAGAATCAAAGCTCTGCGATTCAAAGCAGCCAGCCGCTCGCTGTTTAGACCAAACTGTTCGTGGTAGCTTTCCAGCTCGTGTTGATCTTGGTGCCGTTCAAGCTGGACGCGCAGCATCATCAGCACATCACTTTCCGAGAGGGCCTCATCGAAATCGACCCATCGACAGCCAGGGATGTCATCAGCGCGGAATTCTTGCGGTCCAGCGAACTGAACCCTGCTGCCCATCATCTGCAGAAGATGGGCATTCGAACGGGCTACCCTACTGTGACGGATATCGCCGACGATGGTCACGGTAAGCCCGCGTAGAGTGCCAAAATGCTCTTTGATGGTCAGAGCATCCACCAAAGCCTGCGTAGGATGTTCGTAAATCCCTGACCCAGCATTGACTAACGCCATTTTGAATCGATGCCCGTTGAGCAGACTTGGCCAATCGTCAGAGTGGCGGAGCACTACAATATCTACACCCAAAGCTTCTAGTGTCTGGAGCGTATCCAGGAGCGATTCGCCCTTTTGTATGCTTGATCTTTCTACCCCGAAATCCAAAACATTCAAACCTAAGCGCTGAGCAGCAATTTGAAAGGACAAACTGGTTCGCGTACTCGGTTCATAGAACAAATTAACGACCGTACCGCGATTTCTCCGCTTTGTTGAAGCTCCTGCCAGCACTGCGGCGCGTTCAAGTAATTTGTCCACGGTCTCTGAATTTAGTTGTTTAACACTCAAGAGAGACATGGTGTACCTCCTTTACACGCTCCGCGCTGATAAAACAAAGAACTTCTACCATGTCCATAGTAGAAGTTCTTAAGCTGCTGGAAACCCTGCAAGTTAGGCTATATTTTAACAGCTGAGGAAATGTGTGTAAATAAAGCCGGAGTTATATTGTTGCTAAGTTGTGTTTTGTATATTGTTAAAAACAGGCCCCTCGCTGTTCTTTGCCGATCAGCGCAGGAAAAAACATTGAGCTCGCAGAAGAAATACCTCACCAATTATCGGGAGGGAATCACGTGAAAAAGTACGGACTCGCCATGGTCCTAGGCATCACCGCTTTGATCTTCGCTCTAAGTTTTTCGGCATCGGCACAGTTGTCAACTGCAGACGAGTTGGCTGCTCTCTTGGATGACCTTTCAGGTGTGTTGGGAGAGTTAGTCAACAACGGCTTCACAATCGAACATTTCGAGCTGGACAGTCTTGGTCTCCAAGGCACTTACCCAGTAGAATATCGCTTCGCAGCCGGATATGAATACATAATCGTAGGAATCGGTGGCCCAGCTATCAGCGACCTCGACCTTTACCTGTACGACAGTGAAGGCAACCAGCTGGCTCACGATCTAGAGTACGGGCGTTTCCCCACCCTACTCTTTGACGTAGAAGAGGAAGGAACGCTGCACATATTCTTCCGCAACTTCCGCCTTGCCAACGGCTACAGCGACATGTTCCCATATTACTTCTCTTTTGTGATTGCTGCTCGCTGAGAAAAACTGAAAATAAAGACCCGCTTGCTAAAGGCGGGTCTTTGCTTTTCAGCCTCTGAGTCTAGTTATCATATCCTTACACTCTCTAATTGCTAAACGGGCTTCGTCGACCGAAATATGAGGTTTCAATTCATTCATCCGTTTTGCCATTGATTTATCATCGAGGTTATCCTCATTAGCCAACAAATAATGGGCCGTTGCTAGTTTTTCTAATTCTCTCACGCCTTTATTGCCTAACTCCTTAGCAAGCGACTCTATTTTGTCCGTATATAGGTTTAGGGTCTTCGGAAATTTTTCCTTCAAGATATTGCTTTGACCACTCAGCATAAAGGCAGCCCCATAAGGTGGTGTGGGCACATATTTTAAAAGACCATCGGCTCGCATTTTCGTAAGCTCATCACTAAGGTCAAAAGAATATGGACCGTGCTTATATAGAACAAAGTTATAATCAAGTGGAACCTCTAGAATTGTCTTAAGGAAATAACTCGCTTTCTGAATATGCGTTTCCCCACACCAGCTGCCATGTGATCTTAAGTTCTCCACCAGCGATAGTAGAATAACTACCTTCTGCAGTCTTTTCAAACCAGTCAAACCTCCCCCTCGAGCCCAATAATGGATTCGCGGTTCCGCTTCAACCAAACATGAGCAGATTCACGTATTTCGGGTGAAACGTAAACATATTCAAAGGCTACGATTGGCAAATCCTGAATAACTTTAGACAACAACGTCGACGGGACTACCCTACCATCATGTGTTAATACTGGGAAGTCCGGTGAACTTCCTCTTTGGAAGTATTTATCATACCTCACGCGTTCCTTCCCAAATTCTTCGCAGGCTGCTCTATATATTGCTTCGGCAGCTTCGGGATTTTCCCTTACGTCACTGGGATTTCTCTTATACAAGACACGAAAATGTTTGCGACTAACTATTCGATCAGCCCACTCGTGACCCGCACTTCCAACCTTTCTGCTGGCATCGGCTATAGCTGAGAGTACTTCGTTATCTGTAAGATTAAGGAGATAATCGACTGATGGCTGAAACTTCCCGCCTGGAAGCCAAGCCGCAAGAAAATCTTTGAGATGAATGTCGTAGATCCTTCTCACCGGATGACAATAAAGCTGAGCAAACATGAAATATCTAGCCAGCAGCAGAGCTTCCGCCGAATATAAGCCGCCTTCTTCCATCCCTAACGCTGGCATCGTAGAATCATCATCGATGTCCCAAGCTAATATCCGCAAGGTATCGATTAAACGATAATGATCAAATCTTCCATAAGCAACCCCTGCATGATAAGAATCGCGCAGCAGATAATCCATACGATCTGCCCCGAAAGCGTCACCAACTATGATCTCAGAAAGAATTGTCTCCCATTCCGTAAACCGAACATCGGGAAGCTCTTTAGGACCGACAGCTAACTTAATCACATGTTCTGGATTAACAGGAGGCGTCATTTCTTGGAGAATCTTCGCTATCTCTTCTGATTGGATAAAACTGATGGTCAATTGCTCGTGATTACAGGATTCGGGTAGTAACTCATCCTCCGCAGCATGTGAAAAAGGGAGATGTCCCATGTCGTGGCAAAGTGCCGCTATGCGAAGGACGCGCCTCCAATAATCTCTTGTTTCTCTGGTGCACAATTCCGGAAGTATTTCCTTCACTTTATAATGCCTGTTTTTTTCCGCTGTAATAGTATCATAAATTCGGGTTGCCAATTCCATTACTCCAAGGGAATGCTCAAATCGTCTATGAGTTGCCCCAGGATAAACCAGGTATGTCATGGCCAATTGATGAATATGCCTAAGTCTTTGAAAAGGTCTTGAATTCAGAATCTTAATTTCATCTGAGTCTAGTCTAATGAACGAATGGATCGGATCACGAATTTCGTGAAAAATCTTAGCCAACGGCAGTTCCACCATCCCTCATCATTGAGCTCACTTGAATCAATTATACCGAACACGTGTTTGGTTGTCAAGATTCCAGTCCCATGACGATACGAATAAGACCTCGTACTCGGAATTTAGTTCCATACAAGTCGAGGTCTTTTTTCTCATTTGCAAACTTACCTATTTGATGTTTTCTACAGCTAAGCGCTCTCTTTCCGTTGGAAAAGTACTGCTAGAACTACGATGAGTCCTTTGAACGCTTCCCGGAGAAATGGTGGTACGCCGAAGAGGTTGAGAAGGTTATTCATGACGGCAATAATGAGCATGCCTAAGACGGTACCTAGGATCGTTCCCCGGCCACCACGCATAGTTGTGCCACCAACGACTGCTGCAGCAATGGCATCCATTTCATAACCGCTGCCTGCATTGGCGAAGTCCATTGAACCGATGCGGGAAACCTGGATCACAGAAGCAATACCTACCAGTACCCCCATGAGGGCATATGCCCCAATTTTTACCCGGTCCACATTCACACCGGAGAGCTGTGCTGCCCGCTCGTTTGAGCCTACCGCAATTACCTGGCGGCCGAAAACGGTTCGCTTCGAGACATAGATCAAGATAGCAGCAATGATAGCCCAGTAGACTATAGGCATGAACATCAGCCGGTTGACTTGGAGGTTCGATATCTGAAGAAAGCCCCGCGGTACCCTTGGGTTATAACCCTGCATGAAGTGCTGAGTCACACTGCGCAGTATCTTCATGGATCCGAGGGTAGCTACAAAGGGAGCAATTCTGCCCTTGGTAATCAGGAGGCCTACGATTGCCCCGATCAAACAGCCCATGACAATGGCTGCTATAATCGCCAGGGCATAAGCAGGAACCCCAGTGATTCCCAAATTCCCAAGAAATCCCTTGGGTCCAGTATCTAACATCATCATAATAACAGCGCCAATGGCAACGAGCGTCGATCCAACTCCGAGATCAATTCCACCGGTCAGAATTACAAAAGTCATGCCTAAGGCAATAATTCCAACAGCCGCGTTGTTCCGTAGAATATTGATCCAGTTGCGGGACCAAGCACTGAACCAATGGCCGACCGAATCATAATCGAATCCTAAGACTACCGTCTGCAGCACTATCAAGACCAGCAGAACTAATACCGTGCCGAAATTGGAATCCACAGAACGGCGGTTGCCCACCCATTGGCTGAATCTTGATTTCGAACTAGTTTCCATCGCTTTCATGTTCATCCCTGCCTTTAACTTGCATCTAGCATCCCACCAGTTGCGAGCCTCATAATATCATGCTCGGTCATAGTACTGTTAGAGACCTCGCCTTGAATCACTCCCTGATACATCACCAAGGCTCGATCGCAGATGCGGATGATTTCCTGAGCTTCACTCGAAAGGACCACAACAGCCAGACCTTCAGCAGCTAAGCCTAAAATTATTTCATAAATGTCTTCCTTGGCTCCCACATCCACCCCTTGGGTGGGATTATCGAGGATAAGCACCTTCGGCCGAGCTGCCAGCCACTTGGCTAAGACCACCTTCTGCTGATTTCCACCAGAAAGGGTATTGATATTATCATTCAGACGCTGCAGCCGGATGGCAAGCTTATCAATCTGCTCTTCGAAAATCTTCGTCTGGCGCTTTGTATCGATGGTCCCTCGCTGAGCATAAAACGGCCACGTGACAATGGAAGCATTCTCAAGAATATTCATATCCGATATAATACCATTCTCTTTGCGATTCCTGGGAAGGTAGCCAATACCAAGGTTTAAGGCTTGTTCCGTACTCTGGATCCTTACTTCCCTGCCTTCCAAGAAAATCCGACCGCTCACGTACTCATCTGCGCCAAATATTGCTTGGAACAGCTCGCTGCGTCCGTCGCCTAAAAGTCCTGTAAATCCGAGGATTTCTCCACTGCGAACCGAGAAGCTCACATTTCGAAAAGCAGACCTATGCGAAAGGTTCTCCACCCGCAAAACTTCCTCGCCAAGCTCTTGCTGTGAACCTTTCTGCTGGATGACGATCTCATGACCTACCATAAAGCGAGCCAGATCATCTGTGGTGACATCTGAAACCTGGCCTTCCGCTACCAGCATGCCATCGCGCAGTACCATATAGCGCTCACAGATCTCCATTACCTCGTTCAGCTTATGAGAAATAAAGATAATACCGACACCATGCTCTTTAAGCTGGCGCATCATCTGGAAGACTCGCTCAATTTCTGGATCGGTCAGCGATGTGGTAGGCTCATCCATGATGATCACAGAAGCATCCATCATAATAGCACGACATATTTCTACAATCTGTTTATAGGAAGCATCTAAGTCCCGGACCATGGTGCGAGGATCGAGGTCGATATTCATTTTTTTGAAAATCTCAACAGTCTCCGCCAGCATGCGATCAAGATCAAGGCGGCCCCAACGGTTCCGCAGCTCACGGCCGAGGAACATATTCTCATATACCGGAAGATCATTGATCAGGTTTAACTCTTGATGGATAAAAGCGATACCAGCATTCATGGATTCAGCCGGTGTGTGGAAGACCACCGGTTTGTCATGCAGATAGATAGTACCCGAATCCATAGGGACTACTCCACCTAAGATATTCATGAGAGTAGACTTGCCAGCGCCATTTTCACCTAATAAGGCGCATATTTCGCCGGCATTAATGGTAATGGAGACATCCTTTAAGACATGGTTGCTCCCAAACGATTTATTGATCTTTTCCATCCTGATCATCAAATCACATCCACAGACAGTTCTTTTCAAAAAACGGCAGGAGGAGGCAGCGCCACCTCCTGCACTCTCCTATTATATATTAATATGGAGAATTTGCATCGAGGAAGTCTTGATAGTTGGTGCGGTCTACGATGGTGGTTGGGATAATGATTTCTCTCTCTACCTCTTCACCCTTGAGAACCCGCAGAGCCACGTCTACCGCATCGCGGACCATGGCTGGGCTGTAGAGAGCAGACTGGATCCAGATATCATCGTTCTCAGGCATCATGAGGAAGTATTCCTGCATGCCGCCGCCACCGGTGATGACCTTAATGTCAGTGCGGCCGGCTTCGCGAATAGCCTGCAGAGCACCGATAGATGTCTCGTCGTCCATGGAGTATACTGCATCGATTCTAGAATGACGCACCAGAATGTCGGACATATCAGCTAAGCCGTCTTCCCGAGTAAACTGGGTAGCATAGCTGTGAATTGTCATGTTTGGAGCAATCTCAGCTACTGTATCAAGGAAGCCCTGCTTTCTCAAAGCGGATACGGAACCAGAAGAGGGTACTTCCAGCATGATAACTGTCGCTTCTGGGCCAACCTTTTCTACAACGTAGTGGGCACCCTGTACACCCATGTCATAGTTGTCACCAGCGATGCGGTAAATACCTTCCAGATCGATAACGATGTCGAAGTTAACGATCTCGATACCAGCATCAAGAGCTCTCTGCATAGGCACTTCCATACCTTCCCACTGTGGGAAAGCGACGATAGCTTCAGCGCCCCAAGTCATTAAGTCGTCGAGCTGTGCAGTCATTTCCTCAGCGTTATTGCTGGTCTGAATGCGGTATTCTACCTCATCCCCCAGCTCCTTGAGACGGTTCTCCGCGTGATATGCAACAGCTGCTACCCAACCGTGAGTTACTGCTGGAGCAAGTACACCGATTTTATACGCTGCTGCAGCAGAACCAGCAAACGCCGTCAGAACTAAAGCCAATACTAAAACTAGTGAAGCAAACCGTTTCATTACCTGTCCTCCTTACATTATTCTGTAGAATAACAACCGACCACCACTATAGCCCCTGAGCTCAGCTCTCACCCACCACCTCCCTACTCGAAGTCCGGTTCGCATGTGATCCAAGCCTCTCGCAGACTACTTTCTATCAAAGCTGCGGTGAGCTTGGTAATCCAGTGTCCCCAAGCAAAGGTGGGGTAATCAGTCTGGGAAGTCCGGATATTGTTATAGAAGTTACTTATTGAATTCAGCACGCAGTCTCCATATCCTTCCACATGTCCTGCTGGAACGCTGGTAAAATCCTGTAATTCAGGCTCGAATACAGCGGGTTCTTTGTAACGCATCTCGTTGATGCCGCCCCGTCTGCCGATCCAGATCATTTCAGGTTCTTCCTGCCTCCATCGCAGAGAGGCTTTCGAACCTACTATTTCAATCTCGAGATCATTCTTATGTCCACCGCTAATCTGTGATACGGTGAAGCTACCTTTCACGCCGTCGGTAAACTGCAGCAGCGCTGATGCCCAATCTTCTGTATCTACATCTACCCAGACACCTGTTTCTGGATCTTTCCGTCTCGGAATCATTGTTCCTAAGTCTGCAAAAACACGTTCAACCCGCCGACCTATTAGATACTGGGCTAGATCAAGCCAGTGGGTTCCGATATCGCCTAACGCTCGAGCAGGTCCGCCTTTGGCCGAATCGACACGCCAGTTGAAATCATCTTCATACATCAGCCAATCCTGCAGGTAGTGACCGTGAACAGCTCGGATTTCGCCCAACTCTCCAGTATCAATGAGGTGTTTTGCCCACTGCACCGCCGGGAAATAGCGGTAGTTGAAATTGACACCCGCGGGCACATCCACTTCTTGAGCCAGAGCAGCCATGGTTTTCGTCTCATCAGCATTTAGTCCGAGAGGCTTTTCCGAAAAAACTGCTTTTCCAGCCTTGAGGCATGCCTCGTTGATTTCCAAGTGGAGATGGTTCGGGGTACAGTTGTGCACCACATCTACATGGTCAGAGAAAACCAAATCCCGCCAGTCAGTAAAGGTGTGCTCAATACCATAGGAACCTTGGAGCTCATCGAGTTTCTCCCGCTTCGTGTGGGCAATTGCCGTGACCGTGACACCAGGAATTCTGCGCAGGGCATGGAGATGGACAATACCGATCATGCCTAGCCCGATGATCCCAACTCGAAGTCTTTCCACCGTTAACCCTCCTGACTCACCATTTGTGTAACCCTGTCAATGGAGAACACCTCATCAACCACTAACGCTGCGGCGCCAATCACTCCTGCCTTACTTTTCAATTTACTGAATCGGATTTCTAGACCCCTTGTAGCTAAAGGTGTAGATTTGCGGTATATCACTTCCTTAATCGTAGTCAACCAGCGGCCGCCGAGACCCGCTACTCCCCCACCTAGAACAATCAAGGATGGATTGACGAAGTTTATCAGGCCGGCAAGCACTTCTCCGATCGCTTCGCCGCTCATGCGGATCAAAGATACACATAAGAGATCACCTTGAGAGGCCAAATCACCGATATCCTTGGCGGTAATTTCTCGCCCCTCATCTAGAATCTTCCGAAGAGCATGGCTTTCCCCTTCTAAGGCCAACTTAGTGCCCAGACGAGCCAATGCTCGGCCAGAAGCAACCATTTCTAAACAGCCTTTGTTGCCGCAGGGGCAGAGTTCTTCACTGTTCTTCAGAGAAATATGACCGATAT
>CALKAR010000078.1 GCA_937988745.1 uncultured Peptococcaceae bacterium
TCCCAATATCCATCAAATCGGCCGCAGGCCACATTGCATAGATCCAAGGCAGCGGAACCGGTGCGGCGTACGCCCTGTGTGAGGCGGGTTGTACGGGCAAACTCGGCCATATTATCGGCGGCCGTGGTTTTGATATCATAAGGAAAGCCGGTGACCAAGAGGCTGTTCTGCAGATCCGATGTGGTAGAGACATGAATCGGACGTCCGCTGCGGTGTGCTCCTTGGCCTTTTTCGGCTGTAAAACATTCCTTCCAAACAGGATTGTAAACGACGCCCAAAATGATTTCTCCGCCTCTTGCCAGGGCAACGGAGATGGAGAAATAGGGGAACCCATGGGCGAAATTGGTAGTTCCATCGATAGGGTCGATGATCCAAACATCCGCGTCTTTCTCGCCTGCGACCCAGCCCTGTTCTTCTGCGTAGAATGCACTGCCGGGGAATTCCTGAGTTAGTTTCTCAATCAGAAACTCTTCTACCGCTTTGTCAGCATCGGTTACCAGATCGATGCTGCCCTTCTTGGTGATGGTAAAGCCCGATTTCATCTTATTTATCAGGATCTCACCGGCAAGCAGTACAATTTCTTTTGTTCGTTCAAGTAGAGACATCTGATACCTCCAAAGTTCTTAATCGTCTGTTGTGCTGATCTTCTTTCTGAAGTGAAAAGAACCCTTCCTCGTGAACCACGCCTGGGACAGGCTTCCTTGAAGCTTTTCTGTGAACATGATAACATGGATCAGGAGTTGAATAGGGGAGGGCTTTCTTTTCATGAACATACTCGTCACGCTTGACTCGAACTACCTTAAACCGCTTGTCGTGATGCTTTACTCTCTTTTTGCCAATAACCAGGGGGAGCAGTTTACCATTTATGTTATGCATTCGAGCCTTACCGAAGAAGAAATTGAGCTGCTGACCCAGTACGTGGCGAGTTTCGGCCACAGCTTACAAGAAGTAAAGGTTAATGACAACGCCTTCAGTGAAGCGCCCACCCTACTGCATTACACCAAGGCGATGTATTACCGCCTCTTAGCACATACCATGCTTCCGCAGGATCTAGACCGCATATTGTATCTTGATCCAGATATTCTTGTAATCAACTCGGTCAGGGAATTATACGATTTGGAAATGAACGGCCACCTCTACGCTGCTGCTTCGCACAGCATCGCCAGCAGGCATCTCAACCAGCTGCGGCTCGCACCTTACGAAATCGTGCAGTACTACAATTCAGGTGTACTCCTCATGAACCTAACGCTTTTGCGGGAACGGGTGGATGAAAATGAGATTTACGATTTTGTAGAAAAATTCAGGGCTCGCCTGGTCATGCCAGACCAAGATGTGCTCAATGCTTTGTATGGCAGAGAAATCCTGCCCCTTGATGAAAAACTTTATAACTACGATGCCCGCTATTATCGCTATTATAACTTCATTACCGGTGGCACCTGGGATATGGATTGCGTTATTCGCAACACTGTTATCCTGCATTTCTGTGGAAAGAAAAAACCCTGGAAAAAGGATTATTCGGGACGGTTTCATGCGCTGTATAAGCATTATGAGTGGCTGACAGAGGGGCTAGTCAAATTATCCTAGGCAAAATCGGTCAGGATTTCTGGCCGATTTTTTTGTTTTCGTAAACGCGGAGAAAAACATTTTCGTCACTATTGAAGCATAGGTAGGGAAAAATCGTGCCCAAGAGCACCAAAATCCGGATTTCACCCCAATAACCGGGTCAAAATTTACGAATTAAGAATCGTTCCTATTAATATTGACTTGTAATAGTTAAGATGTTATTATATAAGTGAAATCTCCGAAGCCCGCAGGGGCGTGGGGGACCCAATCTCTCGGGGTGAATCTTGGCCCTATTAGCGAGGCCGAGTAGGGCGACTTGGACGTCCGAACCCGTCAGCTAACCCCATAGGAGTACTCCAAGCGTATTCCTTCCAGCGGGCAGGAGCCTGCTGTGAAGTGGTACGCTTTTGTTTTCCCCTAAATCCCCTGAAAGGAGAGGTGGCATGGAAGACATTTTGGTACGCGTGCACACTTCTTTTAGAGATTTGATGAGATTGGGTAGGGTAAGAAAGACACAAGTAGAACGCTATTTCGATCTTGAGAGTCATCCCCGCCACAAAGTCCGTCCTCGCTCCGAAGCCGTTCTCTTTGAAAAGTCAACTTGGCATAATATTCATTAAGAGCGAGAACAACAAAAACCGGCCATCCCTTCTGGCCGGTTTTTGTTTTGGCAAACTTTACTGTAATTTGCGCACCGTTGCGCAAAGTATTTCCGAAAAAGCGCGCAACTTAGCGCGCTTTTTCGCGTAAAATGACCAATTCAAAGGAGGAATTCTGTTGCGATGCCAGAAATATAACAATAACTAAGTTTGTGTTGCGCAAATTTGCGCAACAAGGAGGCAGGCAACATGAGGCAGACATGTAAGCAGCTGCTTGATGAATATCAGAAGCGGCGTCGAGTATATGAAGCTGAAAAACTGACGTTTGCGGGTGTAGATGGCAAGGACGTGTACAACATTGCGGCACCCATTATACATAATGATGAGTTTCTTCTGCCCGCTCGGGTAGAGCCTCGGGAGAGCGAGTATTCTGAAGTTGTCTTCTTTCATTTAGACCAGGGTATGTGGTATCCAAAGGAAGGCATTCGTACCTTCTCTCTGCAGGACCCGTTTTGGACTAGGATTAAAGGTGAACTCGTATTCGGAGGGGTAGAAGTGTTTCCCCATCCTACAATTCCTAACGCCCTGGGCTGGCGGACCAATTTTTACCGCGGAACCAGCCCTGATAAGCTGGAATACTTCGCTTCAGGGCCTGATGGAATGAAGGACATTCGCCTGGTTGAGCTGCAGAACGGCAGGATTGGTGTTTTCACCCGTCCCCAAGGAGAGGTGGGCGGCCGGGGTACCATCGGGTATGTTGAGATCGACAGACTAGAGGAGCTCACTCCTGACGTCATCGCCGAGGCCAAACTTCTGCCCCAGTTTATTCCTGAGGAATGGGGTGGAGCCAACGAAGTTCACCTTTTGAAGAATGGAATGCTTGGCGTTTTGGCTCATATCGCTTGTTTCGATGAGTCTGAAGGTAAGCACTATTACGCCATGGTCTTTGGCTTTGATCCAGTCACACAGAAGGCTACCCCTATGCAGATTATCGCCACTCGGGCTGACTTCCCGCCTGGCGAAAGAAAACGGCCGGATCTTGACGATGTGATTTTCAGTGGTGGCTTAGTGCGGCGTCCAGATGGTAAAGCCTGGTTCTATGCCGGTCTTAGTGATGCGGAAGCAGGGCGGATCCTGATTGATGATCCTTTCTTGCAGTATGAACATGCAGCGTCTTAGGAGGCTCAGACTGTGGGAGTAACCCTGAGAGATATTGCAAACGAACTTGGAATTTCTGTAACCACCGTATCTCGGGCTATAACGGGACGTGGGCGGGTCAGCCCGGCCACAAGGGAAGCTGTGCTGAATAAGGCCCGCGAGATGGGATACGACATCAAAACGACTGTTCCGCAAGAAGCGGTGTCGGCCGTCAGGAAGAACATCTGCATAGTGTTCAATTCCCGACTGCAGTCGCTCACGACAGATCCCTTCTATGGGACGGTGATGGTGGGAGTGGAAACGGAGTGCCAGAAGTACGGCTATCAAGTGAGCTTTCAGACCATCTCGGCTGGTCCCAGTGAGGAGCAGGGCGACACACTTCTAAATGGCCTTCTAACCAGCGGTGTCGATGGTTTGATCCTGATTGGGGCTGATGTTTTCCCCGAGATAGTGATTCAGGCTAAAGCTCGGAAGATTCCAGTCGTTCTTGTAGACAATTGGCTGCCGGATATTGATGTCGACAGCATAGTGAGCGACAATCGAGGCGGAATTATGCGGCTCGTCAACTACCTGGTCAGCCAGGGACACACGCAGATCGGATTTATCGGTGGGCCGCTCTCTCACCGCTCGATTCAGGAAAGATATGATGGTTATCGGGCAGCACTTCGTGAAAACGGCATTGTACGCAGCCGTCAGTGGACCTGGATCCATTCGGCACCCGGGCCTCAAGTGGAAAAGGGTAGAGAAGGCCTGCTGGCTCTGATTGAGCAGGGGATGCCCGTTACGGCTGTCATAACAGACAATGACAGTACAGCTCTCGGTGTCCTGAAAGCCTGCCAAGAGCAGGGGATCAAGGTGCCCGATGAGCTTTCGGTGGTAGGATTCGACAACGTGGAAATCAGTGAACATGTCAGTCCGCCTTTAACAACGATTCATATTCACAAGCGCCGCATGGGCGAAATTGCCGCTCGGCGTCTCCACGAATTGATGACAGGCGTTGATGATGACGTACCAATGCGCATCACACTTGGAACAGAATTGATTGTCAGACAATCGGTGAAAAAACTGAACTAAGTTGAGGGGGAATAGAATGTTTAAGCTGCGCCGCCTATCTGACCAACCTATCTTAGAGCCTAACCCGAGCAATCATTGGGAACGGGCGGCTGTGTTCAACTGTGGCGTGATCTACCATGACGGCAGAGTGCACATGTTTTACCGTGCAGCGGACCGGGACTTTGCCGCTCTGGCCGATGAAAATCCCGATCCAGATAAGAGGTTTGTTTCGTCCATCGGTTATGCTGTCAGTGATGATGGAATCAATTTTGTACGTGAACCTGATCCAGTATTCACAGGTGAAGGAGAGCAGGAAGCATGGGGAGTTGAGGATCCGCGCATCAGCCGGATCGGCGACACTTTCTACATGCTCTATACGGCCTTTGGAGGACGAAATTGGGACGATCATCGCATCGCCATGGCTGCTTCTAAGGATCTGAAGAATTGGGAGCGTCATGGAGTTCTCTTAGATGAACCTAACAAAGATGCCGGGCTGTTGGAGGAGAAGATTGACGGCCGCTACATGCTCTTTCATCGGAGGATGCCCCACATTTGGGCTGCCTTTTCGTCGGATTTAAAAACTTGGGAAGATCATCAGATTATTATGGAAACCATTCCAGGAGGATGGGAAGAGTCCAAGATCGGCATCGCCGGACAGCCGATCCGCATCGACCAAGGTTACTTGATGATCTATCATGCCGTCGATCGGCACAAAACCTACCGCTTAGGTGCGGCACTGCTTGACGGTGAAGATCCGACCAAAGTCGTGCGCCGGCTGCCTGAGCCCATCCTGGAACCGGAGATGGAATGGGAAAAAGAAGGCTTTGTACCCAATGTGGTCTTCAGCTGCGGGCAAGTGGTGAAAGACGATTTTCTCTATGTGTACTATGGCGGGGCTGACCGTGTAATTGGTGTGGCAGGTATCGAGTTGGATAAAATCAGATTCTAAGGAAGGGGAAGCTGCGTGAGACAATCAGGGCACACGGTTAAGTTCATATTGCTGATATTAGCAGCTGTGCTCGCCTGGGCTGCAGCTGAAAGCTCAGCAATTGGCCGCGAGCTGCGCTACCATGAGTACCTGGCAAGCTTTAGTGATGCCAGCCGCCCTGAACTGGAAATCTATGTGCCCGCCACAGAGTACAACAGCGGCACAGGCCTTAAGTTGACCGATGAAGGCCAAGTGTACATGGATGAAGCAGGTTACATTGAATGGGAAGTTGAGGTTCCGGCTGCCGGTTTGTACAATATTATCCTTTCCTATTATCCTGCACCAGGGCGCGGCGGAAGCATTGAGCGGGAAATTTTGATTAACGGAGAACGCCCCTTTGCTGAAGCAGGTTACCTGCTTTTTCACAGAGTCTTTGGCGATGCAGGCCAAATTGTTCGGGATAGCCTAGGCAACGAAATCCGGCCTGCCCAGATTGAGTTTCCTATGTGGCAGGAGGTGCCCCTTAGAGACTCGCGGGGCTATACCCAGGAGCCTTTCCTCTTCTATTTTAATGAAGGAAAAAACACGATCCAGTTAGTGTCTGTACAGGAACCGCTGATTATCGGCGGGCTCACCTTGTGTCAGGTTCCTGGTACTCCGAGCTACGCTGCTGTCAGACAAAGTTACGGCAGCGATGTCAAACCAGTCCGTGATGTATTCATCAAAGTCCAGGGAGAAGATGCTCTTTACCGCTCTCATGCAACGTTATTTCCTGTCTCTGATGCCGGTGATCCGACGGTGGAACCTTATCATCCTGCCCAGATCCGGTTGAACACCATCGGCGGCTGGCGCTTCAACCAGCCTGGCCAATGGATTTCGTGGGAATTTGAAGTGCCTGAAACAGGTTTATACAAGATCGCCTTTAAGGCTAAGCAGAATATCCGCCGAGGAATACACAGCAACCGCCGTATCTTGATTGACGGCAGGGTGCCCTTCGCCGAACTGGAAGCGGTAGAATTCCCCTATTCTAACCGCTACAGTATGCATGTTTTAGGTGGTGAGGAAGAGCCCTACCTTTTCTATCTGGAAAAGGGCCGCCACGAAATCGCTCTGGAAGTGGTTTTAGGCAGCCAATCTACCCTAATTCAAGCGGTGGAAGACAGCCTCTATAGGCTCAACGGTATTTATCGGCGGATCATTATGGTGATTTCCCCCGATCCAGATCCGCTGCGGGATTATCAGCTGCCGGAGCGCATTCCGGAAGTATTGGAACAGATGGCGGCGGAGGCAGAGTTCCTGCACAGCCTGGCTGATAAGATGGAAAGTTTGACCGGGCAGATCGGCGGACATATGCTCACCGTACGCAGTTTGGCCCTGCAGCTAGAGAGTATGTCTGAGAAGCCTGAATCAATTCAGCTGCGCTTGAATGAATACCGGGATAACTTGAGTGCGCTAGGCACATGGCTTCTTCAAACAGTGGAACAGCCTCTGCAGATCGACTACTTCATAGTGGCCAGCCCAGAGATGAAGCTGCCGCGTGCAGAACCTACTTTTTGGGAAACGGTCAAGCATGAACTGGGCAAACTGGTCTCCTCATTTACGCATAACTATGCAGCCTTGGGAGACCTGAGCGAGATTCAGGCAGCTGAGCGCAGTATCAAGGTTTGGATCGGCAGCGGAAGGGATCAGGCACAGGCTCTCAAGGCCATGATTGAAGACTCTTTTACTCCACAGACAGGGATTAAGGTTGAATTGGAACTCGTAAACATGAACATTCTGCTGCAGGCTGCGCTTGCTGGACGGGGTCCTGATGTGGCGTTAGGCGTGGATCCTTCCCAGCCGATGAATTTCGGGCTGCGCGAAGCAGTGTTCGATCTGACCCAGTTCCCTGATTTTGATGAGATCGCTTCCCGGTTTGTGCCGGCGGCTTTAGAGCCTTTTACCTTCCGGGACAATGTCTTTGCTCTGCCGGAGCAGCTGCCGTTCTTCATGTTGTTCTACCGACAGGATATCTTAGAGGAGCTGGGTATAGAGGTTCCCCAAACTTGGGAAGAAGTGCTGTTCATCATTCCCGAGCTCCAAAAGGCTAACATGAACTTCGGACTACCTTATACGGTTGTCAACCGTTCTGTTGGAGGGAATATTGGCGAAGTACCGGCAGGGGGCGGTAGTCTGTCCGCCAGCCAGGGAGTGCTCACTTTTTTGATGTTCCTTAATCAGAAGGGCGTAGAGCTCTTTACCGAGGATGCTGAAGCTACTAATCTCCACACCCAAGAGGCTGTTGAAGCTTTCCAATTTTGGACTGATTTATACGAGCTTTACAATCTCCCTGTGGAATACAGCGCGGAAAACCGATTCCGTTTAGGAGAAATGCCTCTTCTGGTGGCGCCATATACACTGTACAACACGCTGACAGTGTTTGCTCCAGAACTGCGGGGAGAATGGGGATTTGCACCAGTACCCGGGACACTTAAGCCTGATGGTACGATTGACCGCACTGTACCTGCCAGCGGCAGCGCTAGTGTAATCCTAAAAGACTGTCAG
>CALKAR010000079.1 GCA_937988745.1 uncultured Peptococcaceae bacterium
ATAAAGGTATAGTTTTTACTCATGGATGAGTTTGAATTTGACGAAGCTAAAAGCCAAGCGAACCTGGACAAACACGGTATCGACTTCGTGGCTGCCCAAGAGTTGTGGAGCGATCCGTATCTGCTGGAAGTCCGCGCAAAAACAGAGGACGAGCCAAGGTTTTTGCTGATCGGCAAGATTGGTGAAAAGCACTGGTCAGCTGTCGTCACCTACAGGGAAGGCCGTATTCGCCTGATTTCAGTCAGGCGTTCTCGCAAGAAGGAGATTGAGCTCTATGAAAGCTAAAGGCTTCGATAAGAAATTTGAGGAAGGCCAGGAAGATATTGTCGATGACCTGGATCTGTCCTCTGCCCGCCGCGTTAATCTGGAACAAAAGAGAATCAACGTCGATTTCCCGGCTTGGGTTGTCGAATCGTTGGATCGTGAGGCTGCGCGCTACGGCGTTACTCGCCAATCAATCATCAAAGTGTGGCTGGTAGAGCGTCTTCAGCAAGAATCTGCTAACAAGCCGTTCAATGGTGACGCCAAAGGCGGCGCACATTAGCGGGGCGTTAGGCAACGGGAGGCATACGCATGGGCAAAGCAAGTCGGCGAAAGCGCGAAGCACGGGAGGGAAGGCAGGCAGTTGTTGCGCAACTGCGATCCGAAGGTGTCGCGCAGGGAATGCGTGTTGCTGCCGAAGGAGGCCCCAAGGTTTCAGCTGCATTCGGTAAACTGATTGATCCGTATCTGGATGGAGACATCGGAAGTGAGGAGTATCGAGCATTGGCCACGATCGGTGCACTGGCATGGAACTTAGCCAATCTTCCAGAGACGGTCTCGGATGATCGCTTGCGGAGCCTTCTCGCGGACGCCGGGGTGTCGGAGTTGGCGTCCTTCCGGGGCCTTCTCGAAGAGATGAAGGAGCGTAAGCAACGACTATTCCCGAACGATCAACGACTCATCGTACGCACTGAAGTGCATGAGCAGCCCGATGGTACCTTCTACCTTACTGTAGCGGCTGTCTCTACCGACCAAGGAGCTGCTGATATGTAACGTTAACAGGAAAAAATTGTTCAAGAGATCGCCGCCGCCTAACCAAGCGCTGCAGTCGGACAAAGACAAGCTGAGCTCAAGCGTTATACCCCATGGGGAATTTCTAGCCTATTAACATTGATCTCGACAAGCTCAGTGAATCCGAGCTCATGGAGCTTAACGTGCGCATCGTGGAACGACTTCGCTTATTGCGCCAAGCACATGCGCAGGTTTCCATGCTTCAATTCAACGTCGGTGAACGCGTCTGC
>CALKAR010000080.1 GCA_937988745.1 uncultured Peptococcaceae bacterium
TTGCAGTTAAAATGGGATACGTCTTCCAGTGGGTACATGTCTTGCATGGCCGTGCATTACAAGAGTTCGATAAACTTTATAGGAGTTTATAGGATACCGCCGGGAATACCCCGGATTTCAATCAGGGGATGAAAGGCGGCTATCTGTAACAAACTGACGCACAATTTCCGTTGACAACACTACCTATAGGCAGTATAATAACTATAGAGGTGATTGTCATGAGAAAGCAGAGGTATATCCACTTCCCCCTCCGTTTGACGCCAGAGCTTCACGATCTACTCCATCGAGCCGCATTCGCAGTGGGCAAGTCCAAGCACCAGTACTGTGTGGACGCGATCAGGAAGGAGGCGGAGCGTGATGCACAAGGCGTACAAATACAGGCTGTACCCAAACAAGGAGCAAAAGAGGAAGCTGAATGAGACGCTTTGGCTCTGCTCTATGGTCTACAACCGTTGTCTCGCTGAGCGGAGAGATGCCTGGAAAAATGAGCAACGTTCTCTGACAGCTTACGATCAGATCAAGCAGTTGCCCGCCTGGAAGAAGGAAGACCCGCGACTCAATCAGGTGTACTCACAGGTGCTTCAAGATGTCGTAAGGCGGGTAGACAAAGCCTTTCAGGCATTCTTCCGCCGAGTCAAAGCTGGAGAAAAGCCGGGGTATCCACGGTTCAAGTCAGCCCGTCGTTACGACAGCTTCACCTATCCTCAGAGTGGGTTTCAACTTCAGAACGGACGGCTGAAGCTTGCCAAGATCGGTCTGGTGAAGATCAAGCTACATCGTCCTCTCCAAGGGAAAGTGAAGACGCTTACCATTCGCCGACAGGCAGGTGGGTGGTACGCCTGCTTCTCTGTTGAGGTAGATCCCGCGGTACTGCCTCCATCGAACAAAGCAGTGGGTGTAGACTTAGGTCTCGAGTCATTTGCGATTACCTCGGATGGTGAGTTCTTTCCTTCTGCCAGGTATCTTCGCAAATCCGAACGCAAACTGAAACAGTTGCAGCGAATGGTCTCCCGACGCCAGAAGGGGAGCCATCGCCGCCAGAAGGCCGTGCGCCAACTTGCGAAGGCACATGCGCATGTTGCCAATCAACGTAGAGATATGGCTCACAAAGTAGCGCGTTCCCTGGTCAATCGTTACGGGCTCATTGCCGTCGAAGACCTTAATGTAAAAGGAATGATGAGC
>CALKAR010000081.1 GCA_937988745.1 uncultured Peptococcaceae bacterium
TATGTCATATCTATGGAAGTCAGCCTGGGCGGTCTTGCGGGCGTAACCTCGTCCCATTTGCGCTTTCCTGGCTTTTGCATCACTAGGCCCCTTGTTTAAGCTCGACAAGATTGCTGGTAGCCAGCTTGTCCAGATGGTCGGCATACCACTGCATCATCACCTTGCGCTGCTTCAGGTAGGTGCTCTTGTCGTAATTGCACGCAAAAACTCCATCCACTCCATTGGCATGATGCCGGTGTATGGCCGCTTGCCGAATATGGGGAATACGTGCTTTTCAAGTGCACCAATGGTGCGGACCGCAGTACCTTCGCTCCAGGTTTTGCACTTGGCTACATACCATTCGCGAGCCAGGTGCTCAAAGGTGTTGTTCGCAGCTTCGAGTTCTGCGGCTCGCTTGGTCGCCATGATACTGCCGTCCTTCGCAGTGTTGTTACGTAGCTCACGGACTTTCCGACGGGCCTGTTCACCAGTCAGTCGATGGTCGCCAGTGCCATAGCCGCCCAGCCCTAGCCATGACCATTTACTTACCGTCTGCTTTTTTGTAGCGCAGCTGCCAAGATTTGGAGCCGTCTGGTTTGACGCGGAAGTACAAGCCGTCGCCATCCAGCTCGCGATACTCTTTTGCTTCGGGTGTCAGGCTGGCGAGTACGGTGTCGGCAAGTGGGCGGCGTTTGATCTCGCTGCGTTTCATGCTTGTATCCCCGTGGTTCAATTTATTTCAAAGGATACACGGAAGGCAATTGTGTGTGTGAGGTTGTTGGGGAGCGTTCAGATACAAGAAAGCCCGCGCAAGGCGGGCTTTCAGGGGTGTTTTCAGCCATGTGGGTACATGTGAAAACTTGCATTTGGTGGAGCCGGGGACATTCCAATTCACGCCATAACCAACTGATATCAATCGTTTTTCCCGATTGGAAAAATCATTTGGAATACCGTTTGGAATACCAAAATTTCATTCGAAAAATATCGGACTTGAACTGACAACTCGTCAACATGAAGTGCGACAGACACCTATAAGAATGGGCGGTTTCTAGATCCGAGTGCAACACTGTTAATGAGTTGACGTGGGGCCATTATCGCACAATGCCATCTCTTTTTGCATGACCTCCGACAGCACCTCAATCGGACACCTGAAACCAAAGCGCTGGCGTGGTCGTCTGTTCAGCGAAAACGCAATTTCATCCAGCTCCTCCTGGCTATGCTGCGATAGATCGGTGATGGCGCCATGGTCCGTTCTGGCGTAATCGTGAACATGTGGGTTAACACAGACCTGTCTCATGGCCAGCGGGGACCGGCGTTGTCGTCCTTTCTCACGGACCTGGGTATCGACGGTCATGCCGAACGGTCAACGGGGCTGGATGGTAACCCCGAGTTCTGGGCCGTCATCTTCAACGCGAAATCAATCACCCGGAACGAGGTCATGCTTTCCAAGGAAGTGGATGAGAACACCTGGTACCTACCTGATCCGATGGCACATCGCGATCTGACGATCAAAAGCTACATACAGCAGCTGCTGGACGTGGAAGATGATAAGCCGTCCAGCAAATCATCGATGCGGATGGGCTGAAGTGGATGCGAGATAAGTTGTGAAGATTATGACAAAGCGACAATTCGACGCCTTGGCGAAGCTCATGCGCGGTAATACCGAGAGCCCAGCCAATCGGGCAGCGCGACGGGTACTGGTCGATGGCGTAACCCAAGCGCAAGCCGGGCGCGAAACCGGGGCCAGCCGTAGCACAGTCCATCTGACTGTGAAGCGGTTTACCGAGGCCTGTGAGTTGATGCGGGATGCTTTCTCGCCTGAATGAGCTCTCCCGCCACTAAACCGCTCATGCGGTTGTAGTGGGGGGTTTCACGGGTCACAGACTTAGGCTTGTCGGTGTCCAGGCGTCGAGCAACACGACCCTGGCACTGTTCTGATCCCTTGGTAAAACACAGCCACAAGCACAGCTGTGTATGCGCTTACTTCCTACGGTTCTAGAATGCTGATTAACTCGGCCCGTGCAGTAGGGTCTTTTTGTTGCTGCACGGATGCCGGCCCAACGCCCAATCCCTTCTCTTCCTGGCCGGGGCTATCCTTGCAAGCGAGCAGTAAGTTGAGCCAAGCCCTCTGACAAATCCTCAAGCACCTTACTGGCATCTGCTGTCAGCTCTGTCTCCGTCTGGGTGGTAGCCGCTATATCCGTAATCTCGTTGATGTTGCGGGCAATATCTTCAGACACGCTCGTCTGTTCTTCTGCTGCAGTGGCTATCTGGCGGTTCATATCGCGAATCCGCTCTACCGCCGAAGCAATCTCTTGAAGGCTGTTACCAGCTCGATTTACCTGCTGCATGCTTTCATCACTTCTGACTCTGCCTGACTCGATAGCTTTCGCAGCATCGTGGGCACCGCTCTGTACACTACTGATAATGCTCTGTATCTCTGCCGTTGATTCGCTGGTCCTGTGTGCTAAGGTGCGAACTTCATCGGCGACTACAGCAAAGCCCCGGCCAGCTTCACCAGCCCGGGCAGCCTCGATAGCGGCGTTGAGCGCCAACAGGTTGGTCTGATCTGCTACGTTCTGGATCACCTCCAGCACTGTCCCAATCCTACCGCTGTCTTCCTCCAACCTGTGAATGACCTCTGCGGTGGCCTGTATCTCGCTCAGGAGCTCTTGCATCGACCCGATAGCCTGTGTCATGACGGTACTGCCGTCCTGTGAGCTGAAGTCTGCCTCATCGGCCGCTACGGATGCCTGTGACGCATAGCGAGCAACCTCACCGGCGGTAGCAGACATCTCCTGCATAGCCGTGGCCACCTGGTCGGTACGACTGAACTGCTCGTTCGTGCTGTGCTTCATCCGGGTAGCAACTGTATTGAGCTCGCCACTGGCGCGGTTAAGCTCATTCGTTGTCCGTCCCAGACCGGCAGCGGTCTCGGCCAAGAACTCCCGGAGCTGGTTTGCGGCCCGGGCCAGAATGCCGATCTCATCCTGACGGGTTGAGGAGATCTCCTCATCAAATTTCCCATTACTGAGCTGTTCGATCTTACCAATCAAACCTGTGATTGGATTAACCAGCTGCCGGCCAATGAGCCAGATGGCAACAGCTGTAATCACCAGGAAGGCGATTATCATGAATACCAAGGCGGCGGTTACCCCCGAGTTAGCGCTCTCTCTCATCTCAATCACTTCTCGAGCAACCAGGTTGTTGATGTCTTGCACCAGCTGCTCCAGCTGATCGCTAGTAGCTCGGTCAATTCCTCTCACGGCCGTATCGCCGTACGTTGGATCAAGGCCGCCGCTTATAAACTCCTGCAGCCCATCTTGGTAAAGGCGCCCAAGATTTTTGTGCTCATCGAGTACCGAGTGGACATTACGATCGAGCTCGCCCGGCAAGTCGAAAGCAGCTACCCGGGAAAGCAGGGCCTGCACTTCGCGCTCCTGATCCTGGAACTGTCTCCAGTAGCGGTCCCGGTCGGACTGAGAGCTCCCGCGCAGCAGGACGTTCTTCCATTCCTGCACCTGCGTCTTGAAGCTGACGTTAGCTTCATTGATAAGGCTGGCCATCTGTTGCGGCCCCTCAATGATCTCTCGGTAGCTGCGCAATTCTTGAGACAGTGAAAAGAACCCGGCCAAGGCAACGGCTAGCATTAGAAGCAGACTACCGATGAGTAGCGTTAGATTCTGAGCTCTCAATGATGAAGTAACGAGTTTCAAGAAGCGTTCCTCAAAAAATAGGGCGGTTTCTAGATCCGAGTGCAACACTG
>CALKAR010000082.1 GCA_937988745.1 uncultured Peptococcaceae bacterium
TCTGTACCCGTGATCAAACGGTCATAAGAGATCACAGCGATGCCTTCTGCGCTTGCGCTTTCTACAGCAATACCAGCGGCTGCAGCATCATGAGCGCAGATAATAATCACCTTAGCACCTTTTGCAATCAAGGTTTCAACATTAGTCTTTTCAGCAGCAGAGGACCCCTGGCTAAAAAGTACTTCAACAGAATAGGGGGTGTCCTTAATAACAGACTCAAAACGTGCTCGGTCCTGCAGCCAGCGAGGTTCATCTTTCGTAGGAAGTACGATACCTACATCAACACCAGCGGCTGCTGCCACCTGTAAGCCCACAAAGAAAAAGACGGAGACAACCATTACCAATGCAATCATTCGTTTCATGCTTAAGTTACCACCCTTCTTTAGTTATACTTGCAAGTCGACCCTTCTAACCCTATTACGTGAAATCGCAAATGTTGAGTCACAGCCCCCTTCCGCTTAATGTTTGCATATTGTTTATCTAGTATTCTAAACCTCATGATAACAACCGACCTCTTTAAATACCATTTAATTTATTTATTTATGTTTTAATATATTTCCTAAACTACCATCTGTTTGTAGTAACTTAAAAGTACCCCAAATAATAATTGAAAAGTACCCCACCCTAGAATACACTTTTACGTATTAAGGTAATTGATACGTAGAAGGGTGCGGGGAGATTGATCAAATTGATACAGAAACAAGATATCCTCATCATGTTTTTTCGGGATGGCAAGTCTCAAAGAGCCATTGAACGAGAAACCGGAATTTCAAGGAAGACAATCAGCAAATATATCAAGGAGTACGAGGAACAGAAAAGGCTATTGCTAGAGACTAATCCTCTAGTGGACATTCAGGAACTCACAGACAGCATAGTGGCGGCTCCCAGATACGATTCTAGCAATAGGGAAAAACGCAAAGTGACCGAAGAAGTGGTCAAGGCCATCCAAGAGCATCTAGATGATAACGAGAAAAAGAGGCAGAATGGCCAATCGAAAATACAGAAGAAGAAAATTGACATCTTTGAGTCCTTAGTGGATAAAGGGTTTGACATCAGCTATTCCACAGTGTGCAACACCATCAGAAGGATGCAAGACCAAGCTAAAGAGGCATTTGTCAAGGCCCGTTATGAGTTAGGAGATGTCTGTGAATTCGATTGGGGTGAAGTAAAACTAACCATTGCTGGAAAATTGATTAAGGTGCAGATAGCTATCTTCACAAGCGCTGCGGGAAACTACCGGTATGCATTGTTGTTTCTAAAACAGGATACCGCTTGCTTCCTTGAATCTCACTCCCAGTTTTTTGAGCATTTAGGCCAAGTATATAAGATTATGGTATACGACAACACTCGAGTGGCAGTTAAGCGACTCGCTGGAGCAGAAGGTGAACCAACCGAAGCTCTACTCCAACTTTCACTGTATTACGGTTTCAAGTTCCGGTTTTGCAATGTCAATTCAGGGAATGAAAAGCCACACGTGGAACGTAGTGTAGAGTACATTAGGCGCAAGGCTTTCTCCCATAGAAATGAATTCGATTCACTTGAAGAAGCGAATGAGTACTTGCTCGAAGTTTGTAGCAGGCTCAATACCAGACCACAGAAGGGTTTAGATGGTAAAACAGCCATGGACATCTTAAAAGCGGAAAGACCCTACCTGTTGCCAGGTTTACCCAAGTATGATGCGGCAAGGATAACGGAACTAAGGGTTAGTAAGTATTCTGTTGTGATGGTGGATGGTTCCTATTATTCTGTGCCTGACAAGTATGTGGGCAAGATGGTCTTAACCAAGATTTATTCTAATGAGATACGCTGTTTTTATGAGGGGACACTAATCGCTACCCACGCTAAGAAAATAGGCTCTAATCTTTGGAGTATTAAGCTGGAACACTTTCTTTACACATTAAAAAAGAAGCCCGGGGCATTAGCTTCTAGTGTTGCACTCCACCAAGCTAACCCAAGGCTCCAGAAAATCTATCGTCAATATTATATCACAAAAGAGAGGGATTTTATCGACTTAATTTTCTTTATTTCCGAACACGGGCTAGACAAGGTCGAAGAAGCGATCGCTCTTCTTACTAAAGCTGCACCACTAGAAATCACAACCGAAACCATTAAAGCCGTTTGTAACCGCAATATACCAGAAAAGCCACGGCCTGTTTACGGGGATACCACATTGCAAATCGAAAACTGTTCCAGGGCGATGCTCAAGCAGTTTGGAGAGCTTATTCCCCGTAGTAATGAAGCATTTACGGAAAAGGTGGCCGTGATATGAAAAACACAATTAATCAAGAAATCGAGGACTTTGCTACGTACTTGAAAATGCCTGTTCTAAAAAGCAGTTATCAAGAGGCGATTCAGGAAGCGAACATAAAAGAAACAAGTTACGAACAGTTTTTGTGGGAACTACTTCAAAGGGAATGTGATAGACGCCAAGAAAATGCCAAGCAAGACCGGGTGCGAAGAGCCGCGTTTCCCTACAAGAAATATCTTGAGGACATAATCGTGGAAGATCTTCCTGAAGATGCCCGTAAAAAGTTTAAAACCCTTTCCTCACTGGACTTCATTCAAACCGGACAGAACATCATCATGGCCGGAAACCCAGGTACAGGGAAAACGCATTTGGCTATAGGATTGGGTATAAAGGCGTGCTTAGCAGGTTACAAAGTCTTTTACGCCACGGTACCTTCGCTCATCAACCAACTCAAGGAGAGTCGCTCAGAAAAGACACTAAGAGCATTTGGGAATAAGTTTGAAAAATACGATCTGGTAATCGCCGACGAATTAGGCTACATTTCATTTGATAAGGAGGGCTCAGAACTTTTATTTACGCATTTATCTTTAAGAGCCGGTAGAAAGTCCACAATCATTACAACCAATCTGTCTTTCGAGCGTTGGGACGAAATCTTCCTCGACCCAGTTCTTACTGCGGCTATGGTCGACCGTCTCACTCACAAAGCACATATTGTGAACATGAACGGAAATTCATTCCGCCTAAAAGAGACAACTGAGTGGGCTAAGAACCAATAATTTTTTTGTTCAAAGTGGCGTACTTTTCAAGTAAAATGTGGGGCACTTTTCAATTGACAAAAGCACCATTAACACGCCAAGTAGAGTCATGGACAATCTGCAGCTACAGAAACTAGCCAAAGAATATGAGGTTCAGCATCTTTCCACAGCAGATCAGCTTC
>CALKAR010000083.1 GCA_937988745.1 uncultured Peptococcaceae bacterium
AGGCCCTAATGCGGCTGGGCATTCCGAAAATCCACTGCCAGAGGTCAAGCTGATGGGGCGCTTGGTTGAGAAGCACGCCTCCGCCTTCGCCGGCCCATGTAGCCCGCCAGCCGCCTGAATCATAGTAGCTTTGGGAGCGGTACCAGTCGGTGATGATCCAAATGACTCGTTTGAGATCACCAAGTTCCCCGCTGTGCACGAGATCTCTCACCTTCTGGTAGAGCGGATTGGTGCGCTGATTGAACATAATCCCGAAGACTTTACCGCTTTTTTGCGCAGCTTGATTCATTTCTTCTACTTGTTTGGTATAGACCCCAGCAGGTTTTTCCACTAAGACATGCAGACCTGCGTCAAAAGCTTGGATGGCTAGCGATGGATGATCATAATGGGGGGTAGCTATGATAACTCCATCGACACAGCCGCTTTCCAGCAGCTCTTCTATAGACGAAAACCGCTTTACCTCATCTCCAAGCTCATCTTCGGCCCACTTAAGGGCTCTTGGTGAGATATCGCAAACCGCAGTCAGTTCTGCGCCGCGAATTCGGCCATTGTTGATGTATTGAGCATGGGCCCGGCCCATGTTGCCAATTCCCACGATTCCGATTCTGAACATATTATCCTCCTTCGTTTCGGTTTAGTCTCTGTCACAATTATATAACAAAGGTACATGACCTTCCAGGAGTTTCCCTAAACGTCAAGTTTAACGGTGTTTTAACCGCCAGGTGTGGTACAATATTTGAAGAACAAATCAGATTGAACTAAATGGAGGAACACCTTTGAAAATCGGAATAATTGGTATGCCACAATCGGGCAAGAGTACCCTTTTTAGACTGCTGACCAATACGCAGCCCAGTCTTGGTAATAAAGCTACAATTGCTGTAGGGAAAGTACCCGATCCACGCATTGATCGTCTAAGTGAAATTTTCCAACCGCGTAAGACAACTTATGCGGTGATTGATTTTGTAGACCTGCCCGGCTATGGGTCTGGTGCTGGAAATAAGGCGAGTGAGTTTTTCAGTGCGGTACGTGATGTGGACGCACTCGTCTTAGTGGTCCGGGCTTTTGAATCGGATACCGTACCTTCTGTGAACGGGATTCAGCCCGCTGCAGATTTCAACAGCATCCAGCAGGAGCTCTTAGTAGCTGACTGGAGTGTGCTGGAAAACCGCTTAGAACGGGCAAACAAGCAGCGCGGCAAGAATCCTAATATTGGTCCCGAACTAGAGGTTCTGGAGAAGTGCAGGGCCACCTTAGAGCAGGATCTCCCTCTGCGTCAGCTCCAACTTGATGAGGAAGAAGAAAAGCTGATCCGCGATTTCAACTTCCTGACAAGAAAGCCGCTGATTGTAGTCATCAACGCAGATGAAGAACAGATGCGCAGCGGCAGCTACCCTCAGAAGGATGAGCTGGAAGAAGATCTGGCACAGAAGGGTATTCCTTCACTGTTAATTTCCAGCCAAATTGAGGCAGAGATCAGTGAGCTGGATCCTGAAGATGCAGCCTTGTTTATGGAGGAGTTGGGCATCTCTGAACCGGGTATTGCGCGTCTAGCTCGTGCCGTGTATGGATACCTTGGGTTGATCTCCTACTTTACTGTAGGTGAAGACGAAGTGCGGGCTTGGACGATTCGTGCTGGTGATTCCGCGCGCAAAGCAGCAGGGAAAATTCATTCAGATATTGAAAGAGGTTTCATTCGCGCTGAGGTAGTAAGATACTCAGATTTCATTGAGCACGGAAGCATGCAGAAGGTAAAGGAGAAGGGTTTATTCCGCCTGGAAGGGAAGGATTATATCGTACAGGATGGCGATATCATCAGTTTCAGGTTTAACGTATAAGAGAGGGGATGACATCGATGGATGTGCGTCAAAAGGCTCAAGAGTTGGCCGATGCTATAGTAAACAGCGAAGAATACAAGCGGTACATGACTGCTAGAGAGCAGGTGGAGAAACACGAGGCCGCGATGATCATGCTCCGCGATTTCCAAAAGCGCCAATTCGAGCTGCACAAACAGCAGATGGAAGGCACCCCCGTCACTGAGAGCCAAGCGGAAGAACTCCGGAAGCTCTACGAGGTTATTTCTGTAAATCCTTATATTAGGGAGCTGTTTGAGGCGGAGTTTATATTCAGTGGTCTGATGATGGAAGTTCAGGATGTACTAGCCCGCGGCATTGGACTTCGGGATGAAGAAGAGGACGATGAGTCCTCTGAACAGACTGAACAGACCATTGTAACTCCAGAAAAGAAGATTTGGACACCGGGGTCTTAATGATGGCGAAACATACGGACAGGCTGCGCATCGGGACAGCCGGGATTCCTCATTCTACCAAGCCTCGTTCGAGTAAACACGCAATCAAGCGTGTCCATGAGCTAGGTCTTGGCTGTATGGAATTGGAATTTGTCCGCAGTGTACAGATGGGTGAGAAGACTGCCGCCGAAGTAGGCGCGATTGCCCGAGAATTGGACATCTCTTTAACCGTTCACGCTCCCTATTATGTAAACCTCAATTCAAAGGAACCAGAAAAAATCACAGCCAGCAAGGAACGCATCTTGAAAGCAGCGCGAATAGGTGCCGTCGCCGGAGCAAGAAGCGTCACTTTTCATGCGGCATATTATCACGACGATGATCCAAAAGATGTTTACGAGAACGTGCGGACTCATCTGTGGGAGATACGCCGTATTCTTGATGATGAAGGGATCGATCTGCGTTTGAGTCCAGAAACCACTGGTTCCCCCAGTCAGTTTGGTACATTAGAAGAAATTATCCAGCTCAGCCAGGAGATACCAGGAGTAGGACCATGCGTCGATTTTTCTCATCTGTATACTCGGAGCATCGGCGAGTTCAATACTTATGAAGACTTTGCCTCAGCCCTTCAGCTGATCAAAGACTCTTTGGGCGATGATGCGCTGAGAACGATGCATATTCATCTTTCTGGTATTGAATACGGTCCTAAGGGCGAGCGCAAGCACCTGATCCTTGAAGAGACTGAGTTTAACTACAAGGCAGTGCTTCAGGCTTTAGTTGATTTTGATGTGCGGGGCAATCTCGTCTGCGAAAGCCCTATTTTAGAAGATGATGCCCTCATAATGCAGGAAATCTATAACGAGCTATATGAAAAGAGATAGGAGGAGGCGGCCAGAATGGAACAAACCTATATAAAAGATATTGGTCAGCACGTCGGTCAGACCGTTGAACTGCGGGGCTGGCTGTACAATAAACGCTCCAGCGGCAAAATCCAGTTCCTCTTAGTTCGCGATGGCACGGGGATTATTCAGGGTGTCATGCTGAAAAATGAGGTGGCACTAGAAGTTTTTGAAGCGGCGAAGGAACTTACGCAGGAGTCTTCCATCATTGTGCGCGGCAGCGTGCGCGCCGATGAGCGGGCTCCCGGGGGATATGAACTGACGATAACCGATCTAGAGGTTGTTCAGATTGCGGACGAATATCCTATTACGCCTAAAGAACACGGCGTTGAGTTTCTCATGAATCATCGCCATTTGTGGCTCAGATCTCAAAAGCAGCATGCCATTATGAAAATCCGGCATGAAATTATCCGGGCATGCCGTGATTTCCTTGACACCAGAGGATTTACCCAAATTGATGCGCCTATTTTGATCAACACTGCAGCAGAAGGTACAACGACTCTGTTCGAGACAGATTACTTCGGTGACAAAGCCTATCTGGCACAGACCGGTCAGCTGTACATGGAAGCTGCCGCCATGGCTTTCGGTAAAGTCTACTGCTTTGGCCCAACTTTCCGGGCTGAAAAATCCAAGACAAGGCGGCATCTGATTGAGTTCTGGATGCTGGAGCCTGAGATGGCTTACTTCACTAACGATGATAACATGCGTCTGCAGGAAGAACTGGTTTCATTCATCGTGCAGCGGGTACTGGAGAACCGTCGGAAAGAGCTGGAAATCCTTGAGCGGGATATTTCCAAGTTAGAACAGGTCAAAGCACCTTTCCCACGCATTTCTTATGATGATGCCATCAAACTTCTGCAGGAAAATGGTTCTGACACTGAATGGGGTGCAGACTTTGGTGCTCCTGATGAAACCATTATTGCTCAAAATTTCGACCGTCCGGTCTTTGTATACGGATATCCGGCGGAAATCAAAGCGTTTTACATGCAGCCCGACCCAGAACGGCCAGAGGTTGTCTTAGGGAGCGACCTCTTAGCTCCCGAGGGCTATGGTGAAATTATCGGCGGAAGTGAGAGAATTCACGACTACGATCTGCTGCGGCAGCGGCTTGCCGATTTTAATCTTCCAGAAGAAGATTACCAGTGGTATCTCGATCTGCGGAAGTACGGTACAGTACCCCATTCAGGGTTTGGCTTGGGATTGGAGAGAACGGTAGCTTGGATCTGCGGCCTTCCCCATATTCGGGAAACCATTCCCTTTGCCAGAATGCTGCACCGCATGTACCCATAATAAGAAAGGGTGGCGCGTAGCGCTGCCCTCTTTATATGTCTTTTTCATCTCGTTCCTAAGAAAATTAAGGCTACACCAAGCGCGACTGTTAGCAGTTTGCTTAGAGGAATCTGTTGGGCAAGTCCAATGATCCCCAGACTGCTAACCAGGGTCAAGATGATCGGTCCGATCAGCCCCAAGACACCGTTTATTTTAATGGCTGTCTGGACGCGGCCGAACTTGACCATTAACAGCGCAGCGGTGATTTCAATTGATCCTGCTAGCAGGCGTAGAAGCGCCATACTTACCACAATCCGGAGTTCTGTCTGCAAGATGGTTCACTCCATTCGCGGCTTTACGTGTTTATCAAGGAGGGGTTTGCCGATGCATCGGCATTTGGAGAAAGTTGATCCCGAGATCTTGTCGCTGATTGTAGATGAAACTCAGCGTCAAAAAAACAAACTAGAATTAATTGCTTCGGAGAATTTTGTCAGCGCTGCCGTCTTGGAAGCAATGGGCAGCCCGCTTACCAATAAGTATGCAGAAGGATACCCCGGTAGACGCTATTATGGCGGCTGCGAATATGTAGATGCGGTTGAGGACTTAGCCAGAGAAAGGGCTAAGGACTTATTTGGAGCCGAACACGCCAATGTTCAGCCGCACTCAGGTAGTCAGGCCAACCAAGCTGTCTATTTCGCGGTACTGCAGCCTGGTGATAAGGTACTAGGCATGGATCTCAGTCACGGCGGCCATCTCACCCACGGCAGCCCAGTGAACTTATCCGGTTCTTGGTTTGAGTTTGTGCATTATGGAGTTCGAACAGATACAGAAACAATCGATTATGATCAGGTGGCAGATCTGGCGAAGCAACACCGTCCCAAAATGATTATTGCTGGTGCTTCGGCCTATCCACGGAAGATTGATTTCGCCAAGTTCCGGGAGATCGCCGATCAGGTAGGGGCATATCTCATGGTTGACATGGCTCACATTGCAGGCTTGGTAGCAGGCGGTGTGCATGACAACCCTGTACCCTATGCTGACTTTGTCACCAGCACTACTCACAAGACTTTGCGTGGACCGCGAGGCGGCTTGATTCTAACGAAGGAAGAACATGCTCGTGCCATTGATAAAGCCATCTTCCCGGGAATTCAAGGTGGGCCTTTGATGCACATTATTGCAGCCAAAGCAGTAGCTCTAAAAGAAGCTCTTCAGCCCGAGTTTAAAGAATACGCCCGGGCTGTAGTAGAAAACGCTCAGGCATTAGCAGAAGGACTAAGAAAACGTGGTTTCACTCTAATCTCTGGTGGTACCGATAACCACCTCATATTAGCAAATGTGAAAAAGCGGGGTTTTACAGGCAAGGAAGCAGAGGAGCTCTTAGATAGCGTCGGGATCACCGTCAACAAAAACACGATCCCTTTTGAAACAGAGAGCCCGTTTGTAACAAGTGGTATCCGTCTCGGTACAGCAGCTCTTACGACCCGTGGGATGGGTAGAGAAGAAATGGACCAGATCGCAGATATCATTGCCCTGGTTCTAAATAAAGAAGGTTCCAACCTCGCTGTGGCGAAAGATGCAGTAAGGGAAATAGCAGTACGGTTCCCCCTGTATGAAAGCATAAATTCGTAGGAGTGAAGAGTGCGGTGCCCTCAACCATGGTTGCTCAAAAGAAGCGGCGCGCTTTGAGACTCAACATCATTGAAGGAGCTTTCGCCGTTGCCAGCGATAACTTAGCTGGACCCTATTTGTCCCTATTTGCGATCAGCTTAGGAGCGACTCCATCTCAGATCGGAATGCTCAGTGCCTTTCCGAATCTGCTGGGGAACATACTTCAGATTCCCTTCGGAGTGCTTACCGAAAAGGTCCGTGATCGGCGCTATCTGTGTATCATCGGCGGACTACTTTCTCGGACAAGCTGGATAATAATTGGATTCTTACCGTTCCTGTTTGCGCCAGAAAAACGCATCCCATTGGTGATTCTCCTAGCTTCACTGCGCATTATCGCAGCTAATATGGGCGGTCTTGCATGGACTTCTCTCCAGGCAGGATTAGTTCCTAGACAGATCCGAGGTAAATACTATGCAAACCGCAATGTGGTGCTTAATATCTGTGCACTTCTTGCCACATTTGCGGCGGGTTATTTTTTGGAAATGCAGTTTCCTACGAATTACCGTATCTTGTTTTTCGGTGCAGCGATTCTGGGTATTATCTCTACCGTACTGTTCATAGTGATTCCATTTCCTCCTATAGAATCTAAGAAGCCAGAACCGGGTGTAACCACTAGGGTGCAGCTGAAGGCTTTCAGTAAGCTGGCCCGCGGCAATAAGAACTACATGAATTATGTGTGGAGTGCCATTGTCTGGGGCTTCGGGGTCTCGTTTGCCAGCTCGCTCAATGCTGTACATTTTGTCCTCAATCTTGGTGGAAATGACGGGGCTTGGGCGCTGGTGACGGCTGCCTCGTTGGCATCCACGATTCTCTGTCAGCGCTATTGGGGGCGTTTGTCTGACAAGTTTGGACCAAAGAATATTATGGTAGTGTCTGGTTTCTTCATCAGTCTGCTGCCTATTCTTTGGTTCTTAGCACCTGTCAGTTGGTTTGCAATTTTAATCAGCTTTATCAACGGCTTTGTTTGGGGTGGATACAACCTGGCCGCGTTTAATCTAATTCTAGAGATAACACCTGATGAAAATCGCCCCTTGTATATTGGAACCCTCAACACCTTTTCAGGCCTGGCCAGTGCAGTTGGTCCGACCTTGGGCGGTTTTGCTGCAGAGATAATTGGAATACGGCCGGTTTTCCTGATCTCTTCTGTGCTGCAGTTCTTGGGTTTGGCCATGTTCAGGCGTGGTGTGAATGATACAGGCTACCAGACACCGACCCGTCAAGATTTTCTACCCTCAATTAGAAGGCCAACCAAAATGATGCAGAGGTCTTGAATCTTTATTTTGGGTATATTATAATGAACAAAGGTGAATAATGACGCGATGAGAGGGTATTCCAACCCTTGAGCAGGGAAGGGGATCGGCGGCAGTCGTGAAACTTCCCCGGGTACGCCCGATAAAGCGTTAATGAAGATGAGCCAAGTTATTTGGCTAATCAGGGTGGCAACGCGGGAATAGACTCTCGTCCCTGGACCGATGTGTTCAGTGTGGCGAGAGTTTTTTGATTTAGAGGAGGAAGAACTATGCTTGATCTGAGAATGATTCGGCAGGACCCAGAGCGAGTTAAACAAGCTCTTAAAACTAAGGGCGAAGATGCCCCTATCGATGAGGTCTTAGCTTTAGATGAAAAGCGCCGGTCGATGGTGACCGAAGTAGAACAGCTGAAGGCACAGCGCAATAAAGTGTCTGAAGAAATCGCGCGGATGAAGCGGGAGAAGCAGGACACTACAGCAATTGTGGAGGAAATGCGGACTGTCTCACAGCGGATCAAGGAAATGGACGAGGAGCTGCGCAATGTAGAGCTCAAGCTCGAAGATATGCTTCTGCGCATTCCTAACATTCCTCATGAATCGGTTCATGTAGGTCAGTCGGAAGAAGATAACAAAGAAATTCGCCGTTGGGGCGAGCCTACCCAGTTTGACTTCGAACCTCTGCCTCACTGGGAATTAGGTGTAAATTTGGATATCCTTGACTTTGAGCGGGCCGCTAAAGTTACCGGTTCGCGATTTGCCTTCTTGAAGGGCCTAGGAGCACGCCTAGAAAGAGCCCTAATCAACTTTATGCTTGACCTGCACACTGAAGAGCATGGCTACCGTGAGGTTCTACCTCCATTTATTGTTAACCAGCACAGCGCCACAGGCACAGGTCAACTGCCCAAGTTTGGGGAAGATATGTTTAAGCTGGAGGGTTTGGATTACTATCTGATCCCCACGGCTGAAGTTCCGGTTACGAATTTATATCGTGATGAGATCTTAGATATCGATCAGCTGCCTATCTATCACGTGGCTTACTCGGCCTGCTTTAGATCTGAGGCTGGCTCGGCAGGGCGCGACACCCGCGGCTTAATTAGAGTACACCAGTTCGACAAAGTAGAATTAGTGAAGTTCGTTCTGCCTGAGAATTCCTATGAAGAGCTGGAAAAACTAACACGTGATGCGGAAACCGTGCTGCAGAAACTGGGGCTGCCTTACCGGGTTACCCAGATGTGTACTGCCGATCTGGGATTCACTGCTGCGAAGAAATATGATCCAGAAGTTTGGATGCCCAGCTATGGCAGATATGTAGAGATTTCGTCGTGCAGTAACTTTGAGGATTTCCAAGCTCGCCGGGCAAACATCCGCTTCCGGAGAGGTCCTGGGGCTAGGCCTGAGTTTGTGCATACACTCAACGGTTCAGGCATTGCAGTAGGGCGCTGTGTGGCAGCGATTATGGAGAACTACCAGCAGGAAGACGGTTCAATTGTCATTCCTGAAGTTCTGCGTCCATACATGGGTGGCGTAGAACGTATCACTAGGGAAAAATAGATACTTGTCTCAAATGCGGAGTTAGGATATAATACAGTGTGATGGTCTCGGAAGGGTGCCAGAGTGGACGATTGGAGCGGTCTTGAAAACCGTCGAGGGTTCACGCCCTCCGTGGGTTCGAATCCCACCCCTTCCGCCATTACTCTTACAACGCCAATAAAGGGTCCTACCTCGCAGGCATGGTCGAGTAGGACTTTTTGTGTTTTGGAGTGAGCTTATGAAATTTCCTAATCTCCGAAAAGGAGATCTTATTATCATCGTCGTATTAATAATTATTGGAGTTTCCATAATTACGTATACAAATTTCTTTGCTTCTGAGAAAACACCTGGTACGACGGTGATTGTGGAAATCGATGGGGAAGTGGTTGCTCAGTTTCCCCTAAATGAAGACAGGCAAGGTATCAGGTTCGATACGCCCGATGGGTATAATATCCTTGAGATTGCAGACGGGCGTGCTCGTATTGCTGAGGCAGACTGCCCTGATAAGATTTGTGTCAATACCGGGTGGCGACAGCATGATGGGCAGCTGATCGTCTGCTTACCACACCGTTTAATTGTCAGAATCGTTGGCGATAATGGTATGGAAAGTGATCTTGACGGATTCACTTACTAATTTGGATGGAGTTGATAAAATGAGACAACGGATTCTCATCGTTGATGATGAAACCTCAATTCAAGAGTTAATAAAGTTCAACTTGGAACAGGCTGGCTTTGAGACTGAGATTGCCAGCGATGGTATTGAAGCAATCGAGAAATTTGAAAGCTACAAGCCAGATCTGATTGTTCTCGACTTAATGCTGCCCGGCAAAGACGGCTATGATGTCTGCAAAGAAATCCGCCGGAACAGCAATGTGCCGATTATCATGCTTACCGCCAAAGAAACTGAACTTGAGCGTGTTCTCGGATTGGAACTCGGCGCCGACGACTACATTACAAAACCCTTCAGTCCTCTTGAGCTGGTAGCCAGAATCAAGGCTGTACTGCGTCGGGCTAGCACTCAAGACGATCCAGAAGAGAACGAATATCAAGTGGGTAACATCAACCTGCAGGTTGACACCAGAGAGGTTCGGGTTGATGGTAACTTGGTAGAACTTACTCGGAAAGAGTTTGACCTACTTCACATCTTCATGAAGCATGTGAATAAGGTGCTCACCCGTGAAGTGCTTCTGCAGAAAGTTTGGGGCTACGAGTACGAAGGTGAGACTCGCACCGTTGACGTTCACATCCGTCATCTCCGCCGTAAGCTTGGCCCTGAGGGTGAGACTCGTATCGAGACAATTCATGGTGTAGGGTATAAACTGAGGGGGAATTAATCCTTGGGCAGGATCAGCTTTTCAAAGCCCTTACTCCTTAAGCTCACGAGTTTAGCATTGGTGGTAACCTTACTTTCAGTTGGGGTTACCACGTTTTTTGTAGTGCAAGTTGCACAAACCGCCCTGTATGATCGTATTCAGGCTAGTCTCACATCTGAAGCGGAGATAATCCGCCTATATCTAAACGAGGCGTCTCTGAGTGATTCTGATCTGCAGCATAAGGTGGTGCAAATTGGGCAAGAAAGCGAGAGGTTTATCACTGTCATGAACGTCACTGGTGGGATTGTGGCCCGGTCTCACAGTGAAGATGTACCACTCGCAGAGCAGGTGACAGTGACCATGCCCCTCGATGAGGCTCGTGTAATCCGCATCGGGATCAAAGAGGACAAGATCAGCAGTGCGGTGCGCGGCCTGATCCACGGTGCGCTATTGGTAGGGCTGCTCGTGGCCGCGGTATCTGTACTGTTTGCTTACTTCGTCAATCGGGCCATTGCTGGACCGATCGTTGATCTTTTAGACGTGGTCCGTCGCTTGAAGCATCGGGAGTTTGGCCGGCGGGTATTAGTCCGCTCTGATGATGAAATTGGGCAGCTCGGCCGGGCTTTTAACGAACTGTCTGAAACTCTGGAAGAGCTGTTTGATGCCATCAGTGACCGGGAGCGGAAGTTGGACGCGATCTTGTCTAGCATGAGTGACGGTGTACTTGCGGTAAACATGCAGCGCAAGGTTATTCTGGCAAATCGAGCAGTTGCTGATTTATTTAATATCGACGAGCAGTCGATTATTGGCAAGAACCAATTTGAAGCTACGCGAAATACCGAACTCTCGAAGATTTTAGATGATACCATCGACTCTGGTGAACCGATCATTAAGGAAATTAAGGCCAGACCAGGCAGCCAGCGGACATTTGCCGTAACAAGCAGCCCGCTGACAAACCAGGATGGCTCGCCCTTGGGAGCTGTGGCGGTACTGCGTGACGTGACCAACCTCCGCCATCTCGAACAGATGCGCCAGGAGTTTGTTGCTAATGTGTCTCACGAGCTGCGCACCCCACTTACTTCTATCAAGGGATTTGTGGAAACACTGCTTGCTGGCAACCTTGACGACCAGGAGCTGACGAAGCGCTTCTTATCGATAATCAACGGAGAGACAGATCGCATGATTGCTCTCATTAATGACCTTCTGGACCTGTCTCGCATTGAAAGCGGCAGACAGCCGCTTAACCTCAGCCCTGTAGACCTGCATCAACTTTTCGAAGAAACCATCATGATTTTGCAGAACAAAGCTGATGCTAAGCAGATCACTGTGCGCAATCTTATTTATGATCCTGTTGAAGTCGAAGGAGATGCTAAGCTGCTGAAGCAGGTAGCGATTAACCTGCTGGACAACGCTATTAAGTATACTCCAGAGGGGGGCAGTGTCACTGTAGAGGCTGTGAAGAGCCCCGATGATGTAGAAGTTATTGTCAGTGATACTGGCGTCGGGATTCCTGCCCAGCATCTGGATCGGATCTTCGAGCGTTTCTATAGAGTTGATAAAGGCCGGGCCCGTCACATGGGCGGTACCGGTTTAGGCTTGGCAATTGTCAAGCACATCGTAGATAAACACAAAGGGTCCATTTGTGCCGAAAGCCGTGTCGGCAAGGGCACCAAGATGCGCCTTACCCTTCGGCGCATCAACCGTGAATAATTGAAGCTCTCCTAGAAGGAATCTAACTTCTAGGAGAGCTTCATTACAAGGTAAAGGGTGTTTTGAATGGCATTGATTGCAGTTGTCGGAAGCATCAACATGGACTTGGTTGTAACTGCGGATCGTCTTCCCGGCACAGGAGAGACTATCACAGGAAAGGATCTGCAGTATCTGCCCGGCGGCAAGGGGGCAAACCAAGCCGCTGCTGCGGCTAAGCTTGGTGCAGAAGTACAGATGTTTGGCTGTGTGGGTGATGATGATCTTGGAAAGAGCCTTTTGGCAAACCTTGCTAATGTAGGTGTAGGAATCGCACACATTAAGATAGTACCAGGTGTTACTAGCGGAACAGCGCTGATTACCGTCGGCGGTGGCGATAACACTATTGTCGTGATTCCTGGTGCTAACGCACATGTTAATCGGGCCTACATAGATTCCATCAAAGAGGAGCTTCTCCAAGCCGATATAATCATGCTGCAGCACGAGATTCCCCAAGAAACAAATGAGTATGTCGCAGAGCTTGGGTACCAAAATGGAAAAACAGTAATCCTGGATCCGGGACCGGCCCGACCCATGTCGGAGCAGCTGTTGGACAGAGTCAGCTGCTTAACTCCCAACGAACACGAAACAGCCGTGATATTTGGTACTGACGCGGACCTAGAGGAGCTGTTGAGGCAATATCCTGAGAAGTTAATCATAACTCAAGGGGACAAAGGTGTGAGCTTTTGTACAACAGACGGAGGACTACTGCATTTTCCCGCAGCAGATGTAGATGTGGTTGACACGACCGGTGCTGGTGATACTATGAGCGGCGCTCTGGCCTTTATGCTGTCCCGAGGCTACAGTCTTGCAGAAGCAGTGCGATTTGCTAACTACGCCGCTGCCTTTTCAGTAGAACGGTATGGAGCCCAGACTGGAATGCCAACCTATGAAGAAGTTCTTTCCAGATTCGCTGGAGAGCTAAGTTGATATTTTATTGACAATGGAGGAATTTTGGGATAAGGGTGGAATTACCAACGAAACTTTGCGCGGAGGAGATTCTGTGTGACCGAACGGTTTATCACCCAGATGCCCAAGATCGACCTGCACTGTCATTTAGATGGTTCACTGCCGCCAGCTACTATACGTGTGCTGGCCGAACGAGCGGGAATTGATCTTCCCGACGATCCGCAGAGGCTGAATGTAATGCTCACTGCTCCAGAAGACTGTAGAAGTTTGGTAGAATACTTAACTCGCTTTGAACTGCCAGTAGCCTGCCTGCAGACCGCAGAAAACCTTTACACCGCTGCCCGTGACTTGGCTGCTGAGGCTGCGCGTGAAAACGTCATTTATCTAGAAGTGCGCTTTGCTCCACTACTGTCAGTCAACGAACAGCTTTCCGCAGAGGCAGTGGTGAGGAGTGTTTTAGAGGGCTTGGAAGAGGGCAGGCGCAGCTTTGGGGTCAACTACGGATTAATTCTCTGTGCCATGCGTCAACATCCTTATGAAATAAACGAGCAGCTCCTACCGCTCGCGGAAAAGTACCTAGGTTTTGGTGTTGTGGCGATGGATTTAGCAGGAGATGAAAAGGGGTATTCTGCCTACAAACACCGCCAGCTTTTTGAAGAAGTCTCACGCCGAGGAATACCCTACACGATCCATGCTGGCGAAGCTGATGGTCCAGAAAGTATTTGGGCGGCCATAGAGTTGGGCACGAGACGTATAGGGCACGGGATTTCTGCCAAAGATGATCCTGGGCTGATGAAATACTGTGCTGAGAAGGGGATTGGATTTGAGCTCTGCCCTGTCAGCAATCTGCAGACTAAGGCGGCTCAAGATTGGGACGACTATCCATTCAGGCTGTTTTTGGATAACGGAATGATTATCACGGTTAACACAGACAACCGCACGGTGTCGGATACAAACCTTACTCGGGAGTTCACAGAACTTCAGACGCATTGTGCCCTCACCACAGCTGAAATTGAGCACCTTTTCCGCAATTCGGTTGCGATTTCCTTTGCCGATGTTCAGCTGAAACAAGAGTTAAACGAGGCTTTCGATGCTTTCCAAAGAGAGTATTTATCTGCCTAGATTTGACACAATCAGAGCACGATCCTGGCTTGACAGATCCTATTTACAATGATATACTATCATTCGTTAGTGAAGTCTTTGGAAGGGTGCTTGAGTGGCCGAAAAGAGCCGCCTGCTAAGCGGTTGAGGGTTAACGCCCTCCGAGGGTTCGAATCCCTCCCCTTCCGCCATTTTGAACCTTGTCATCTCGGGTTTTTTTTAAGTCTTCTCCGTCTAGGACGCCGTAAGGCCCTGCCATTTTGGTGTCTCGTACTGAGATGTAGGTACCGTAAAATGGTTTAGTTGAACCATGAGAAGCCCTTTTTAAAGCTTTGCGCTGCTTGTGATAGTCGCTCATGATATCCCTCCTGGGAATAGCTTGCTCAAAGCTTTCGGTTGACAAACCCGAGATTGTTTGGTAAGATAGACTTTGTCACAAGACATGCGCCCGTAGCTCAGCTGGATAGAGTGTCTGACTACGAATCAGAAGGTCTCAGGTTCGAATCCTGACGGGCGCGCCACTTACGAATACGATTTGACCGCCAATTCGGCGGTCTTTTTTGTTTTGGGTCTCGCTCTTGGCCGATGGACTGTGCTAAGCTATTGAGTAAGAGCTGTGCAGTAATAAATATATGAGGGGCGAAATGTTGTGGAAAGAGAAATAGAGCTGCAGTTTTCCCATGCGGTACTATCTGAAGCAGCCCAACGCTTTGGCATGTCCACTGACTCACTGAAGCTCTTGGGTGGCTTCGAAAATTATGTATACGAGGGCAAAATCGATGGCGTAAGTCATGTTCTTAGACTGACCCACAGCTCGCATCGAAGCACCAACATGGTTCTTGGAGAGATTGAGTGGATCAACTATCTTGCAGAAAATGGCGTAAGTGTGGCCCAGGCTATTCGTTCAACCTCTGGAAAGTTGGCGGAGGAAGTACATATAGGTGAAGACTATTTTGTTGCTAGTGTGTTCCAGAAAGCAAAAGGCAGATTATTGGTTCGTACGAATCCCGCAGAACCCACTCGGGAAATAATCACTGAGTGGGGAAAGACTATTGGAAAGATGCATAGGTTAACCAAACGCTTCGAGCCATCCGAAGAAAGGTTTAGAAGGCATCATTGGTTTGAGGATGATTTGATGTGCTTTGAGAAGTACCTTCCTAAAGAGGACAAGCACATTATCGATATCGGCTACTCGCTGTTAGAATACGCCAAGAACTTGCCGCAATCTCAGGACAATTACGGTTTAATTCACACTGATGTTCATTCAGGCAACTTTTTCATCTACGAAGGAAAGCTAACCGTCTTCGATTTTGATGATAGCTCTTACCAGTGGTTCGCAAGTGATATTGCTATTGCCTTGTATTACACGATCTTGTGGAAGTGTAGTGGCCAAGAGCATAGGGAAAAAGACGACTATGCCAAGGAATTTCTAGAAAACTTCATGATCGGTTACTGCGCGGAGAACAGGCTTGAAGACTTCTGGCTGAACGAACTCCCCTTTTTCCTGAGGCTCCGAGATATAACTTTGTACACCGTTCTGCATCAGAAGTTTGATAAGAACAATCTGCTGCGATACGCAAGACTGCTTGATGAAATCAGAACACGAATTGAACGAGAAGTTCCGATTGTATTCCTTGAGCCACACGGTCCTAGGTCTTGATAGGTCATAATCTGAAGGTATGGGTGGTAGGGGAGGCGAGATTATGAGGAACAAGCGGGTTACAACTAAGGCCATGTATGATTATAACAGTGACACTGATACATACCACGTTAATATCCGGGTGGCCAATTACAACGAGCTTTTCAACAAGTGGGATTTCTCCCCCTATCACGAAAAGGACCTCGAACCAGAACTAGCTGATTACCTGGAAAGCTGTTTTAGGGAACTTCCCGCTGGATCTAATGTCGTTGTGTCTTTTCATTTGCCCCAGGCTGTCAGCAACCCAGATTTGGAGAAGCAGTTCACGCGGAGCATTTATTATCATCTTAGTTACCGCAGATCACGATTAGAGCTGAAGAAACGCGCTGTCTGGCGAGACACGATGCGGTATACCGGCTTTGGCATTGCCTTTGTGGTCTTTGCCCAGGCACTGCCTAAGATGTTGGACGCTTTTCTGCTTGGCACTATTCTCTCAGAAGGGCTATTCATTGGTGGATGGGTATTATTGTGGGAAGCCTTTTCCCAGATTTTTTTCCGAAGCAGGCAGTTGAAAAGAGAACGGGAATTAAATCAGCGCCTGCAGGACGCAACATATAGATTCGTTTATGAAGACAGACTTCCAGACTCGAATCTCTGACCGCTGACTAGAGCGGTCTTTTTTTGTGCGGCTGGATTTAACAACAAATACATTAAAATGCGCTAACCGGTTGACATATATTCGAGAATAGTGATACAATAATACCAAAACATGTCAACCGGTTGACATATGTTGTTAGGGTGGTATTTGTACATTGAAACTGCAAAAAAGGAGGGGTGTTCAGGAATTTGGTGTGATGGTGAGCTTGAACCTTATTGGCTGAGTTCTTAGTGTCTCTATGAACTGAGCTTTACAGACAGAGGAGGTAAGACACAATGAAGTGCTGCATGCAAAGGCTAAACAGAACGTTGTTGGTGCTGGTTGCTGTTTTGCTGCTTGTCGGTTCCTCTGGGCTTGCCTATGCCGCCGCTGAGTTGGGCGTGGAAAGTGTGCGCGCCGTAACCGAATTGGGCTGGTGGGGGCAGAGAGTCATCGGAGTGGTCTTGGAGTTCCCAGAAAACGTTGACGTTTCTAGCCTAACCCCTGAGGATTTTAAGGTACGAGATACCACCTTCAATCCGTATTTCGACACTGGTGACTTCGCTGATCCGGAGTTTATGGCAGATCAAGAAGTTATCGATGTTTTCACTGTTCCCGACCCCAAGCTGCTTCTTGACAGCGATCGTCCGGCGGGTCCAGGAAAATACCTTGTGATTATGGTAGAACCTAGCTTTACTGGGGGAACCAAGATTTCCTACAACGGGGGCATGATGGCCAACCCAAACCAGCCAACTGAGGTCTATATCGGGACCGATATTTACTCCACACGTGGTAAACTGCTGACAAAGGCAAGCTCTGAGAAGCTGACCTTGACCGGTCCGGCAGTGGTAAACCGAAGCATCGACCACTTCGTGCATGGCATCGTTGAAAACCCTTCAGTGGGTTTGCCCCTCAACTATCACTACCGTTTACCATCCAACTACGATCCTTCGAAGAAGTATCCCCTCGTAGTGTTCTTTAATGGCTATGGTCAGGGATACTTCCCGGAAGCAGACAACGTTGGTGGGCACCTGATCTGTGACGGTACGCCAGCGTTATGGTTCGGTGAACAGGATGTACCGATCAATGAAGATGTGATTTTCTTGGCCCCGCAGAGCACAAGGACAGACCAGTCCATGGAAGTTCAGGCAGAACAGGCAGCAGAGTTGATAAGGGACTTCGCCCAGAAGTTCGCAGTCGATACTGACCGTATTTACGGCTATTCTCTGTCCATGGGTTCGATTATCGGCTGGCATCTGGTAGCAAACCATTCTGACCTTTTCGCAGCGTTCATCCAGACCGGTTTCTTCTCCAACACCGAAGAGCAGGCTGAGGCTGTCGCCGCTGCGGAGATCCCCATGTGGCTGTTCCAAGGGCTGAACGACCATCTCTTAGGAAGTCAAGGTGCTGTAGAATCATATGAACGTATTGTTGCTGCCTACAAAGCCCGAGGTTTTGATGAAGAACGCATAAACGAACTGATCAAGTTAACGGTGTACCCTGATGAGGCATTTGAACCGCAGGGCGCGCCAGACCGTATAGATAGACATGCGCCCCTTGTACCCGCCTTTCAGGATCCTGCTACTTTCCAGTGGCTGTTAGCGCAGAGAAAGAAGCAGCTAGGCGCACATGCTGGTGAGGTCAAGCATTATGTGGAAGGTCCCACCGTCGTTGAAGATCCAACATCACCCACAGGCTACACAGTAACATTTGTTTATAGAAATGACACAGCTACTCGTGTGCAGCTGGCGGGCGATTTAGAACTGCGTGATCTGAATGATCCTCCAGCTCCCTTCCCAGAGCCTGGTATCCGCTATCAACCGGAGGAATGGAAACCTGGCCGGTACCATGTAGGTGGAGCCGAGTTTCGGAGGGATATGGAGAAAATAGGCGATGACCTTTGGGTTATTTCTCTGCCACTGCATGCAGGAGGCCTGAGCTATTGGTACCGTGTGTGGGATCCCGCGCAGGGGTGGGAGGATAAACGGATCTGGGATCCGGCTTCCAGCCATCCGCGTCCAGCTGGCAACACCACTTTCCGAGTCAATAACAATGATGTACTTGACGTAGTTTATGTTCCCTACCATGAAAAACAGAACGATCCGGTACTTAAACAGCGTGCGCAGTATGAACTGCCTGTGGCTGATCCTGCGCAGCGGGGTACGGTGCAGTATGTCGAGTATACACATGTCTTAGGTGAAGATGGTTGGTACCTTGGTGTTTATCTGCCGCCAGGTTATGATCCCAACCGGCCAGAGCCTTACAAAGTAATGTATTTAGCACATGGAATTTTTGGCGATGAGACAGACTTCATGATTCCAGTCAATGCTCCCAATATTTTTGACAACCTTATTGCTAGAGGCGAAGTGGAGCCTACTGTGCTGGTCACTATGGGAAATCACTTCTCACCGGGCACTGGCTTTGATTCGTACAATATGAATAATGTTGTACGTAACATTGCCGAAGTGATCATCCCCTTCATCGAAGCAAATTATAATGTGTCCAACCAGCGAGAAGGCCGAGCTTACGCAGGATTTTCCATGGGCGCGATGACTGGTGGCTTAGTGATGAATGAACAGCACAGCCTGTTTGGGTATTTCGGCTTCCTCTGCGGGTCTCCGCGCGAAGTTGATTTCGACCGAATTGCTCAAGAGGCAGGCGACAACAAACCGTTTGTATTCTTGGGCAACGGAATATTTGAAGGGCCTCTGACGGCCATGAACGAGATCCGGGACAACTTCCGGGATAGAGGAATCCCCAGTGAGACCGCCACTGTTCCTGGTGCCCACGATGGTATGACAGCTGGGCAGCTCCTAACAATCTTCGCTCGGGAATACCTTTGGAAGTAAAGAAACAACAGAAAGGCCGGGATTTCCCGGTCTTTCTTTTCAATATATGAAATTAACCCTTGTCTCTTCTAATTATTATGGTAAAATATTCCATGCTGTTAAAAAACGAACTTACCTTGACCGCAAGTTAAGTTCGTTTTTTTGTCCTCAGGGGACCTTGACAACTGAATAGGTGCACAGCTCTGGAACGGGAAACTTGAGAGGAGTGTTGATTATCAGCAAACACCACAAGACCCGCGCTGCAGCGAGAACTTCCCGGGTATCTCTGGACAAGCCAGTTACATGGGAAGAAATCGAGAAGGACATTGACTCCTTAGTGGGGATTCCGTTGGTCAAAGAGCAGCTTTTGGAGATTGCGCAAGTCCTTGAGAATATCAGGCGACACCGAGACCGACACCGTCTCAAGGATATGCCTCCGCTGCATTTTCTAGTTGAAGGCCCGGCAGGCGGTGGCAAGAGACGCATAGCATTCATCCTAGGTAAACTCTTACAATACTATCGTCTGGCAGATAACCCTCTTCATGCCATAACAATAAACAACATCGAATCTCTGCCTCAGGTTTGTGATGGGACACCGATCTATGCTCCAGTTGTACCTAGGCTGATGCCGAGAGAAAGCCGCCCTAATTATCCAGCCGCGGTTATGTTTTGGGCACACCTGCAGGTCCTTGCTGAGCGGCAGAGCGTAATCTTGGGCCTCGATTCCGATAATACCGAGGGGATGGAATTCTTAGAAACGCTGGCTTTCTTCTCCGAGATCCAGCTGAAGATCCGAATTCCCGAATACAGCTGGCCTGATTACCTAACCCATGCTCGCAAGTACGCAGCTAAGCAGAGGTTTAAACTCGCTAAACCTGCTCTGGACCAACTCAAGCTGTGTCTCGAAGAGCCCCAAGAAGAACCTAATTTTGCCAGTATGCGTTCTGTGGAGACGCTGATAGACCGAGCGATCATGAACTATTATATTAACCCCGGGGAGGATGCCCCGCAAGGCCGGCAGTTTGCAACCCTGCTCCCGCAGCACTTCGCACACTGTTTGCGTGACCAGATACAGCCACTTGTCGTACAGACCAGAGATCCTCTAGCGGAAATTAATTCCTTAGTGGGTCTTAAAGAAATCAAGACCAGGCTTAATGAACTCTTTGCCTGGGTGAATCTGCAGAAAAGGCGAGCAGAAAAAGGATTTCCATCGGAATCTATCAGTACACACATGGCATTTTCCGGTTCACCAGGCACAGGCAAAACCACAGTAGCTCGCTTGGTTGGACAAGCTTTGAAAGAAATGGGTCTTTTAGAAAAAGGTCATCTGGTTGAAGTCAGCCGAGAGGATCTCGTAGGGCAATATGTCGGTCATACGGCCCGGAAGACTGCTGATGTAATTGACCGTGCTTTAGGTGGAGTACTCTTTATTGACGAGTGTTACAGTTTAAATGCAGGTCACTCGCTGGACTTTGGCCAGGAAGCTGTGGCTGTGTTAATTAAGAAGATGGAAGACGCTCGTGACAATCTCACAGTGATTTTTGCGGGATACAGTCAAGAGATGGAATCCTTCTTGAAAATTAACCCTGGTCTGAGATCTCGAATTCAGTTTCACCTGTCGTTTCCTGATTATACTGGTGAAGAACTGATGGAGATCTTCTTAAAGCTCTGTCGGGATGAAAGCTATGATCTGTCTGACGAAGCTGCTGCAGACTTAGAACGCCTGCTGCATCAGCTTTATGAAAACAAACAGGATGATTTCGCCAATGGCCGTTTAGTGCGGTCTTTGTTTGAAAGAGCAAAGCTCTCTCTAGCGATGAGGGTGTGGAAAGAACCTGAGACGACCTCCTTAAGTCTAATTCTCCCTGAGGATATTAGAGCATTAATGTCGTACGATGATGTAATCAGCCTTTTGAAGCCAAATCACCGATGCATTGGTTTTCGGGCTGCTGGTTAATAACACCAAAAGGACACTGTTCTGTACTCGGAACAGTGTCCTTTGTGCTGTTAATGTTCTCTCGAACCTAGTCACGTCCGCAGACCGGACACTTATACCACCAACCGGTATCTCCTTTTTCGGATCGTTCGTGTAGACAGATGTCTTTTGTTTTCAAAATCAGATGCTCTGGTTTACGAACGCAGTGCTGAATAACCCAAAACTTCGTGCATTCGTGACATACACAATACAGGGGAGTTCCCAGCTTCTTATTTAGGTCTGTATGCAGAAGATATTCGATGTACTCTTGTTCTTGTGGATCTGTGGTTGGCCGTTCTGGTTGAAGCCTTATCTCTGTTCCTACCGTCAGCTTCCTGGCGCAGTAAACACAGATATCCTTTTGCTCTCCATGATACTGCAGAATCAAACTAAAGATTTTATTGATCTGTTTATCTAGTTCTTCACTTCGCTTACTGATCTGTTGGCCCGGTTTTAGATGCGGTCTGAAGCTGATTGCACCAAAACGATGTTCAGCATAATCTTCGCTGGCATCCGGAGTGTTCAGTTTAGTTCTTAGAGGCATTTCCCCCCAATAATCCACATTGCGGTCAGTATGCAGAATAAACGATGCCGTTAAGTGGAACGGATCAAGGTACTTACCTCTTGCACATCCCTCCACATCTTCCACAATTTGCTGGACACCCTGCTCCTCATAGTTTCGATACTTGGCATCAAATACGAATGTCCCTTTGAGAGTCTTATTGATCAACAATTCTATGAAGACATCTGGTGTACGTTGAGAATTTCGGGTATCGTCTTGAAGTATTTTTTCATAATACAGCCTTACCTCTATCTCAGGTCCATTATTGGCGAATTTCCCTTGGAGTATAAAAGCTTTGTTTCTGGGAATTTCTATTTGTCCTTGTCGCATCGTGATCTCATCATAGAGGCTGCGGCCATTTATTGGTCTCAACTTGAGCTTTTCAATGAAGCTTTCGTAGAGCTGAGCAAGACACCAGATCTCATACAGTTCCCAGGTTGGCCTTACCCTTCCCTGCCAGCAATCAGCAAATAGTGCAAACACCTTTACAAAGCCTTCCAAGGTACCTTTCTGACTGCTGAAAAACGTCCGCAAGACAGCCGCGTAGCCAGGTGTGCCTAACAGACGCTGTGTGATTTCCGGCATCTCTCTCGGCGTAGGTATGCTTTTGAGAAACGGAGCCGATCGAGCCTCTCTTGCCCAATCAGCTATATCGCGCAGTTTGATAACTGCTCTGCCAATACGGTTGTTGAGTTCCTCTATCCCTTGGTTTACTTCACTAATCTTTTTCTCTAAGTGCTCACCAAAGTTTTTCAACATCCTGAGGCTGTATCCATCGTGTTCAATTGTTCCCCTGATGAGCGAATCCAGGTTAGCTGCAGTTGCTTCGGCTAAATTAATGAGATAGTGATCCAGAATGTGGCACAGAAACTGGTTTTCACTGCAGTTTGTGCTAGATACTCGCGTTAAACCTCTCTGGAGAGCGTTTGGCTTACTTAGGTAACGTTCAATGAGCATCTGTGGGGAACGAACATGTGAATAATCCCGATTGACAGCTGTTTCTACCCTAATTTCCTTGAGAGGCCTTTGCTGGATAAAAGACCAATTCTGTTGAAAAGCCTTTCCCAGCCTTAAAATCGCCTCGGCTGATTGGAAATAGGCCTCAAGTCCCTGTGTGGTACCTGCGTATTGTTCTCTTCCGACGCTGTCTGGGACAGGACCAAGAATCTCTGTATTCAATAAGGTTGCAGTAGAAACAGCCAAAATCCCGATTTGGCGAAGCATGATCTGCAGTTCCTCTTCAGTTATGTTTGCTGGTTCTATTTCTAACTTGGATTCACTGACAGTAATGGGATTACTCTGCTCATCGGTGAGTATGACTGAGATTGTACCGGCAGGAGCGTAGACGGCCTTAGCAATCGGCTTTTTGCGCGATGTATCCTTAGGAACAAACCAATTGATGCGATCTTCCGAAACGAGTTGAAGCGGCGGATCGCCCTGAATAACTACTCTTCCATCCCATGGTTCCGTCAGATGAACCCACCATTCTTTGCCAAATTGACGGGTTCGGGGGACCCCATCTTCTCCTAGAAGAACGCCGCTGTCGTCAACGAATGTTATCTTTGGGTAATCCATCATTTACCGCCAATAACTTACCAGAGGTCTGTGTGTATCTTCAGCCTGCTCTGTTAACCAAGACTCGACCCGTTGTGCGGAATCGGACAAGTAGGGGCCAACACTCTCCAGCCATGAGCGTAGCAGTATTTCTCTGTTGCCATTTTTATGGAATTTTATGCGGGGCAGAAGTTTCGTGAAAACGAAGTACTGGAATGCGCGGTCTTCCTCAATGCCCATTAGATGTGCTACGGTAATGAATTCAATGTAGTCTCGCCTTGTTCTATAACCCAATGGAACACCTAAGTCCTTTAGGAACTTGTTGTTCCACTCCACCACCCGCTGCCAGAGCTCTTGTGCACGCTTCGACAGGCGGTGTTTTGCACAAGACTGTCGAAGAGCGTCCAAGCTTAGAGGTAAATGATGGTATGATTCCGGTTTATCACTTACCATACTGAGGTCTGCCGTTGGGAAGTTAATCACATAGGAACGGTCAATGACCTTCGGACTTAGGTCATAAGTTGTCTCGTCCGCATTTAAGGTCCCCATCAGTACAAGATTATGCGGAATATCTACTGTTCCTGGATAGGCGCGCAGCGATTGGGCTAGTTCACCCATGCGAAGCTCCTTGTCTAGAGAAAGACGTTTATTTTCGCTGTTAAGCTGGTCCTTTTCGTCCTTTAATAAGCGATATTCGCGCAGCAGTCTCTTGTAGATGTCTTGGGCGTATAATTGGACGCCTGCGCGTCTTCCGCCATTGGTTTTGCTGTATTCAAGTAAGGAAAGAAGATCTGCTCCATAATCTTCAATTCGAGCTAAGTTAAGCTCATCTAGCGTCAAAAAGAAGAAACGATCCGCATATTCTCCGGCTTTTATCAGCCCGTTGGCAAAGGGAGAAGGCGAATAGAGGTTCCTCAGAGGATCGAAAAAGCCCAATAGATCTGATGAATCCAGCCAACTCGGCCGCACCGGTACGACTTCGGCTCCCCCGTCCAGCAGCTGGGCCGCAGTTCTAATAGTCCGGGTTTTTCCTGTTCCAACAGACCCGCTTAGAAGAACGAGGCTGCCGCTCAGGCAAGCAGCTAAGGCCGAAATGAGGAAGCTACAGCTCACATCTTCGGGAAGATTTAAACCTGCCTTGTTCAAGTTCGTATGCCACTGCTTTCCGATTGTCTCAAAGTCTAGAGGTTCACGCCTTTTTTGGACAGGTCCTTTTCTTAGAGGCAAGATGTGCTCTATGGGCTTGATTTTCTTTTTGTAGTGTTCTTCAATCCGCTTTTCCTCTTTTTTTAACTTCTGCCATTCTGCATCGCGTTCTTCTCTGTCTTGAAGAATTTGATGGAAGTGATTCGTTCTTTCTTGCCTGACTTTTTCTGCCACCTTTTTTGCTCGGGCGATATGTAACTCGTATTCCCGATTAAGCTCTTCCAATTGAGTTTGCAATTCAACTTGGAGAGTTTCTAGCAAGGCATTTTTTAGTCCTTGGGCTTGAGGCGTAGTAAGTTTCCTCGCATTCGCCGCTATGGGATCACCAAGCCCATCGCGATTACGTCCTCGCGTTCCTGGCTCGTACCAATAGAAGCCGATATAGTCGTATTCTTTTACGTCTACACCTGGATTTAGACGACGAGGAGCAAAAAACACAGAGGCGGAATCACCAGAATCGGTTGGCAAACCCTGAATCAGTGAACGGATCTTGAACCAGTGTTCGTGTACTGCTGTGACTTGCCCCACTAACTCTCGATCAGTCAGCAGGGGAATAACCCACCAATATTGCACATCATTCTGTGTCAATTTGTAGTTAGTTGATTGCAATCTTCGAATCTCCTTTCGACGCGGTGAATGTCTTTACAATCATTTTCGCTGTGTCAGAGCTTTTCCCCTAGCCCTAGAGGTTCTTTTTGCCAATGGGCGAATATATTTTTTAACATTCTCAAGGAGACGTGGTCAAGTCATGCAAGGGATGTATTATGACATTTTCATTGATGAAAGCGGCAATTTTTCTGATGCTCATCCTTCCCTAATTGGGGGTATTTTCTGTTCAGCTGGGCAGTTGACACAGGAACAGGCGCGGCAGATGCTCCTGGATAGTCTCGAAAACGTGGATCAGCCATTTCCAGCTAACGGTTGGATTCACAGTACTGATCTACCCCGCGATGTATTTCCAGGCTTTGCACTGTGTTTGCTCGAAAACATGCTGAGCGAAGGAATTCAACCTTTTGTAATCGAGAATCAAGAACGGGTTGAAATAGTGGATTCTGATACCACATATCTTCATATGGTGGCAGAAGGCATAACGAGGTTACTCTCAGTGCTAAGCTCGGCTAATACGCGCACAACTCTGAGGGTGATTGCTGCCCGGCGGATGACAGAGGATGAACGGCATGAATCGGCTTTGAAGGTAATTCCAAGAGGTGAGTATCTGCCTCGAATTCATGAACATATGGTTACTGCAATGCTCCGCTTGGGGGTTTGGGAATATAGTGATAGGTGGTCCTTGGCTGATTTCTCCCTCGGATCAGCTCGTGAAGACTATAGATTAATGCTCGCAGATGTGATATGTCACGCTTGGTACTCACGTTATACGAAATTTGGGGAGAAAGACCGAACTTGCTTGGAGCATTATCTGGGAGGATGTTGCTTTACCGTTGTGGAGAAGGGAGTCTTGGCCGCGCTCGCCCGCAAGAAGAACGAAGGGGCTTTTGGCGAAGCGCTTTTCGTGGCTCTAGAGGAAATTACTGAGATGGGCATCAAGCCGACGAGTGCTAACCAGCAACAACTCGCGTATCGATTGGGGACAGAAATTGAAAGGTTAGTTGAGCTTTTGGCTGGTATGCCGCGTTTTGGTCTGCAGCGGAATATTGAGGCGCTGTTGGGTTCGGTAGATTCTCTAGTAGTCCAGAGAGACTATGGAAAAGCTCGCATGGTTCTACAGGAGATGCTGCAGCGGGTGCTAGAACCCTTACGTAATCATTTAGGAGATCATTTCGCTGGCCTTGATTGGGTCACTCTGAAAATCGCTTCTCAGCTCCTCGCCATAGAGAACCATCGTGGGTGTATTCATACCCTTAAAGATGTCTTGGACGATGCCGACAAGAGTCTTACCAAACTAGCTCAACGTTTTGAGAATCTCGATCTGGTTATAGGTTATCTAAACAGGAAGGTGGTTTATCTAAATAATTCTTACGCCTTTGCTGATGCCCTAGAGCAGATCGACAGATTAATCCAGTTTCACGAAGGAGTTATGAGTCTCTACCCTATAGAACTTCCGCAGTTGTTTGCGGAAGGCTTGAAATCAGATGTTCTCGGTAAACTATACGGTAATAGGGTTCAAATCCTAACGTTCCTTGCTCGGAAGGATCCTGAATGGTATGAGCTGGCGAGAGAAACCTCGGACAGAGCGATCCAGGAGTTCGAAGCACCTGACGATATATGCCGGCAGTACCTCTATCGGTGTCAGCTGGAAACGGATGCGGGAGATTTTCAAGCCGCGTGGAGGTCTTTGGTTAGAGGCACGGTATATGGAGCGGACGAGCTCAGTCCAGATGAACTTGCAGGGTACTTGAAGGAAGATCCAGATGGAAGAAAGGTTTTCGCTTTAGCCCATTACTGTAGACTGATGGCAGCGAGCATTTCAGCTGATGATCATTGGGCTCGGGATTTAGCAGATGGAATGAAACAAGCGTGGGATTCACACAGATTAGATGAATATCCACTGTTTAGGAATGGTTTTGCCGAACATCCTATGGAGATTATCAAGTGGAAGAAAGGCAGCTATTATTTGGCGGTGAACCAGATTAAGCGAGGTCTTGAACATCATCAGCAAGCTCTTGGAATCTGCTTTAAAGATCCTGATCGCTTTACGCTGTATACAATTGGCCTAGGAATTCTGGTAGAACAGGCCGGTCTCTTGCTGCGGCTGAATAATAAAAATTATTGTCACGCACTCGAACGCGCGGCAGTACATACCTCTAAATTTCTAAAGAATCCTCATTTACCCAAGGCGATGCGGGACTATTTTGCTCACTGGCCAAAGACTCTGGCCAAGACAAGCTCCAGTGAAGAACTACTAGATCTGGCCAGAGAAGTGCCCTATTGAGGGCAGGTACATTCGATCAAAAAAGGAAGCAATGGAGCACTTCGGGTCAAGGTTGTAGGGATGTGAAGTGAAAAGACCGGAAGTCATTCCCGGTCTTTTCGCTTAAAACAAGATAATCTCATATCCATCTCTGCTAAAGGGCTCTAAGTCTGAGTGTCCTGAAAGGGCCGAGTCGATGGGCAATCCCTGCTTTTCTGCTTCTTGTAGCGTCCCCATCTGAGCAGCGCAGGCTTTGCAGACAGACTTAATCAGCCCAGCTTCCTTGATTTTTCCCCACAGTTCACCTTTAGGTGAGTTGGGGATGTCAGACAGTAGTCTGGTGGATGCACCTTCAATAATCAGCGCTGTCTCATATCCCCGCTCGTGGTAGTTCCATACATTCAAGAGAGCATGGACGAAACATGACATCTCTCCCTGAAAACTCACAATCGCGATTTTCCGCACTCCATAACCTCCTCTCAATTAATGCCTGATTACCAGTTTGATCCTATTACCAGCCGGATCAGTGGTGTTAATCTCTCCTTGACTCTCATGGAACGAGGCGTCTATGGCTTGCAGGTTAAGTTTCACTTCTTCAAGCTTATCCTCATCTGGAAGAACAATAGTGAAGTGTTCGAGCCCTACCATATTTGGTGGGGTGGGCGGTGCACCGACGCCGTTCCACACGTTGACTGCAATGTGATGGTGATAGCGGTTAGTTGACATGAAAAGTGCACTGTCACCCATCCGGCTGACAATATCGAACCCTAGCCCGTCTGTGTAGAATTTTTCAGCTTCCTTGAGATGAGACACGTGCAGATGGATGTGGCCGACAATTGTGTCTTTCGGAACCCCCTGCCACGGTTGGGCAGCTTCAGGTTCTTTCATAAGATCATCTAGGTTTAGCGGGATGGTGTCCATCGCTACGATGTCGCCGTACCATCTCCAGGTGGCTGGATCGCGGTCAGAGTAAATCTCGATTCCATTGCCATCTGGGTCTTCGAGATATAGGGCTTCACTAACGAGGTGGTCGGATGCGGCGAAGCGGATACCTTTTACTAGAAAATGAGTTACAAGACGGGCCAGATCTGAACGGTTGGGGAGAAGAACTGCAAAGTGATACAAACCTGCGCGGCGTCCGGTCTTGGGAACGATCTCTGCTGGCTGAACCAAGGAGATAAGCCGTGTGAGACCATCAGCTGTCAGTTCGGCGCTGTTTTCTGTTTTCCGAAGTACTTCGAACCCGAGTATATTTTTGTAAAAGGCGAGCGATCTCTCAAGGTCCTCTACGCGAAGCTTGACTTCACCAACCCAAACTGCTGGTTTGCTGTGGAACTGCATGGAGTTCCTCCTTTCTTGGGCTCGCATATGTTTCTTTTTAGTAATGATGATCTTTTATACTTGACATGTAATTCCCTGCATGTATAATAGTAATGGAATTCATTATCACAAACAAGAGGGGGATTACATATGTCCTTAATCGGAAGAGAGATCAATGATTTCTCTGTAAAAGCCTTCGTAGACGGTGAGTTCAAAGACATCACCAAGCAAGATTTGTTGGGCAAATGGTCTGTTATCGTTTTTTACCCTGCTGATTTTACGTTTGTATGCCCAACAGAGTTAAGTGACTTAGCTGACCTCTATGAAGAATTCCAGCAGATCGGTACAGAGATTTATTCTGTATCTACCGATACTCATTATGTACACAAGGCATGGCATGATGCTTCGGAGACTATCAAGAAAGTTAAGTTCCCCATGCTGGCTGATCCCACCGGCAAGCTCTGCCGTGACTTTGGGGTATACATTGAAGACGAGGGTGTAGCACTGCGCGGCAGCTTCATTATTAATCCTGAGGGTAAAGTTGTCTCTTATGAGATCAATGACAACAGCATTGGCCGCGATGCCGCTGAACTCCTTCGCAAGGTTCAGGCTGCTCAGTTTGTGGCCAAGCATGGTGACCAGGTATGTCCAGCAAAATGGCGTCCTGGCGCTGACACTCTCACTCCCAGCATCGAACTGGTAGGTAAACTCTAAAATCAGCTTATGTAAGTGGTACTGTTTCCAATGTGAAGCAGTACCTTTTTTTGTTCAGACTTCTAGTCTTGAAATACCACATCCTGCCAGATATGATGGAGGGGAGAAACGGAGGGGGCAAAATGCGAGAAGAAGAAAAGATTTTTGCTGGAATGCTGTTTGCGCCAGGTCATCCAGAACTGCGGGCACTTAAACTAAAATGCCACAACCTCTGCACAGAATACAACCAGACATTTGAACACGAGACAGAGAAGCGCCAGGAATTGATTTCCCAGATTTTCTATGAATTTGGTGAGAACGGATTTATCCAAGGACCTATGTATATTCACTATGGGTGCCACACTAAGATCGGCAAGAACTTTTTTGCAAATTTTAACCTGACGATTCAAGACGATACGTGGGTCGAGATTGGAGACCACTGCAGCTTCGGGCCGAACGTGACTATCTTAACGCCTGTTCACCCAATGCTTCCCAATGAGCGGCGTGCTCTCTTAGATAGGGATGGCAACCCTAAACATATGTGCTACGCAAAGCCGGTCAAGATTGGTAATGACTGCTGGTTTGGAGCAAACGTTGTGGTCTGCCCGGGAGTCACCATTGGCGATAACTGCGTCATTGGAGCAGGCAGCGTGGTGACCCGAGATATTCCCAGCAATAGCTTTGCTGCAGGTAATCCCTGCCGAGTGATAAGAGAAATTACTGAGGCAGACAGTATGATCTACAAGCCGGAGATTCTAGGGGAGAATAGGATTATTGAATAGGGCTGCCCATAAAGAGCAGCCCACGGCAAAATAACTAGGCGGAGATGTGATACCTCGCTTTCAGAAAGCACGCGCTTTCTCCTTAGCAGCTTCAATCGCTGCACTCATAATAGCATCTACGTCATTACCAATGATATCTAAACCATCGGCAAATATGGTCTCGTAATCGGTTACACCTAAGAAAGCCATGACGGTTCTTAAATACCGATCGCCCATCTCATAATCGGTACCAGGCCCTTCAGAATAGAGCCCTCCTCGGGTAGCGATGTTGATCGCTTTTCTGCCCGTGCACAGCCCTACGGGCCCATCGGCAGTATATTTGAAAGTGATGCCTGTTACGCAGACATAGTCGAAGTACGCTTTGAGAATCGCCGGAATGCTCAAGTTCCACATCGGTTCGGCAAATACATACTTATCTGCTTCGGCAAACTGGTAAGCATATTTTAAAACTGGATGCTTACGCTGTTCTTCTGGTGTGAGGTCAACAGATGCCTTGATATCATCTGCGGTGAGCCAGCTGATTCCCTCTTTATATAGATCCAGGGTGATGATTTCATCCCCTGGATTGTGTTCCCTGTAAGTTTCTATGAATCTCTCAGAGATCTGAAACGTCCTTGAGAGGTGATCGGGCTTAGGATTTGCTTTAACATAGAGGACTTTGGCCATAACTATCCCCTTTGCATGAGAATTTATAAGTCGCCTAGTTATTAATTGCCCTGTGGACTTATTCGGTAGTATTTCTAGAAAACCTGCCCAAAAATTTCTTTATTGGTAATGGTTGATATTTCTCTCAGATTGTGTTATTATAAACACGGACAAATTCATACAGATTATCTCCGAATCCGGTACGGAAGTGGGGGACCCACCGTGTTTTTGGGGTGAATCTTGAGTCTTCTCAAGAGGGGCGACTTGGGCGTCCTAACCCGACAGCTAACCCCATAGGAGTGCACCAAGCGTATCATGGCTCTAATTGAGTCGTTATGCGCTTTTTTTGTTGTTTTTCCCGGGGTCTAGCTGGCGGCGCTTGGTGAAAGGTGGCGCATGCCTCTCATAAGAGCCGTGAAATATGGGTGGGAGGGTTTGGAATTGGATGTACTATTGAAACTTGGAGTGATTCTAGTTGTCGGCTTGATTGGGGGCAAAATTGCCCGTATGTTCAAGCTGCCTAATGTTTCAGGTTACCTAGTAGCAGGTTTGCTCTTGGGCCCATCGTTTTTCAAGTTTGTCAGTGCTCAAGATATTGATTCCTTCACTGTAATTAGTGAGGTTGCCTTGGCCATCATTGCTTTTAGCATCGGCAGTGAGTTCATCATTAAGGACATGCGTAAATTAGGCAAATCGGTTATAGTGATTACACTGCTCGAAGTCATTGGAGCAATTGGCGTAGTCTTTTCGATAATGTACTTTGGCTTCAAACAGCCCTTTGCTTTCAGTATCGTAATTGCATCTATGTCTGCAGCCACAGCACCAGCTGCTACACTGTTGGTCATTCGGCAGTACAGGGCTAATGGGCCATTGACAAGGACTATTCTTCCCGTAGTAGCTTTAGATGATGTATTTGGTATCATGGCCTTCGGTATTGCCATGTCCCTGGCCAGGTTGTCCATGGGCAACACCTCTAATACCCTTCTGCAGATGCTGAAGCAGCCACTAATTGAGATTGTTGGTTCACTGGCGCTCGGTGCTGCTTTGGGTGTAGTTCTAACATGGATAGCGCAGCGGGCATCAGATCGCGATGAACTACAGGGCATTTCTCTAGCAGCCATCGCTCTAGCAACTGGTCTTTCTAATTATCTTGGTCTCTCGCCACTACTCACCAACATTATGATGGGAACCATGCTGGTTAACCTGATGCCCACTTCTGCCAGGGTCTTTGGCTCGGTCAATGACTTTGCATCGCCGGTATACGTTCTCTTCTTTACTTTGGCGGGAGCCAGCCTTGACTTGAGCATTCTGCTGAGCGTTGGTGCTATGGGTATAGCTTACATCTTTGCCCGGGCTGGTGGAAAAATGTTGGGAGCCGCAGTTGGAGCAAAGATGGTGAAGGCACCCGAAACTGTTTCGAAGTATCTCGGGCTTGCACTTCTGCCCCAAGGTGGAGTCTCCATCGGCTTGTCCGTGTTAGTAAGACAAATGCTCCCTGAATATTCTGTGGCCATTACTACGATTATCATGTTCAGCGTATTGATATACGAAGTATCAGGCCCGATCTTTGCCAAGATTGCCATCGAGAAAGCGGGCGAAATTAACGGCATGGATCGAGCTCGTCAAGAGCAGGTGCCTGTCGTTGAGGAGCTTGTCTTCTAGATTCTCAGAGAAAGAAGGTAGCCACTATGTACGCCCTGTTTATTGTGCTTAACCAAACTGATTATTTGGACGTCATCTTGGAGCGGTTTGTAGAGATTGGTGTAACAGGAGCCACAGTTCTAGACAGCCAGGGAATGGCTGGTGCTATTGCGAACAGCGACAGGAGCATACCTCTGTTTGGGTCGCTGAAGACTTTAATGGAAGGTGCCAGGCCTTACAATAAAACCATCTTTACTGTCCTAAAGAATGAAGAAATGGTAGAAAAGACTGCCGCAGCCGTTCAAGATGTGCTCAAAGATCTCCCTTCTACGGGATTAGGGTTCATGTTTTCCGTACCCATCGGCAAAGTTTACTCCTTGGGTACGAATAGATAGATTACATGAATGAACTTCCGCGCCGCTGGGGAAGCCTAAAAGCAAACCCGTGAAGGAGGCTGTCAATGGAAGTTCACTGTACCGTCAGCAACTGCCAGTGGTGGGATAACAACTACTGTGCAGCCGAATCCATCTTGATAACAACAGATGCTGTTGGGGCGGAGCTCCCAGAGTCCTTTGATTATAAGCAGACACAGAGCATAGTGAACATGTATGGCGATACACCGGCTGATTCATGTATGGCGACATGCTGTAAGACGTTCACAGAACGCGGATAAAATAGAGTGGAAATAATGTCTGCTCTCCAAACGGTGGACTCATGGGAAAAAACAGCAGGGAACGTGTGGGGTGCCAAGCACGTTCCCTGCAGGAACTCCGCAATCAATATGAGAGTAAGTTTGGGGAAGAACCAATTACCTGCCAGCCATTGCTGGACTAAGCGTTTCGCCTGTAACCCCACTAAGGCAGATTTGCGCCGACATCATTCCAGGTATTGTGACTAGTACTACCGGTTGAGAGCAGGTACTTGGAGCCTTCCCCTTTGTTTTCTTCAACAAACTGATTTGTATAGAGGCGATAGTAATAACCTTGGGCAGCCATGAGTTCTTCGTGGGTGCCCTGTTCTTGTATTGTACCCCCTCTGATCACCAATATGCGGTCAGCCGAGCGGATCGTTGATAAACGGTGGGCGATCACAAAACTGGTCCGTCCCTGTAGCACTGTACGGATAGCTTCTTGAATCAACATCTCAGTTTCGGTATCAATGGATGATGTGGCTTCATCTAAGACAAAGATGCGTGGATCGGCCAGCACTGCCCGGGCAAACGAGATCAGCTGTTTTTCACCAGTGGAAAGCAGTCCGCCGCCTTCGCCAACCTCGGTCTGATAGCCCTTTTCCAGCTTCATGATAAACTGATGTGCATTAACTAGTTTTGCTGCTTCAATTACTTCTTCATCGCTAGCATCCAGCCGCCCGTAGCGGATATTCTCCATGATCGTACCTGAAAACAAATGTGGGCTTTGCAGAACATAGCCTAGATTACTGTGCAGCCACAACAGCGGCATAGTGCGGTAGTCGATTCCGTCGATCAGGATGCGCCCTTCGGTGGGTTCATAGAATCGACAGGCCAGGTTGACTACCGTACTTTTTCCGGCGCCTGTTTCTCCGACGAGGGCAATGGTTTCGCCCGCCTTCACTTCCAAATTAAAGTTGGTCAGCACTGGTTCCTCAGGGTTGTAAGCAAAGGATACATTTTCGAAAGTAATATTTCCCTTAATTGGAGGCCAAAGCGACCGGTCCGGGTTGAACGAACTGCCGTATTTTGCCACAACCTCTGCACTGTCCTTGATTTCCGGTTCAGTCAAGATCAGTGACATCACCCGCTCTGCCGAGGCATGAGCGGCTTGGAGCTCAGCCAGGACTCTCGCCATTTCCCGCACTGGTTCAAAGAACTGGATTGTGTACGAGATAAACGCTACCAGTACACCGTAGGAAATCGCTTCCCGGATCACACCGCTGCCTCCATACCAGAGGGCGAGGCTGGTGCCGATACTTCCTAAGACTAGTACAATGGGCATGAAGAGGGACGAATATACTGCTGCGCGAATAGCCGATGCCCGCATCGATCCAGTTAGTTCAGCGAACTCCTTCAGGTTCTCTTCTTCCCGACTCAAGATCTTAGTAGTGGTGGCGCCGCTGATACCTTCGTTGTAAGCGCCAGTAATGCGAGAATTGATCCGCCTGACCAAGCGGTGTTCCCGCAGAATTCTCTTCTGAAAGACGAGGCTGATTACTGCTAGGATCGGAACAACTGCCATGGAGACAAGAGCCAACTGCCAGTTCAAGGAGAACATCACAATCAAGTATGTCACCATACTAGCAGCGCCCCAGAATAGGTCGACACAGCCCCAGGAGATGATTTCCCCAAGACGAGTTACGTCTGATGTCATGCGGGCCATGAGCCAGCCTACAGCCTTGTTGTCGTAGAAGGAGAGTGACAGCTCCTGCAGGCGAGCAAAGCCGGCCTTGCGAATTTCGTAGGAGATCCCTGTCTCCACCTTTCCGGCCGTCATGATAAACACATAGACATTCAGGGCCTGGACTATTACAACAGCCGCGAAAGCTGCAGCAAACCAACCTAAGCCGTTTGTAGTCTGCGGTACCACAAAACGATCAATTGCAACTTTGCTCATGTACGGAAAGGTAGCATCAATTAAAGCGACTCCGCTGACCACAGCAATCAGAGTTAGGAGTTCGCTCCGGAAGGGCTTGGCGAATTTTAAGATTTCCCGCCAGAGCTTAAGGTCTATTTTCTCTTGATGCGGTTCCTCAAATAGGTCGTGCACCTTGTATCACCTTCATTCTATAGCTTCGAGGACTTGCGCGCTCTGCAGTTCCCAGATCCTTTTATACAATCCCGGCTGACTAACTAACTCTTCGTGAGTACCCGATTGAACTATTTGACCGTCCTGCAGCACGAGAATTAGATCAGCATGCATTAGGGTAGTTATGCGGTGTGAAATGATAAACGTTGTAGCATGCCTGGTGCGGGACTTGAGTGCCTCTCTAATTGCTAGTTCGGTTTCGGTATCGACTGCGCTTAATGAATCGTCGAAGATTAAGATAGGACTCTGGGTAATCAGAGCTCGAGCAATCGCGATCCGCTGACGCTGACCGCCCGACACCGATACACCGCGTTCTCCCACAAGTGTCTCGTAGCCTTTCTCAAACTTCAGGATGACATCGTGAATAGCAGCTTCCTTCGCTGCTTGAAATACCTCTTCATCACTGGCATCAGAACGGGCGAGGGTGATATTATCCCTAATGGTCTTGGCAAAGAGGAACGGCTCCTGTGGTACAATGCCGACGTGTTTTCTGATCCATTTCTTGTCGATGTTCTTCAACTCGATACCATCGATCTTAATGGAACCGTCTTGGTAGTCGTACAGTCGGGCCAAAAGGTGCATCAGCGAGCTCTTACCCGAGCCAGTTTGGCCTAAGATGGCCACGGTTTGACCTGGTTCTACTGAGAAACTAATTCCCCGCAGTACCGGGTTTTCTGGTTCATAGCCAAAATAGACGTTTTCAAAGGTCACTTTACCTTTGATCTCTGGCTTGAGATGGTTGACCTCCAATACTTCAGCTGGTTCATCGAGGATTGCCTGGATACGCTCTACAGCCACAAGTGCCTTGCCCATGTCCGTGAGAATGCGTCCCATCTGCCGGACAGGCCAGAGCAGCATGCCGATGTATGACGTGTAAACGACTAGGGTGCCGATACTCAACGTACCCTGGGCGGTAAAATAGGCACCAAAGGCCACAACAGCCGCAATCTGGCCCAGTGCTAGGAAATCCGATGCTCCCCAATAGCAGGCTAACAGCCAGATGACACGGTAAACCTGCTTGCGGTACTCGGAGCTTTTTTCCTCAAATTTGCTTAATTCATAGGCCTGGTTGGCAAAGGCCCGGACGACACGTACGCCTGTGAGATTCTCCTGCAGCACCGTGGTCATTTCTGCTTCGGCTTCATCTGCTTCCTGAAAGGCCTTTTTTACCTTCCAGAAGAAAATGATTGCAAAGGCGAAAATGAAGGGCACTACCGTTAGGGAAATGAGAGTCATGCGCAGGTCTAATGAGATCATGATGTAGGTTGCCAACGATACCATGAAGATGGCATTTCCTACTTCCACCAGCTGCGCTCCTAAGAAGCGGCGGATGGTATCCACATCAGAGGTACAGCGCTGAATCAAGTCACCCGTATCGGCCTTCTTGTGATAGCTGTAGGGCAGGTACTGCAGGTGATCATAGAGGCGATCACGCAGCCTCTTGGCAATTGATTCGCTTGCTTGTGCTGACAATTTTCCTCTCAAGAACATAAAAAATCCCCGGAGAACTGTAATGCTGACCAGCATCAATCCGGGGACCCATAGTGTGCTGCGAAACTGCTGAAAATCATACCCTTCAATGAATTTCAGTATTGGGAAGGGTGCAGTAACTGGTTGACCGCCAATAATTGAGTCGATTGTAACTCGAATTACAAGCGGACCCAGCATAGTAAAGAGTGCAGCTAAGCCTACACTAAGAATAGCTCCCAGATATGTCAGCTTATTTCCATCCATATGATTCCATAAAAGCTTAATGTTTTTCATTTCCCATCCTCCCTTCTTTTTGGCTGTCATTTTTCATTATAGCACCAATAGTGTAATAGGCAAGGTAAAATTTAGTTTTAATAAAGAATGGGAAAACCGCTGGTAAAGCGTCCTTTACGATTTCACCATATCCTGTGACAGGTTTTTGACAATCTGTGTGGAAGATACTAAAGAACGCGCACTTAAGGGGGGGTAGGGTGATGGTTCGAGGAGGCAGAAATGTCCTCCGGCACCATCAGCGTTACTTAGGTGAATCCCGCAGGGGATTGGCCGTTTTTGAAATTGTTTGGGACGCAGATGAGCAACCGGTAGACTTTGTCGTTGTCGGACTAAACGACAGCTTTGCTGAGCTTTTCGGCACAAACGTTCAGGATGTTATGCGTACACGGATTTCCGAGTCGCTGCCTGAGCTCTTCCGGGATTGGCGTGCCGTTTTAAGTAAGACTGCTCTGACCAGTGAAGATCAAGAAATGGAGGTTTGGCATCCAGGTTTAGAGGCATGGTTAAAAATCTCTTTCTACAGCCCTGCTCCAAGTCTTGTAGGTCTAGTAGTAGAAGACGTAACGGCCTGGATTGAAACGGCAGCAGCCTTGGCAGAATCTCAAATCCAGCTGAGAGAAAATGAGAAGTTTCTGCAGACGATTTTAGACAATGCTCCGGTCTGTATTTGGGTGACTGACCCGCACGGTAATCGCATTATGGTGAATAGGCGCTATCGTGAGGATACCGGTATTGGTACTCCAAATCCCAGCGTTACTCCTGAGGAAATGGAAATGTGCCGCTTGACTGATATGAAAACCCTTATGTCCGATCAGCCCCAAGAATTTGAAGAGCAGCTCACTTTTAGAGACGGAAAGAAACATACACTTCGCACCATCAAAAGTGTGCTGCGTAAAGATAACGGTGAGATTATCGGGGTATTGGGCATCGGGGTTGATATTACTGCCCTAAAACAGGCCGAACGGGAGCTGTGGAAGCGGACATATATCGATCCTCTTACTGGGCTCTATAACCGCCGTTATTTAGAGGAAGAGATGCGCCGCCTGGATCAAGAAGAAAGGCTGCCCATAAGTGTGGTGATAGCCGACCTCGATGGATTGAAACTAGCCAATGATGCGTTTGGCCATCAAGAGGGTGATAGACTCCTGTGCAGCATGGCAGATGTGCTCCGCCGGGCAAGTCGGCCTGGAGACATTATTGCGCGCTGGGCAGGCGATGAGTTTGTCGTGCTTCTCCCTGGAACCGCGTATGATGAGGCCAAGCATTATATCAACCGAATCCGTTATCTATGTGAAGGACTGAATAGTAACCCTATTCCTCTAATTGCGTCATTGGGCGCGGCAGCTAGAGTGGATCGCAGGCAGACAATGAGTGAGGTTTTCGCAGAGGCAGAAAAACGTATGTATAAGCAGAAAACCCTAAGCGCAAAGGATACACGTACCACCTTTGCCCAATCACTCAAGCAAACCCTGCTGGAGAAAAGCGAGGAAACCGAAGCCCATATGGCTAACCTCCAGGTGCTTGGCCAGCTTTTGGGCGAAGCTGTTGGGTTAGACGACTGGCATCTTTATCAGCTGCAGCTGCTTGCGGTTTACCATGATATCGGCATGGTTAGGATTCCTGAATCTATTCTGCGTAAGAAGAGTGATCTCACGCCAGAAGAGGTAGAGATTCTCAAAACGCACACCGAAACAGGCTTCCGCATTGCTTCTATAGTGCCCGATTTCCAGCAGGCTGCGGATGCCATTTTAGCTCATCATGAATGCTGGGATGGAAGCGGCTATCCTAAAGGACTGTGTGGAATGCAGATCCCGATAACCGCCCGCATTCATGCCATTACTGATCGTTTTGATACACTCCTCTTTGGGCGCCCGAACAGTCCAGCTGTTAGTCTAACTAGTGCGCTGCGGGAGCTGAAAGTCGGAGCTGGGACTTTATACGATCCTGACCTGGTAGATGAGTTTGTCCGACTGGTGCGCACTACAGATGTCGTGGATTTCTTAGAGAACTCGAATCCTGCTGTGAACGCAGGTGTGGCCAAGTCATAATCTCAAAATAAATATCGTATGGATAAGCGAAGGTGAGTTGACGCCATGTTTACCAAGGAAGAGCTGAAGGAACAAATTGCGGCCTTGGGCATTCAGCCCACAGACACACTCTTGATTCATTCTTCTATGAAAGCCGTTGGCGAAGTTGAGGGCGGTGCGGACACCGTTTTAGATGCGTTCAGCGAATATTTAAAGGAAGGTCTTTTGATTCTTCCCACTCACACATGGGCGCAGATGAACTCTGAGTACAATGTTTTTGATGTGGTTAATGAGCCATCCTGTGTGGGAATCCTAACAGAGCTGTTTCGTAAACGTCCAGGCGTAGTGCGTTCTTGGCATCCGACTCATTCTGTCGCCGCGCTCGGGAAAGATGCCGAAGAGTATGTGCAGGGTGAGGAAAAATTTGACACCCCATGTCCGCGGGAAGGATGTTATGGAAAGCTGTATGATCGCAGAGCGAAAATCCTATTTTTGGGGTGTCCACTGACCCGCAATACTACTATTCATGGTGTAGAAGAGTGGAATAATATCCCTAACAGGTTAACGGAAGGTCATCAGCTGCTCTGGATTAAGACTCCGCAGGGCGAGTTGATCGAGTGCCCCATGAAGCGTCACTCGGCTCCTGTCCGCGACATTTCCCAGAATTATGATAAGCTGGAAGAGCCACTGCTTAAGCGCGGCTATGCAGCGGAAGGTTATATTGGCAGCGCCCGCAGCGTGCTTGTCGATGTTGTGCCCATGGTCGAATTAACGAGTGAATTTCTGCAGAAAAACCCTGATATTTTCTTAGATAAGTCACCCATACCTGCCGATTGGTATTAAGAGAGGAGTGCTGACATTGAAAATTCTAGTAACCGGTGGAGCAGGTTTTATCGGTTCTAATGTAGTGGATGCTTATATTGCTGAGGGACATGAAGTAGTGGTAGTCGATAATCTCGATTCAGGACAGATTAAGAACCTCAACCCAAAGGCGAAATTCTATCTAATGGATGTTCGTTCGCCCGAACTTCGGAAAGTCTTTGAACTGGAAAAAATCGATGCAGTCAATCACCATGCAGCCCAAAAATCAGTGCCTCATTCGGTAGAAGATCCTGTTTTGGATGCTGAGATCAACATCTTAGGAATCTTGAACCTATTAGAGCTGAGTGTGGAGTTCGGCGTCAAGCGGTTCATTTTCAGTTCTACTGGAGGAGCACTTTTAGGGGATGCCGATGTAATTCCAACTCCAGAAGATTCGCCGGTGCAGACCATTTCACCCTATGCTATTACTAAATACACTAGCGAGAAGTATCTTGACTTCTATCGCATCACTCACGGTCTCACCTACGTGGTGCTGCGTTACGCTAACGTATACGGACCACGTCAAATTGCCGAGGGAGAATGTGGTGTAACACCGATCTTTCTAGACAACCTCCTTAACGACAGGCCCAGCAAGCTCTACGCTTATGACGATATGCCTGATGGCTGCACTCGTGACTACGTCTATGTTGGTGACGTGGCACGAGCAAACGTCCTTGCTCTGGAAAAAGGCGACAACACCATCTTCAATATCGGTACAGGTATTGAGGTTTCGACTGCTCAGGTATACCGCTATCTGCAGGATGCCACTGGCAAACACGATGTCCCCTTAATCCATGCCGGTGAAAGGGTCGGTGACCTGCGTCGCAGCGCTCTAGATATTACACGTGCTCGGGAAATCCTCGGATGGGAACCTGAGGTAGATTTTCCAACCGGATTGAAGGAAACTGTAGCTTACTTTAAACAAGATTCTTAAGTCTGGGAGTGACAAGGTGGCGAAAGAACGTTTGCGCCAGCAGATTGAGTTTATTGTTGAGATAGACAAACTGAAGCAAGTACTGCGTCGCAATTTAGTCATGGATGGTTCGCGCCGCGAAAATGATGCAGAGCATTCGTGGCACCTAGCGGTGATGGCATGTTTGCTTCATGAATATGTAGATGAACCGGTGGATCTAACTCGGGTCTTGAAGATGGTTCTCCTGCATGACTTGGTCGAGATAGATGCTGGCGACGTTTTCTGCTATGATGACGAAGCCCATGCGGGAAAAGCCGAGCGCGAAGCACAAGCTGCCGAGCGTTTGTATGGTCTTTTGCCCGCGGATCAGGCAGAGGAATATATGCAAATTTGGCGGGAGTTCGAGGAACGTCGAACTCCCGAAGCCAAGTTTGCAGTGTGTTTAGATCGGCTGCAGCCTATTTTGCAGAACTATTATACACAAGGTGGGACTTGGGTAGAGTACGGTGTGCCTCTGGCTAAGGTAGAGAAGCGCCTTGAGCCAATTAAAAAAGCCTCGGCGGAGCTGGGCGAGTTTGTGGACGAGCTCATCTTAGACGCAATCGCCAAGGGTTACCTAGAGGAGGAGTAGGATGCGCACTTGTGCCTCTGTTGTACTCATAGTATTATTGATCATAACTGTAACAAGCAGCATAGTATATGGAGGATTATCTGTGGACGAACTAAATATGAATCAAGCTCTAACAGCTGAGGAAGCGCAAGCTCTAGCCGAAAAGATGTGGGAAGAGTGGAAAGTAAAGATCGCTGAAGAACGCCGTGAGGCCATTGAGCAGCGTGAGATTACTGTAAACGGCGTTTCCATGAAGTTCTGGTACACTATTTATGGAGAGCCCGTGGACGGCAAGCGAAGCTTGTATATTTCCATGCATGGTGGCGGAAACGCTCCTGCCGAACTAAATGACCAGCAGTGGGAAAACCAGAAGCAGCTGTATCATCCGAAGGAAGGTATTTATCTGGCTCCCCGTGCTCCACGCAATACATGGAATATGTGGCATGAAGAGCATATTGACCCTCTCTTTGACCATCTTATCGAGAGCCTAGTTGTACTGGAAAATGTCGATCCGAATAGGGTTTACTTAATGGGTTATTCGGCTGGTGGCGACGGAGTTTACCAGCTAGCGCCCCGCATGGCTGACCGATTTGCTGCAGCTGCCATGGCTGCAGGGCATCCTAATGAGACTCAGCCCTACGGTTTAAGAAACCTGCCTTTCACCCTGCACATGGGCGGCAAGGATTCGGCTTATGACCGCAACAAGGTGGCTGCCGAGTGGCGTGATTGGCTCGCCGAATTGAAGGAACAAGATCCTGAAGGTTACGAGCACTGGGTAGTAATTTACCCAACCTATGGTCACTGGATGAATAAGGCCGATGCAGCCGCTGTGCCTTGGATGGCGAAATACACCCGCAATCCTTATCCTAATAGAGTTGTGTGGCTGCAGGATGATGTGACCCATACCAGATTCTACTGGCTGGCGGTTGATCCTGAACTGCAGGAAGAGCGGGCTATGGTAATTGCCAGAATCGAGGGACAGGATATTATCATTGAGCGAAGCGATGTGCCTAGACTCAAGATCCGTCTCCACGATAAAATGCTCAACCTTGATGAATCAGTGCGGGTCGTTATGGGTGAACAAGTACTCTTTGACGGAACTGTATCCCGCACCGCAGCTGCCATTGCGCAGCACTTCGAAGAGCGTAAAGATCCTGAATCAGTTTATTTTGCGGAAATCGAAGTGGAGATTCCAAACTAAGAAAAGCAGCCCCATCTGCATTGAGCAGATGGGGCTTTTGCGATCCAGATAGTTATTTGACAACGATGTTGTAGATCTTGCCGGGAACATAGATTTCCTTGACGATCGTCTTGCCCTCGGTGAAGCGGACGATGTTGTCGTTTGCCATAGCCAGCTCCCGAGCTTTTTCCACGGTGTCGGTGAGGGAGACGGTGATCTCTCCACGGACTCTGCCGTTAACCTGAACTGCGATCGCGACTGTCTCTTCAACGGTCTTCTCTGGATCCCACTTTGGCCAGTCTTGAGCGTGTACATAGCCTGGGAAGCCCATGCGGACCCACATTTCCTCCGTGATATGAGGCGCTACAGGGTTGAGCAGGATCAAGAGAGTCTTCAGCTCGGCATGGGTTATCTGACCGACATCGTTGATGTCATTTACCAGAGCCATCATGGCCGCAATAGCAGTGTTGAACTTGAGGTTTTCATAGTCTTCGCTGACCTTCTTGATCGTGCGGTGGAACTTGGTTTCAAGTGCTTCGCTGAATTCCTCGCCAGGTACAGCGATTTCCTGCAGTCTCCAGAAGCGATCCAAGAAGCGGCGGCAGCCGCGCACACCATCTTCCGACCAAGGTACAGCCTTTTCGAAGTCCCCGATGAACATCTCATAGAGCCGGAGAGTGTCGGCACCATATTGGTTGACGATGTCATCAGGATTGACGACGTTGCCCCGGGACTTCGACATCTTTTCGTTGTTTTCTCCCAGGATCATCCCGTGCGATGTGCGTCTCTTGTATGGCTCAGGATAAGAAACGATCCCAATGTCATACAGGAATTTATGCCAGAACCGGGAGTACAACAGATGGAGTGTGGTGTGTTCCATTCCACCGTTGTACCAGTCTACAGGCAGCCAGTAATCCAGGTTTTCCTTGCTGGCCAATGCCTCATCATTATGCGGATCAGTGTACCGCAGGAAGTACCACGAGGAACCAGCCCACTGCGGCATGGTGTCGGTCTCGCGCTCGCCAGGGCCTCCGCATTTTGGACAGGTGGTTTCGACCCATTCCCGAATATTCGCCAGCGGTGATTCGCCAGTGTCTGTAGGCTCATAGTTTTCCACATCAGGCAGAAGTACAGGCAGTTCCTCTTCGGGAACCGGCACCCATCCGCACTGTTCACAGTGAATTAGGGGGATTGGTTCGCCCCAGTAGCGCTGGCGAGAGAAGACCCAGTCGCGCAGCTTGTAGTTAACTTTGCGTCTGCCTAGGCCTTTTTCTTCAAGCCAGTTTGTGATCTTTTCTTTAGCATCAGCGACTTCCAGTCCATTGAGGAAACCTGAGTTCACCAGAATACCCGATTCGGTATCAGTGTAGGCTTCTTTCTCAACGTCGCCGCCTGCCACTACTTCCACGATGGGCAGGTCAAACTTCTTGGCAAATTCCCAGTCGCGTTCGTCATGGCCAGGAACGGCCATAATTGCACCAGTTCCGTAGGTCATGAGGACGTAGTCAGAGATCCAGATAGGAATTTCTTGTCCTGTCGCAGGATTGATTGCTGTGAGTCCTTTGAGCTCGACACCTGTTTTGTCTTTGGACAAGGCGGCCCGTTCAAATTCGGATTTCTTCTTAGCCTGTTCTCGGTAAGCTGTCACATCATCAAAATTTTCGATGCGATCTTTGAATTCATCAATCATAGGATGCTCGGGAGAAATGACCATGTAAGTTGCGCCAAACAGAGTATCGGGACGTGTGGTGAACACCCGCAGTTTGCGATCAGTACCTACTACTTCGAAATCAATTTCTGCACCTTCAGAACGACCGATCCAGTTGCGCTGCTGAGTTTTAACACGGTCAATATAATCCACCAGTTCAAGGTCGTCAATCAAGCGGTCTGCATACTTAGTAATGCGCAGCATCCACTGATTCTTGACGCGTGTTTCTACTTCAGCGCCACAGCGTTCGCAGCCTCCATTTACGACTTCTTCGTTGGCCAGTCCAACCTTACAGGAAGGACACCAGTTGATGGGCATCTCGTCTTTATAGGCAAGCCCATGTTCAAACAATTTCAGGAAAATCCACTGCGTCCACTTGAAGTAGTTCGGATCCGTTGTGTCTACTTCACGGGACCAGTCAAAGGAAAAGCCCAAGCTCTTGAGCTGTTCTTTAAACCGAGCAATGTTCCGCTCCGTAACTTCCCGAGGATGGACCTTGTTTTTAATGGCGAAGTTCTCTGTCGGCAGCCCGAAGGCGTCCCATCCGATTGGATAGAGGACATTGTAACCTTCCATGCGGCGCTTTCGAGCGACAATATCTAGAGCTGTATATGGCCGCGGATGGCCTACGTGCAGACCTTCTCCAGATGGATAAGGGAATTCAATCAAAGCGTAAAACTTGGGTTTAGTGTAGTCATCAGATGTGCGGAAAGTGCCTTCCCGCTCCCAGAAATCCTGCCACTTTGGTTCGATTTCATGGGGATTATACTTGTTTTCCATTGCAGCTACCTCCTCGACAAACTCCAAAGGCAAAAAACCCGTCCATCTTTTAGAGACGAACGGGTCGCGGTACCACTCTAATTAGCACAGTTCGCTTGTGGAACCATACTCACTCAAAACCTTTAACGGGGTTACCGGTTGAGGTTACTATTGTTCACCCCAACAGCTCCTGGGCGAGTTCAGGCTTGGGCTGCTGCCTTGCACCATCCGGCAGCTCTCTGCAGACGTGCCTTACTACTCCCAATCATCGCTTTTTACCGAATTTACCTGCTGTAATTGTAGCAAGTAAGTTTGTGAAAGTCAATAGCTCCGCGTTTTGCCCTACAAGAGAAACTTGGCTGTTCGATCTCTTCAATAATATGAGCGACTTTCTTCTCGAGTAACCGGGCAAATCGGATTTAACCTAGCCTTTGAGCGGATGTGCGTAGAGGTATGCGAGCATACTTAAAATAGAGGCTGCACCACTGAAGTCATAGACTGCTGGATTCAGCTCCTGGTCTGGAGTTTTGTGTTAACAGCAGCATACCATAACCAGACCATTTGTGCGAATGGTAGCACAAAAATACAGAAATGGTACCCCTTTTTATTGTTTTTATGTCATAATAGAATAGGCCGAAGCCCAACATCGGAGAAACATAGAGGTGAGATTATGTCTAGTCAAAACGGCCGTGCAGACGTTAAGCAGGGCTATACCATTCCTCTGTTCGACCTTGCCTGGGAAACAGAGCGCGTAACGGTGGTCGACAAAGAGGAAGGGCAGTATCTTGGGCATGTAACGAGTATCTTAGCCGAAGACGGAAAGACCATTGTGGCGGTGTACCCTAAAGGACACGGCCGAGGCCCAATTGTAATGAAGCGCAGTACCGATGGTGGATTGACCTGGAGCGACAGACTTCCTACACCAAAGAGCTGGGAAACCTCCCGCGAAGTACCTACTATCTTCAGGACCTTTGATCCTGAGGGAAATGAACTGTGGCTGCTCTTTTCAGGTCTGTACCCAATTAGACTCTCTTTTTCAAAAGACAAGGGTGAGACTTGGAGTGAGCTTGAGCCTATCGGTGACTACGGCGGCATCGTTGCCATGAGCGATCTCCTGCCCTTGTCTAAGCCCGGTCATTATGTGGCGTTTTTCCACGATGACGGACGCTTCTTTAAGGGCGGGCCTGGCGAAGTATGGGGTTCGCCAGCAGCAGACTACGATGGCGGCATGCGTGTCTATGCGGTATTTAGCGAAGATGGCGGCCTCACCTGGAGTGAGCCCCACGTAATTGTTGAACATCCGCAGGGACATCTCTGCGAAGCCGGCGCTGTTTATTCTCCAGACAAGAAGGAAATGGCTCTCGTTATGCGGGAAAATCGGCGGCAGTTTAATTCTATGGTCAGCTTCAGTACCGATGAAGGAAGAACTTGGACTGAGCCGCGGGAACTCCCAGGAGCCATAACAGGTGACCGGCATACCATTCGCTATCTCAAAGATGGACGCATTGTGGCTGTTTTTAGGGATATGTGTCATGTGAGTCCCACCCGCGGTGATTTCGTAGCTTGGGTAGGCAGTTATGAAGACCTTAAAAACGGTGGCGAGGGTGACTATCGCGTTCGTCTTGGGAAAAACCATTACGACTGTGACTCCACATACCCGGGAGTTCAGGTCCTGCCAGACGGAACAGTAGTGGCAATCACCTACGGGCACTGGGATGAGGGTGAGCAGCCATATATCATTTCGGTGCGCTTCCATCCTGAAGAACTTGATGCTCGTCTAGGTAGAAAATAGCCGGAACAAATCCCTGCTCCATGCAAGCAGGGGTTCTTTCAATGCACGAAGGGGAGGAGCGATACCGTTGGCTGAATTGGCCTCGAGTGGAATCGGGGTTATGAACGAAATGTCTGTCCACTCTACCCTAAAGCAGCTGTATTATGAACCTGGTGATAGTTTGGAAGCACAGGTGGGCCCATATGTTGTAGATTTGGCTAAGCCAGATTGCTTAGTAGAAATCCAAAGCGGCGGCTTTTATTCTATTCGCAATAAATTGGAGGCATTGCTGGCTGAACATCAGGTATGCTTGGTGTATCCTGCAGCAGCAGTGAAGTACATTGTTTACCTGTCCCCTGATGATGGCACAGAGATTAAACGGCGCAGATCGCCAAAGAAAGGAACAGTGTACGATCTATTTGGCGAGCTGGTGTATATTCCCAAGCTGCTTATGCATCCTAATCTGCGTATCGAAGTAGTGTTGATCGAAGAGGAAGAACTGCGCTGTAGTGATGGGAAGGGCAGCTGGAGGAGGAACAAGGCTAGTATTATCGACAGACGCCTGGTTGAGGTAGTGGAGCGTAGGGTATTTACTTCACCGAAGGATTACATCGGACTTCTTCCTAAAGAACTTCCCTGTCCATTTTCCAACAAGGATTTAGCCAAAACATTAGGTTTAGCGCTTCCTAGAGTACGGCCGATTACATATACCCTGCGGGAAGCTGGACTTATACAATTAGCAGGTAAAAAGGGCAATCTTCGGCTTTATAAACGACTTGACTAACAGAAGTTATCCACAGTATACACAGGTTACCCACAACATTCCGCGTAAAACAATTGTTCGGAGTCAACTTGTAGGGGTTCGCGCTTATTAAGAATGTATAGCAATACTGGATGAATGTTACATAATTAGGATTGATAACCATTAATAAATGTGATATAGTAACATATGCCATTAAATAACATGCCTAGGAGGAATGCGACATGCGAATCATGACTGAACAAAACCTCAGAGATGCTTTTTCTGGCGAGAGCCAAGCTCACATGAAGTATCTCATCTACAGCCAAGTTGCTGAAAAAGAAGGCTATCCGAACGTTGCTCGTCTCTTTAAGGCTATTGCCCACGCTGAGCTGGTACATGCCCGCAACCATCTGAAAGAGCTTGGCGGCATTAAGGATTCTGTTGAGAACCTCCAGGATGCCATTAACGGCGAAACCTTCGAAGTTGAAGAAATGTATCCTGCCTACCACGCTGTAGCTGAACTGCAGGAAGAGAAGGGTGCAGTTCGTTCGACCCACTACGCTCTCGAAGCAGAGAAGATTCATGCTGAAATGTACACTGATGCTAAGAAAATCGTCATGGAGAAGAAGGATATCGAAATTGGTACCATCCAGATCTGTGACGTATGCGGTTACACTGTAGAGGCCGACCATGCACCTGACAAGTGCCCAATCTGCAGTGCACCAAGCACACAGTTTACCGCCTTCGCATAAACCTTATCAGGGAGGGAAACCATGCGCAGCTTCAACATTAGAATAGGTGGAGAAGCTGGACAAGGTTTGGTTTCCATCGGGAATATTCTTTTAGAAGCGATCGCCCGAGAAGGCTGGTACTTATTTGCCAACCAGGATTATGAGTCGCGGATTCGCGGCGGTCACAATTACTTCCAAATTAGGCTTGCTGACGAACCGGTAAGGGCAATTCAGCAGGGCGTTGACCTGCTGGTAGCCTTGGACAAAGCCACTGTGAACTTACATTGGCAAGAGCTGACTCAATCGGGACACATTATTTACGATCCAAGAGTTGTTGACGTGCTGCCGGAGGAAATTAAAGACTCCGGCAGACTTATTCCTATCTCCTTTGAAGAAGTCGTAGAAGAGCTTGGTCAGCCGAAGGTGATGGCTAATGCAGTGGCGGCCGGAGCAATTTGGGCGCTCTTAAGTGATGACATTACCGTACTGCATGACATTTTAGCCGAAATGTTTATTTCTAAAGGTGAAGCAATCGTAGAAGGAAATCGTCAAGTATCACAAGCGGGTTTCGATATAGTACGGAAGCACGTTGGGGCGGAAATGCCCAAGCTGCCTAAACCAACCGAAAAACGTCCTCGTATGCTGTTAAAGGGCAATGAAGCCTTACCTCTAGGTGCCTTAGCTGCGGGGGTTAGGTTTATGAGTGCCTATCCTATGACCCCCTCTACGGGCGTGACAGAATTTATTGCAAGCCATGCGGAAGAATGTGGCGTTGTGATGGAGCAAGCTGAAGACGAAATCTCCGCGATCAATATGATCATCGGAGCCGCCTACACAGGCGTACGGGCTATGACCGCTACTTCTGGCGGTGGTTTTGCCCTCATGACTGAAGCCCTTGGCCTTGCTGGTGCCGCCGAAATCCCGGTGGTCATCATCGATGCACAGCGGCCAGGGCCGAGCACAGGGCTGCCGACCCGGACCGAACAGGGTGATCTGCTCTACGCTGTGGCTGGTTCTAGCGGTGATTTTCCAAGAGCAGTTCTTGCTCCGGGCGATCCCGAGGAAGCCTTCTACCTAGTCGCACATGCTTTCAACCTAGCAGAAGAGTATCAGATGCCTGTCATTGTCATGAGCGATCAGCACTTAGCTGATTCCCATGCTGTTGTAGATATGCTGGATCTCAGTCGCATTGAACATCGGCGCGGGCTGATTGTCTCAGGCGATGAGGCGGGGCCTGATTATGTGCGCTACCGCTTCACCGAAGATGGCATTTCGCCTAGGCTTTATCCGGGCTTTGGAGAAGGCCTGGTCGTCAGCGCCGGGGATGAACACGATGAACAGGGGCATCTTATCGAAGATGCTGAAACCCGTACATTAATGATGGAAAAGCGGATGGCTAAGCTCGAAAAAGCCGCTCGTGAGGTATTAGAACCGGTTCTCTGCGGAATCACCGATAATCCAGAGATTATTCTGATTGGCTGGGGTTCCACCAAGGGAGCTGTTCGAGAAGCTGTCGAGATTCTAAATAGGGATTCGAATAAGGCGATGGGTGTGCATCTGCCTCAGGTATATCCACTGCCCCCGAACCTCGATAAGATTCTCCATATCCCGGCACGGAAGTATATTGTGGAAAGCAACTACACTGGCCAGTTAGAGCGGCTGATTGCCTCTGAATTTGCCTGGAAACCAGATGGTTCTGTGCGCAGATATGATGGACGCCCCATAGATCCAGAGTATATCTTGGCAAGGCTGGAGGGAGGGATCCGTCGTGACAAATAACCCAGGATTTGAGATTTCCAGGGAAACTGCTTGGTGTCCAGGATGCGGTAACTTTGGTATACTCGGTGCACTCTCAGTGGCACTGACCGAATTAGGCCTGAAGCCTAATCAGGTGCTGTATGTTTCTGGAATTGGGCAAGCGGGTAAGACTCCCCATTACATTAAGGGAAATGTCTTGAACACGCTGCACGGGCGGACTCTGCCGACAGCTACAGGAGCAAAATTGGCCAACGAAGAGCTGACCGTAATTGCTATTGGTGGCGATGGTGATGGATATGCCGAAGGAGGCAATCATTTTCTCCATGCCGTCCGCAAGAACGTAAATATCACTTACTTGGTCCACGTAAACCAAGTCTTTGGCTTGACCAAGGGACAAGCTTCACCAACTTCCGGTCCAGGAATGGTTACCTCGACCACACCCTTTGGTGTGGCCAACGAACCTTTTAACGCACTAGCTACCGCAATTACTTTGAATGCTTCCTTTGTGGCTCGCAGTTATGCAGGCGACCGGAATCACTTGGCCAAGACTATCAAAGCTGCTGTTCAGCACGAAGGGTTTGCTTTGGTTGAAATCCTGCAGCCCTGTGTCACTTTCAATAAGATCAACACCTATCAGTTCTACCGCGAACGTGTCTATGATCTTAATGAAGCAGGACATGACCCAACCGACAGAGTTCTAGCTTGGGAAAGAAGTTGGGAGTGGGGCGACAGGATTCCAATCGGGATATTCTATCAGATTTCCCGGCCTACATTAGATAAACAACATCCTGCTCTTAGAGAAGGGCCTTTGGTCAGGCGCGAATTCGACCCCACCGTTGTTCAGCAGGTGTTGGACCGTTTCGCAATTAAATAACCCTAGGATAGGGAGGAAGGCTTATATGAATGAGCCTTCCTCTTTTTTATCAGAGCAATTAATGGTAAACTAGGGATGAAGCAAAATAACATATAAGATAGGGAATGAGACATATTGAGCGGTATTCCTGTTACTGAGTATAGGCGTGGCGAACCCTTATTCGTAAAAGGACACCCGGCACGGGAAATGTATTTTATTGTTACAGGTACCGTAGAGATTATCGACGGGAGCAGAATCGAGAGGTTGAGTACAGGCGGTGTCGTGGGAGCCGTGGAATTTCTCCGGCAGATTCCCTACCGCACCTCAGCTCTGTGTGCCACAAAGACCAGCGTAATTGCGCTCAATGACGACAACCTTGTTGAATTTCTGCAGAGCCAGCCTCAATTAGGGGTTATTCTGATCAAGTCGGTGGCAACTCAGGTTCCTAATGATGTTGAAGGGGAAAATGCAGTTCAGCAAGAGCCTAAACAGCAGCTGCCTAAAGAATTGATGGATCTCCTCCCTGCTGGGCATCCTACTTCTGAAGAGCAACGCCCTGTAAGTGACGAGGAGTTCTTGTATGCGAAGGCGGTAGAGTGTCCTGTCTGCAGTACAGCTTTCTCGGTGCTGAGTATCCGCGAATCGCGGCTTATAACCAAGGAGGTTTGTCCGGACTTTCGGATTATTAATGAGAACTTCGAGCCGCTGTGGTACCATGTCTGGGTTTGTCCATCGTGTCTTTACGCCCAGTCATCCAACCAATTCGAGAAGATCCGCAGCACCGCAGCGGGGAAGATCCGTGGTCTGCAGCAGCGGTATCCACTCAGGGGGACGTTCCAATTTTCTTCATCCCGCACTTTGACGGAAGTCTTTCTCTCCTATTTCCTCATGCTGAGAACTCTGGAGATGATGGATGCACCGCCGGTGCAGTATGGCAACACTTGGCTGCGGCTCTTGTGGCTGTATGAGGACCTAGGAGAAAGAAATTGGGCAAAGCAGGCAGCGGAGAAGGCGTTGAAGTACTTCGAAGAGGCCATCATGTCTGGTGTGCGCAGTGAGGCTGAAGACCAGCGGCTGTTTATCATTATGGCAGAACTCTGTCTCAGGCTGGACAAGCCCAATGACTCTATGCGCTATCTGCGCGAAGTTGTCGGCATGCGGGGAGGCAATGAACGCTACAAGAGACAGGCGTCAGACCGCATCCAAGATCTGCGCAGTAGTTGAGCCCAGAAATAGATCGTTGTACTGTTTTTAACCGTGTGATATAATAATGTGTAAACTGGCCCCGTAGCTCAGGGGATAGAGCAGTGGTTTCCTAAACCATGTGTCGCAGGTTCGATTCCTGCCGGGGCCGCCATAAGAAACTGACACACTGTGTAGACAGGTGTCAGTTTTTCTTTTCTTCTTGATACTTTACGTGGTACAATTTCTCTAGAAGATAATCGATTATTTTACGTTATTGACCCGCAGAATATGCTAGCTGAGGGGACGCCTATGGACCGACGCGAGGAACGCTACGGAATATCATTGTGGGGAGAATTTACAGACAAGTCTCTCGAAGGTGAATTTTTAGCAGAAAGTCTAGGTTCTGCAAAGAGGAATACAGCGTATATTGCCCTTGTTTTTGGGGTCGTATTAGGTCTCTTTCTTGTAAACAGCATCCTTGCTGAGTGGGGAACCGAGCTGCTTGCCGGGGTTGCTGCAGTCAGGCTGATATTCATCATCGTGTCAGCAATAGTGTATTTTGCCGTCCGCAGGATAACGAAACATCAGCACCTTGTCTATCTGATAACCTTCTATCAAGCTATGATGGCATTAACGTACCTGCTTACGCTGAAGTACTATGAATCGCTCGATTACTTCAGCATCCTAGCTCTAATGGTGATAACTCTGGCTATGTATCTCCTGCCTAACCGGATTGTTTTTTCGCAAATCGTTTCAGTAGTATTTGCCATCCTTTTCTTCATGTACCCAATCCACAAAATAAATAGTCTTCAGATTCATGAGTTTCACAGGATAATTGCCTACCAGGCCATACTGCTGATTTACTGCAACATTAACTACTGCTGGGCTGAAGCGTACAAGCGAAAGACGTTTAAAGCCAATCGAGAACTGCTCGAAATGTCAACCAAAGATCCTCTGACAGGCGTCTATAACCGCAAGAAGTTTGATGACGCAGTAGATCATTGGATCCGGTTTGACCCCCAACTTTGGAGAATATCTGCTTAATGTTCCAACTATCACATGATTGCTCTT
>CALKAR010000084.1 GCA_937988745.1 uncultured Peptococcaceae bacterium
TCTGACAGGCGTCTATAACCGCAAGAAGTTTGATGACGCAGTAGATCATTGGATCAGCCTTTCTAAACGCTATGGCCATCCCTTTTCACTCATTCTATTTGACATAGACAATTTCAAGGCTGTGAACGACACTTATGGCCATATTGTTGGTGACCGTGTTTTGAAGGATGCAGCGTCGCTCATCAGACAGGTCATTCGGGAGACAGATGTGTTTGCACGCTGGGGCGGTGACGAGTTTGCAATACTTCTGCCTGAGACCAATCTTCAGGAAGCTCGGAAACTCGCGGAGCGGTTGCAGGATCATATCGCGGAAAACAATCCGCTGAGAAGCCCAACTGAGATAACCTGCAGCTTTGGAGTGACTCAGTATCAGGAAGATGATACGAAATATTCCCTGTTGAGCCGGGTGGATGATCTGCTCCTGGCAGCCAAAGCTGGAGGCAAAAATAAAATAGTGAGCTGAGCAACTCTCGGCTTTATGGAGCGTATAATTGTGCCAATATTCTCTCTGGGAGGTTTTGGCCATGGCGGTTATCGAGGTAAATCGCCTGCACAAAGTGTTTCGCACCAAAGTCAAGGAGCCAGGTATACGCGGCAGTGTGCAAGCACTACTGCGGCCAACGTATAGTGAAGTCACTGCTGTGAAGGAAATCAGTTTCGCAGTCGAGACAGGAGAGTTATTGGCCTTTATTGGTCCCAACGGAGCTGGGAAAAGCACAACGATCAAGATGCTGACGGGTATTCTGAATCCCACAGGGGGAACGGCAAAGGTTTTAGGCCTAGTACCCTGGGAAGCTCGCCGGCAGTTGGCCTATAACATCGGATCAGTATTCGGTCAGAAGTCTCAGTTGTGGTATCATCTGCCTGCTATCGATAGCTTTCGTTTGCTCGCTGGCATCTACGAAATCAATGAGAAGGACTATGCGCGGCGCCTTGGTGAAGTTATCGAACTGTTTGAACTTGAGGATTTCATCAAGACACCTGTGAGAAAGCTCTCTCTTGGCCAGCGCATGCGCTGCGAAATCGCAGCCAGCATACTGCACAAGCCGAAGGTTATTTTCTTAGACGAACCAACTATCGGTCTGGACGTGGTAGCTAAACTTAAAATCCGGGAGTTAATCAAGAGGCTCAATGAGGAAGAACAGGCTACCATATTTCTTACTTCTCATGATGCGGGGGATATTGAACAGCTTTGCAAACGTGTCATTGTCATCAATCATGGTGACATCATCCTTGACACATCCACGTCTTATCTGCGGCATAATTATCTGACCACGAAGATTGTCAACGTTAAGTTTGCCGCACCCTGCCCTGGACTTAATCTGTCAGATGTCGAGATTCTGAAACACACTGACAAAGGAGTTAAGCTTCGCGTTGACACAAAGATCAGATCAATTGAAAGTGTACTAACCGAGCTGTTTACCCAAGTAAACACTGAAGATATCAGCGTAGAAGAGCCCGCCATGGAAGTGGTTATCCGCGATATCTATGGACGCGCGGTGCAGGCAGGTGACAAGGATGCAGTTAGCTAGGATCAGATCGCTGCGCAAGTATCTTCAAGTTGCAGAGATCAGCCTCACGAATAGGGTTGTTTATCTAGCAGATCACTTCGCCAGCAGTATCTTCCTTCTTCTGATTCTGTTTATATTCTCTCAACTTTGGAAAACGGTTCTAGGTACAGGAGGGAGGATTGCTGGCCTTAACAGCGCAGGTATGCTGTGGTACATGGTTTTCACTGAAGTGATAGTCATTTCCACACCGGCATATCATCGTTTGGTAAGTGACGAGGTAAAAAGTGGTGACATCGCTTATAAGCTTGTCCGCCCCTATTCGTATACGCTGTACTACCTGGCGGCACACTGCGGTGAGTTTGCGATCCGCTTTGTAACCAACTTAGCGATCGGGGCAGTGTTTGCTTATCTTACCATGGGGCCCCTTAAGGTGGCGTGGGCTCAGCTGGGCTGGGTGTTCATTGGTCTTTCGCTGGCAGGCGTAATTAATTTTTTGATGAACTTCTCCCTGGCTCTGCTGGCGCTCTGGTTTGAAGATAACCGTCCCTTTTTCTGGATCCAGGGCAAGCTGGTTTTCATTTTCGGGGGGATGTTTGTTCCCGTAGAGGCCTACCCGGCAGGACTGAGAATTATGTCGTACCTGTTTCCAATGCGCTACGGTGTATCAGCTCCGGCCCGTCTAATGGTGGACTTTGACTATGCGTTTCTCAGGCAGATGTTCTTCGGCCAGCTTGTTTGGTTCACCATTTTGAGTCTTATTGTATCGGTCATGTTTCGGAAAGGAGTGCGCCGGATCCATGTTCACGGAGGTTAAGCGAGCTGCCAAGTTCGTACTTCAGTATTTCTCCACCAATCTTCAATCAGCAATGGAGTACCGGGGTGCTTTTTTGAGCCAGATCATGTTCATGTTCGTCAATAACATTATGCTGCTTTTCTTTTGGTGGGTGCTCTTCTCGAAAATTGAATCCCTTAATGGATGGAGTTTTCAGCACATCATGCAGTTATATGCGGTGGCAAGTGGAGCATATGCCATTCAAGCAATCCTATTTGGTGGATCTTTCGTGCTGAGTTCGACGATTGCCGAAGGCCGGCTGGATTTCTATCTTGCTCTACCGAAGCCAGTACTGCTTCATGTTTTGGTTTCTCGATCATCAGCTCCAGCCTGGGGAGATCTTGCCTTTGGACTGGCCATCTTTTCGCTGACCGTTTCTTCTTCTTTAGGTATGGTCGTTGGTTTTGTTGTGTTAAGCTTTGCCGGAGGTCTAGTTATGACCAGTTTTGCCGTGATTGCTCATTCGTTGAGCTTTTGGTTGGGATACGGGGCACGACTGGCGGATGAATTAACCGAAGCCCTACTAACGTTCTCTCTGTATCCAGAAGGTATTTTTTCGGTCGTGACCCGTTGGGTGCTCTACACATTGATTCCCGCAGGCTTTGTCTCCTATATACCCGTTAGGATCATCAATGAGTTTACATGGGTTCATGCAGGGCTGCTGACCTTATTCGTATTAGGAATGACCCTCATGGCTCGGTTTATCTTTTATCGCGGTTTGGAGCGGTACGAGTCGGGTAACCTCGTTGTTATTAACGCTGCTGGCTAACGCCTCAAGCATCGGCAGTAAGTTAAATATTTGAAGTCTTGGTAATTTGCGTAGGAACTCAGAAGGCAATGCATAATATGGCATTATCTTCTGTTTTAAGGAGGCGCGAAGGTGATGCGCAAAATACTGTTAGGCACTTTGCTCGCTGTTGTGGTGTTCGCCGTCAGTGGCTTTGTCTCTGCACAGGACCTGTGGCAGTGGAACAGCTTTACCGCGGACTATGAGCGGTTTTATTACGAGATCGTAAGCATCACAACAGAGTGGGATTACGATTCGTACGAAGACGTCCAGGTTGAGAATAGGTACTACCAGCTGCTGGAACTCAAGCGGTCTGGAGACGGATGGGTAGAGGTGACCCAGGGATATTCATATATGGTGCCGCAGAATGAACTTGCAGACCAGTTGAGTTTCATGGGAGGAATGTTCGGGCTGCCCATGTTCCTTGGTGGTGGAGAGTGGCTGGCAGAATGGATGTTTCTTTCAATGTTCGCGATGGATTTGGAGCTAGAGGTAGGCAACACAATGCAGCTCTTCGATGGTTCCCGAGTTCGGGTATTAGATGAGGAGACTGTGGCAGGGGTAAGAGGATATATTGTCCGCAAGTTCTACAGGGATACAGATGAGGATGGAAACAGAATAGATATTCTCACTTCTGAATGGGTGCTGGCCCCAAATGTAGGCTGGCCACTCCGGGTTAACGTGTACCAAGATGGTGAAGTAGTTTATAGCATGACTCTCTTAGAATATGAGCGTAAGTAACGTTAATATTAGACCGCGGCTGACCACAAATGGTCAGCCGTTTTTTTGTTTCTTAGAATGGAAATTTGCT
>CALKAR010000085.1 GCA_937988745.1 uncultured Peptococcaceae bacterium
AGTCACCGTTGAAGCCCTCTTCGACCTGCTGGCCGGAGTGGGACAGGTGGATGTCCTGGTAAAGGATCTCACCAGCGTTAGCCTTGTTACGCAGAATTGGGTCAGAGTTGTAAGGAGAACGGAAACGCAGTGCGTCTGCCTCAGCCAAAACACCGTCACAGTCAGGAGCGGTAGATGCGCCCGAGTACAAGTCAATCTGGAACTCTTCGCCCTTTTCATGCGCAGCCTTAGCCTTTTCCGCGATAGCGGTTGGCAAAGCCTTTGGGTAGCCAGCACCGGTAAAGCCGGAGATGCCTACAACGTCGCCGTGGTTGACGAACTGTGCTGCTTCTTCAGCAGACATGACCAGATCCTTGTAATTACCAATCCTGTCAGACAAATTAATTACCTCCTTGTAATGGCACGCTGCCGCAACACGTGACGGTTTTACCTTTACATGTGAAATTTCAGCAGTGGCACTGTTTTAAGTTACATAGCCCACAATAGCTAACATTTACATTGTATGCCCAATCGTTTGCACTCGCTGTAATCACTCCCTGCCACATCCTGAGCTGGGATGGGCACATGTCACTCACATTTGCCAAACACCCCAGGTAAAGAGGACAATAGCGGCGTGTCTTTAGAAATTGGAAACATCGCCCTTTCCTCCCCTGTCATCCTCGCCCCGATGGCCGGGGTAACTAACGTTGCTTTCCGCTCGCTATGCCGTGAGCAGGAAGTTCAGCGTACTGGAACCGTCTCCGGACTTTATGTCTGTGAGATGGTTACTGCGCGTGCTCTGGTTGAGCGCAACGAAAAGACTATGAAGATGACCACTTTCGCGCCCGATGAGGACCCGCGTTCTTTGCAGCTGTACACCGTGGACCCGGAGTACACCTACAAGGCCGCGAAAATGATCGTCGATGAAAATCTCGCCGATCATATCGATATGAACTTCGGCTGCCCGGTGCCGAAAATCACCCGCCGCGGCGGCGGTTCAGCCTTGCCATATAAGCGCCGTTTATTCGGCAATATTGTGGCTGCAGCGGTCAAAGCGACCGAAGGCACCGATATTCCCGTCACCGTGAAATTCCGCGTCGGCATTGACGATGAGCACCACACGCACCTGGACGCTGGACGCATCGCGGTAGAAGAAGGCGCAGCCGCCGTAGCTTTGCACGCACGTACCGCTGCGCAGCGTTACTCCGGCGAAGCCAACTGGAATGAAATCAAGCGCTTGAAAGAACACCTCGCGCACACCGGAATTCCGGTGTTGGGCAATGGCGATATCTTCAAAGCCACCGATGCCCACCGAATGATGGAGGAAACCGGCTGCGACGGCGTTGTAGTCGGCCGCGGTTGCCTGGGTCGCCCGTGGCTTTTCGCTGAGCTTTCGGCACAGCTGCGCGGCGAGGACATCCCTTCGGAGCCGACTTTGGGAGAAGTTGCACAGATCATCGTGCGCCACGCAGAGCTTATGGCTCATTACGACGGTGAGGCTCACGCTACCCGCGATATCCGCAAGCACATTGGCTGGTACCTGCGTGGCTTCCCCGTCGGCGGTGAGGTTCGCTCTGAACTAGCGCGCGTGGAGTCTCTGCAGCAGTTGCGCGATCTGCTTGCCCCTTGGGCCGATTCGCCAGCGCTTGCCGATGACGCCGATGGCCCACGTGGCCGTCAAGGCTCCCCGGGCAAGGTCGTGCTGCCAGAAGGCTGGCTCGATGACCCTGAAGATGAATCCGTACCTGAGGGTGCCGAGCTCATGCACTCTGGCGGATAATCTCAGATTCAAATAAAAATCATTGATATTACCCACATTTAGGGCAGACCCACGGGAATCTCTTTGCCCTCGCCGCGCGTAGTGGGGATGAATGTCATAGACTACCGGTATGCGTAACGCTTATCGGGATGAATTGAACGCCTTCGCACACGACCTAATCGTGATGTGCGATGGAGTTTCGGCGATCATGCACAAGGCTTCCCAGGCGCTATTGACAGCTGAGCTGCAACCCGCGGAAGAAGCCATCTCACTCTCAGATGAATTAGATGAAGTCCGGATCCGCTCAGAAGAACGCGCGGTAGAACTGCTCGCTTTGGAAAATCCGGTTGCCAAGGATCTCCGTCAGGTCGTGTCTTCGATTTACATCGTCGAAGATTTACAGCGCATGGGTGGACTAGCCAAGCACATTGCTAATGCCGCACGCCGGCGCCACCCCGAGCCGGTCATTCCGTATGCCTACCTAGGTTAGTTCAAGTAAATGGCACGCCTAGTAGAAGATATGGTCACGTTAACCCGTGACGTTTTGGTGGATCCAGACGCCGATGTTGCGCTGCGGCTAACCAGTGAGGATGACGCCGTTGATGACATCAATGAGCATCTGCTCAATGTTTTAACCCGCCGCGAGTGGACGGAGACCACGCGTGCTGCAGTCGATATTGCGCTGCTATCACGCTTTTATGAACGCTATGCCGATCACTGCGTAAACGTTGCCGCCCGCGTCGTATTTCTTATCACGGGGCTCACCCCAGAAGAGTACCTAGCAGAGCGCGAGAGCAAGCAGCAACGTGCAGACGCGGAAGCTCGCTTCCAAGCGCTAGAGCGCCAATTCCGCCGCTAGGGCAACAGCACCGAGCAGCTCCCCTTCCCACAGGCATAGAAAAGTCCAGCCACACTCTCTGATTCGAAAAGAGTGTGGCTGGACTTTATGCTCGGACAATCAAATCTGTAGGGAGATGTCCTTTTAGCCGAAGCGGCCGGAGATGTAGTCTTCGGTTTCCTTCTTATCTGGGTTTTCGAAGATCTTCTTGGTCTCGTTGAATTCCACAAGGTGTCCAGGGCGGCCAGTTGCTTCCAAGGAGAAGAAACCAGTCTTATCGGATACACGTGCAGCCTGCTGCATGTTGTGGGTAACGATCACGATGGTGAAGTTTTCCTTCAGCTCGTGGATCAAATCTTCCACAGCAAGGGTCGAAATTGGGTCCAGCGCCGAGCATGGCTCATCCATGAGCAGAACTTCT
>CALKAR010000086.1 GCA_937988745.1 uncultured Peptococcaceae bacterium
GAATGGCCGCAGATTGGTTGGGTAGCAGCAAGTGTACCCGCTGGTGAGACTGTATCTTCCTTTATCGCTAAGCTAAAGAGCTATAAAGAAGTGCTCATCGCTGAGCCGAACATGCGCTATGAACTGCCTGACCCTACGTTCAAGACAGACCTGCAGCTGATGAGTGAAACCGAATTGCCTGAAGGTGACCTGTATAAGAAACAGTGGGGTTTGAAGAACATCAAGGCTGAAGAGGCTTGGCAGATTACAACCGGCAGCCCTGATGTGATCGTGGCTATCATTGACACCGGTGTAGACGTCGAGCATCCCGAGTTTGAAGGAAAAGAGTTCGTGGGATCCTTCGATGCTACCGGTGAAGACACACCGCATCTTGACCTCCACGGCCATGGTACCCACGTTGCCGGAATTGCCGCTGACGATGGGCGCACAGGAAAAATGGCGGGTGTAGCCTGGGACAGCCCAATCATGCCTATCCGGGTAATGGACTCTACAATGTCCATTTTCACCTACTACCTCACCGATGCCATGATCTATCTGGGTGAGTATGCCGAAACTAACCCAGACAAGCGGATCGTCGCTAATATGAGTATCGGTGGACGTGGTTACAGCTACGCCTTCAAAGATGCCATCGACTTCGCCGCTGAACGGGGTGTACTCTTAGTCACCTCTGCTGGAAACGACTACGTTCGGATTATTTCGTATCCCAGCGCCTACAACGGCGTAGTGACAGTTGCGGCTTCGACACCGCATGATGACAAAGCCGACTTTTCCACCACCGGCTGGTGGAACTCGGTAGCCGCTCCTGGTGTTGGGATTTGGTCTACCGTTACTGACGGTGGGTACGAATCCTGGCAGGGTACCTCAATGGCATCGCCATTCGTAACAGGTGCCGCAGCTCTGCTCTTGGCTGAACATCCGGAGTTGACTACACTCCAGATGAAGAATCAAATTGAGCAGACAGCTCGGGGCAATGGATTTACCGAAGAGTTGGGTTATGGAATCATCGACGTTGCAGCAATGATCGGTGATATCAAACCCATGGCTTATGGCAGCCTCAAGGTTACAACAAACATAGATCCTGAGGAAGTAGGCTACGGTGTGATTACCATTTTCGGTAGTGATGAACTGCTGAGGGCCTACGGCACGACCGGTGCTGATGGCAGCCACACTTTCCATGCCATCATGCCGGGAGACTACACCGTTACATTGAGTTTCTATAATCCTGTAACAGGTAAATGGGATATTGCCTACGATGAAGTGACGGTTGAGGTTGACAAGAGAGCTACTGTTAGCTTCGAAGTGAATCTAGAGGCTGATGGAGTCTAAGATTTGGGGGTCGGGAAAAGCCGCTGCGGATTGTTACCGCGGCGGCTTTTCATCGTCATACAAGGAAACATGTCTTACAGCTCATCGGCAGCACATGCCGCAATACCCAGCATCCCCTGACCGCCGTGCACCGCCAGGGAGGCGCCCATTTCGGCGATAAACACTTGAGCGCAGCGCAGCCGCTCTTCGACCTTCTGCTTAAATTCTTCTGCCTTTTCCGGTGCATTGCTGTGCAGCACGGCGATAGTCAGTTTTTCAGTTGGGAAACGCTCTTCGACAAGGGCAATCATGCGCTGCAGTGCCTGCCCGTAGGACCGTTTTTTGTCCACGGCCTGCACCAGGCCGTCCCTTACACCTAAGATAGGTTTGATAGTTAACAGTGAGGCGACCATGGCCTGTACCCGGCTCACCTTACCACTGCGGGCTAGGTACTTCAGAGTGGGTACAGCCACAAATACAGTTGTTTTCCTCTTGACCCGTTCAATAATTTCCAAAATCTCTTCCCGGCTCTTGCCTCGCAAAGCAGCTCGAGCAGCAGCGAGAGCTGCGAATCCCTGCCCCATGCTGGCTGATTCCGAATCAACCACAGTGATAGGAATGGGGATGTGTTCCTTTAAAAGCTCAGCTACCTGAACAGTTCCACTCTGTCTTGAAGTGATGTGAATCGAAATAATCTCTTTAGCTTTATCAACGAGTCGGTTGTAAATCTCGAGAAAATCCCCTGGTGAAGGTTGAGAAGTGGTGATGTTCTCTTTTTTCTCAAGTTGCGCATAGAATTCCTCAGGTGTTATATCAAGACCTTCACGGTGGAACTGGTTATCGATCTGAATTCCTACAGGCACGATTTCCAGCTCAACCTCTTTGGCCAACTCCGGAGGCACACTCGCGGCACTATCAGTTACAATGGCTATGCGCTTCATGCTTTCACCAGCTTTCTAAACAAACTTGCTTCTCATTTGCAATTATTCCCTTTTAAAGGCACTTATCCTGCATGGACTTGAGTGCTTCTTATGTTTTTTCCGCGAAAAAAAGGAAATCGGTATATCAACCAGAATTATTATATTCACGTTAAAGAAACAAGTACCCAATAAAAAATTCACAAAGGGGAGTATGCCCATGGAGATCGTCTGGCAGCGGACCACAGCGCCTAAGGCGAAACCTGACCCCGATAAGCTTGGCTTTGGACGTGTGTTTACAGATCACATGTTTGTCATGGACTATAACCCAGACCAAGGCTGGCACGATCCGCGGATTATTCCTTATGGACCTTTGGAGCTAGACCCTGCGACTGTCACGCTGCACTATGCTCAGGCAGTTTTTGAAGGTATGAAAGCGTATCGGACTGTCGATGGAAGAATACTGCTGTTCCGTCCTAGGCTCAATTTAGCTCGCCTCAATCAGAGCTGCGATCGGCTGTGTATTCCGCCAGTAGACACTGAATTTGTGCTCAAAGCCCTGAAACAGCTGCTCCGCATTGAGCAGGATTGGATTCCATCAGCCCCTGGCACATCCCTTTACATTCGCCCCTTTATCTTTGCAGCAGACACGATTCTAGGGGTACATCCAGCCTCGACTTACAAATTCGTTATTATCCTATCGCCGGTCGGTTCGTATTATCCTGAAGGGGTTAACCCGGTCAGTATTTATGTGGAACCAGAATATGTGCGGGCAGTGCGAGGAGGGACAGGGCAGGCTAAGGCAGCGGGGAACTATGCTGCTGGATTGAAGGCGCAGAAGGCTGCCAAAGAAGGAGGTCATGCCCAGGTTCTCTGGCTTGATGCGCTTGAGCGGCGCTACGTAGAAGAAGTGGGTGCTATGAACGTCTTCTTCAGAATCGGCGATGAAGTAATCACTCCAGAACTAGGCGGAACCATCCTGCCTGGCATTACACGCCGTTCGGTGCTAGAGCTGCTGCGCAGCTGGGGAGTTCCTGCGGTGGAGCGTAAGATTGCCATTGACGAGATCTTTGAAGCTCATGCAGCCGGAATTCTTGAGGAAGCTTTCGGAACAGGTACCGCGGCAGTGATTTCGCCCATTGGGCGTCTAGCTTGGCGTCTGCAGGTGATCGATATCAACGAGGGTAAAATTGGGGAGCTTTCTCAGAAGCTCTATGATACTCTGACTGGCATTCAAACAGGGCAATTGCCCGATGACTTTGGTTGGACCGAGGAGGTATAAAAATTCCGGGCATCCTTTCCTGCTGTGGGAAGGAGCCCGGTTTTTCTTATACTTCAGAGACAATCAACTGTTCTAAACTGCGCTTTGGTACATGGTGTACCTGTTCTGCATCGCGCCAGTAGCGCGTATCCCCGTTTTCCGGCAGCGGTTCAATCTGAACGATTTCCTTCGGTTTCCCGAGAGCAATCACCAATTCGATATCATGGTTTTCCGGAACGTCTAGAATCTCTCGCATTCTATGCCGCTGAATTGAACCGATGATACAGCCGCCATAGCCCTTTTCTACAGCTCCAATGAGAATTGTTTGGGCCGCGATGCCCACATCAAACTCGGCATCAGGATTCACTGATACATCGCTTAGAATCACGATGTATCCTGTGGGTCGTTCTCCTTCCTCAGGCCCTGGCCAGTCTCTCAGAAACCCTGCCCAGCTCAGACATGAAAATACTTCTGCTCGTTTTTCTGGACTGGATACAAGAATGTACCTCAGCGGTTGCAGATTTGTGGCAGATGGTGTGAGACGGGCCAAACCCACTAAGTACTGCAGGAATTCCGGGGGCAGCGGCTGATCTTCATAAAAACGCCGGTAACTCCGACTGCGTTCCACTAACTGCTCAAACATGCCGATTCCTCCCTCTGCGTCCCTTTACCCTTAATACTTTATTTGGGCCAAAACTGCAGTTCTGCCGAATCTCGATCTCTAACTCATTTCCAGTAAATCTTAAGGTAAGAGTTCGGCTGAAAGGCGTCTCTATAAACCGCGCTAAAATTCGCAGCGTGTCAGGACCTTCCCAAGCGGCGGAGGCCAGACAGAGCCCATCAGGATGGCTCATCTGTTCCACAGTTCTTTCGACACCGCTTCTTAAGTTAAAACTCTGATTTCGGCCCGCGTATCCCGTGAGCTGGATCTCATCATCTTTTGCTGTAATTTCCAAACTTGTGATTCCTAGCTCACTAGGTTCCAGCTCATAGATCTCTCCATCGATGCGGGCAGCGGCCTCAGGATCCCATTCACCTGTCAGGCTTGGCAAGCTTAAGCTCTCCAATCGAGTTTTGAGAAGGGCATAATTATCATCATCCTGAGGCAGTTCTTTCTCAAACGCGGGTAGGAGATGATCCCAGATGCTCTGTAAGATGTTGTGCATCCTTTCTTCGCCCGCGGTGATCGCGACCACCGCATCTTGCTCTGGCAGCACGACGCAGAATTGGCCAAACATGCCGTCACCGCGATAACCGCCATGGCGGCACATCCACATCTGGTAGCCGTAGCCCTGTTGCCAGTCTGAATTAGGATCATTTTGGTAGTTATCGATCTGTTTGCGCGATGCTTCTGTAATCCATTGTTTTGGCACCAGCTGTTTATTGTGCCAGCGGCCCCGGTTTAAGAAGAGCTGGCCGAACTTGGCGATATCTTCAGTACGTAGGTTCAGGCCAAAACCACCTGTATTGATTCCTTTCGGGCACTCTTCCCAGGTTGGTTCCACAATTCCTAGGGGTTCAAACAGGCGGGGCGTGAGGTAATCTATCAGTTTTTCACCAGCAACCGTTTGAAGAATTGCAGAAAGCATGTAAGTAGCAGCAGTGTTGTAGACAAAATGAGTTCCCGGATCATATTCTAGAGGGCAGGCGAAAAAGGCCTTTACCCAGTCGCCTTCAGGGTGAGCGAGCACCTTTCCTGTAGGATCCTGGGCATGGCCTGTAGACATGGTCAGCAGATGTTTGATGCGCAGTTCCCGCAGATGATCATCTATTACACGCGGAATCTGCTTTGGGAAAAAGTCAATCACACGGTCAGACACACGGAACAGCCCTTCCTCGACGGCTATTCCAATGGCTGTGGCCGTAAAGCTCTTGCTCAGTGAAAACAAACTGTGCCTGAGGTCTGGACGGTACGGGTTCCACCAGCCCTCAGCAATTACTTGGCCATGACGCACAAGCATGAAGCTGTGCAGTTCCAGGCCTTTTTTGGCAGTATCATCTAGGAAGTTAAGGACTGCAGTAGAACTGACTCCCTGGCTTTGGGGAGTACTGCGGGGCAGGCTGCTGATTGGCAAGGCATCCATCTCCTTGAAGTTGTTAATAAATAATTCGCCATTGCCAAACTTTTCCCTCCAAAGGTTTACAGCAGCAGGCCCAAGATCAGAATGATCAAGAGTACAGGGATTCCCATGATTGAAAAGGAAATCAGGAGCCGCAAAAATCCAATTCCCAAACGGAAGAAGATCAAGAGCGGCAGCAGAGGTACGAACAGAATCACGAAGGGTGTTATAGCACCAAAGACGATGAGCCCTACAATCAACAGGATAAAGCCCACAACCAAACCTGCGATGAGCCGCGCAATTGGAGAGCTGGGGACGTTTACACGTTCGCCGTTCATGATGAACTCATGATCCCGCGGCTTCCATTCAGAAGTCAGCAGCCAGATACCTGCGCCCACCAAGAGTAGAGGCCAGATAACAGCCCAGTTCAGCGGTGCAATTACACCTGTATTGCGAAGCAGCAGGTAGGCACCAAACAGTACGATTACGAGACCGAGAACGCGATCTTCGCGCATGGTTTCACTCCTTTCAGATTCCACTTCAATTCTATTCTAACAGAATTCTGCCGATTTCCAATCCCGCCTAGGTCAGAACCGGTCTCCGCCTCGAGGCGGATTTGTGGCATTTCGCTTTGATCTACATAGAAATAGATCGTACGCAGGGGGGAGGGTTTCTTCTGGGCATTTATCTGGATAATGCGGCCACGTCGTTTCCAAAGCCAGAGGCAGTAACTGAAGAGGTTGCCAGTTTCCTGCGTACTTCACGCGGCAGTCTATCGCGTGGTACGCACCGGGCAGCACTGCGGATGGAAGAAATGTTTCTGGAAACCAGGAGTCTTCTAGGCGAGCTGTTTAACGTGGATCCGGAGCATATCAACCGCATCATCTTCACCAGCGGCGCTACTGAAGCACTCAACACCGCTGTTCGTGGGTTATTGCAGGTTGGCGACCATGTAATCACCAGTGGGCTGGAGCACAACGCTCTCTGGCGGCCTTTGAAGATGTTAGAACGTAAGGGAATTATCGAGTTGACGGTCATCCCCTGCCCTGGGGGGAGCGGTCCCAATCCGATTCTTGTGGCTGATGCTCTGCGGAATAACACGGCCCTCGTCGCCATGGCCCATGCATCCAATGTTACGGGAGGGCTGCTCCCCATTCCACAAATAGGTCAGATCTGCCGCGAAGCGGGGATTCCCTTCTTGGTTGATGTGGCTCAAACAGCAGGTACGCACCCCATAGATGTGCAGGAGTGGAACATCAGTTTACTGGCGTTTACAGGCCACAAAGGACTGTTAGGGCCTCAGGGAACAGGTGGGCTTTACATTGCACCTGAGTTGGAACTGGAGCCCCTGAAGTACGGCGGGACCGGAACAGCTTCTCTGCATGATGAGATGCCCTGCTGGCTGCCGGATCGTTTTGAGGCTGGTACGCCTAATGGTCCGGGTATTGCAGGGCTGCGTGCGGCTGTGGACTTCATTCTAAAAACCGGAGTTGAAAACATCCGCTGTCGTGAAATGCATCTTACTCAGAAGCTTCAAGAGGGTTTGGCTCAAATCCCAGGCGTGACAGTTTATGGACCACAGGACCCTGCCCAGAAAACCCCGATTGTGAGTTGGAATATTCAGGGAATTGATTCGGAGGAAGTGGCGTTTGTTCTCGATGAGGTCTACGACATTCAAGTACGGGCAGGCCTCCACTGCGCACCGCAGGCACATCGAAGTTTAGGGACACTTGAGCAGGGAGCAGTTCGCTTTAGCGTTGGGTACTTCAATACCTTAGATGATATTAATGCAGCCTTAGAGGCTGTGGAAGAAATTGCGTTAGGCTGAAGGGGAAGGTGGCATGAGCAAACAATTTTTTGTGGTTTATGAAGAGGACCGGGCTCAAATCGAGCAGATCTGCCGCAATCACAATGCGGTAGAGGCATTGCGGTTTCTCCAGAACAGAGTCTTGCCCCAGCTGCGGCGGAAAGGAATAGGCGGATGCCGGGGCAGCAAGGGATTGTCTCCCACAATGATGCAGCGGCCTTGGCGGGGGTAAAAGGAAGTTAGAACCACCAGGTGCTCCTGGTGGTTCTGTTTTTGGGCAGGATATTCGGAAATTTCTGTAGAATTACCCACTATATTCGTCATTACCATCGACATATTAAGCCATGAGGTGACTTCGGTGTTCAGCGATCAAGAAGCAAAAGAGTTGATCGAGATTGCTAAGAAACTCAGGACTACCGATTTATTTTTCTTTCCCGATCATGGAACGGAAAAGAAGTTGGATGTTGATTCTATTGACGGGAAACATAAGTTTATAGTCGATGTCAATCGGAAGGGTCGTATCAGTTTATCGAAATGCACATATCAGAAAAGATATAGGCAGATACCTCTGATCAGATTGGACATTGAGGGTAGACCTCATACTAATCCGGATGGCTCTGTTATACGGGGACATCATCTTCACATATATCGAGAGGGATTTGGCGTCAGCTGGGCGTATCCCATTCGCGATGAGGAATTCTCGAATCCTAAGGATTTGATTCTAACGTTGCGTGAATTTCTGGTATACTGTAATGTAATTAATGCATCCGATCTACCGATTCAAGGAGGAGTCTTCAGTGGAACTTAATCTACTGGACTTCAAGAACAATTATTTGTCGTGGCTTCGAGAGCAATTCCACTCCCGCAAGATTGGCGAGTATGTAGAAATAGTCACGCCTTTCTTGGACTTCAACAACGATCACTTGGCCATATATGTCCGAAAGGAATCTGACGATAAGCTGTGGCTTACCGATGATGGGTACGTAATCAACGAGTTGTCTCTAATAGGGTGTGATATCAACACACCTGCTCGCCAAAAAATCGCGGGGACAATCCTGAATCGTTATGGTGTTAAGTTTGAAGATGACGAGCTTGTCGTCGAGTGCAGCTTGGCTGAGTTTCCAGCTAAGAAGCATATGCTACTTCAGGCGATGCTGTCCATTAATGACATGTTTATGCTCTCGCGAAGGAGTATTACGAGCATTTTTGCCGAAGAGGTTGCAGCGTTCCTTGATGAGCACGAAGTGCGTTATACCGAGGATGTTCAGTTTACAGGTAAGAGTGGCTTCGTGCAGACCTTTGATTTTGCCATTCCTCGTTCGAAGCGAGCCCCAGAGCGGCTTATGAAAGTAATAAACAATCCTACCAAATCTCAGGTAGAACTCGCTATCTTCGCCTGGGATGACATTCGTTCCATGCGAAAACGAGCAGTTCGTATGTTGGTCTTTCTCAATGACTCAGAAAAGGCTGTGAGCGCAGATATTGTTTCTGCTCTAGAAAATTACGACATTACATCATTGTTGTGGTCAAAGAAACATGAATATATACATGACCTTGCCTCGTAATATGCTAATCAAATAAGGCAATAGCGCTAACACCGGAACCTGTGGAATCCCTTTCCACGGCACTTCCGGTGTTTTTTGCTGATCAAAATTGGTTCATTAAAGTTAATAAGTGGACTTATAAATTGTACCGCGCTTTTTTCTGTTAAAAAAAGACTAAAAGAGAGAAGGAATTCCAAGGAAAGTAGAGAAACATTAGAACAACGAATTCTTGACAACGTTTTCGATTCTTTTCCTGATGTTATGGGGTGCATAATATGGCCACATTACGTGAGGTCGCCGAGGCGGCCGGAGTATCAATCTCCACCGTTTCGCGTGTAGTGAATGGATATGAGCATGTCTCAGAAGAGGTTCGCAGACGTGTTTTACAGGCAATTGAGGAGCTGAATTATGAGCCCAATTTGTTAGCTAAAGCGTTGGTTCAGGGCCGCGATACTAAGCAAATCGGACTGCTGGTTCACGACGTAGCGAATACGTATTTCGCCGAAATTGCCAGTGCGGTTGAAAACGTTGCCTTTCAACACGGCTATTCTGTCATTCTCTGTAATTCAAGCCATGGACGGAGCATCAGTACATACTTAGATACATTTTGGCAGCGTAAGGTAGACGGCGTAGCGATCGCCACTGGTGAACTGAGCGAGGATCATATTCAACGACTCACTCGCTTGGTAGAGCGAGATATCCCCATCGTAATCAGCAGGGAGCGGGGCTGGCCTTCAAACTCTCTCTTCGAGCACATTCAGGACAAAATCGGCATCATCGAACTGGATTATTTCTCCGGTGCCAAAACGGCGGCTGAATACCTAATTTCTCTAGGACACGAGAACATAGCTTTTCTCTGCAGTCTGCCGCCGAGTATCTCTGAGCGAGATCCCCGCACACAGGGCTTTAAAGAAGCACTGACAGAAAACGGGCTGCCGGTTAACGAAAAACTGATAGTCTACGACATCGGCTATGGTACGGCGGCAGGAGCCCGAGGCTTGTTCGAACTGCTGTCCCGCGGTGTGGAGTTTACTGCCGTCTTAGCCTACAACGACCTAGTGGCTATTGGAGCCATGGGGACCTGCCGGCAGGAAGGGCTCGCTGTACCAGATGATGTTTCCATAATCGGTTTTGACAACATCGAAACAAGCAAATACATCTATCCACTCTTGACTACAGTTCATGTTCCCAAAGGTGAGCAGGGTGAATTGATGGCCACCTATCTCTTAAACCAAATCCGTGAAAAACACGGTGCGCTGTACCATCGTTACTCTATGGAGCTGATTGTGCGGCGCAGTACCAGTGTTGCTGCTGAGAGGAGAAAACCTTTAAAAACATCCTAAGGAGGGAATGATTTGCGCATCGTTGAGAAACTCCATTTGAATTGGGAGTTTGTAGAGAACTTTGATGAGGCGTATGTAAAGACAGGCTCTCTTGGTGAAGGGGCTCAAGTAGTAAATCTGCCTCACGCCAACAAGGAGGTGCCTTATAACTACTTCGACGAAAAGGATTACCAGTTCATTTCTACCTATAAGAAGGTATTCACCGTTCCTGAAGACGCCGCTGGAAAAAGCATTTTCATCGATTTCGAAGGTGTTATGACTTATGCGGAAGTGTGGTGCAACGGAGCGTTTGTGGGTAGCCACAAGGGCGGATACACTCCTTTCTCCTGCGATGTAACCGAGCAAGTTAAGTTCGGTGAAGAAAACGTTCTCATCGTCATGGTTGACTCCACCGAAAGAGACGACATCCCACCCTTTGGTAATGTAATTGACTACCTCTGCTACGGCGGCATTTACCGGGACGTTCACCTGAGAATTGTCTCTCCAGTCTATATTGACAACATTTTCGCTAAGCCGCAGAACGTACTTGAGGAAGAAAAGAGCCTCAGCACAACTGTGTTCCTGAACAACAAGGCTGGTGCTGCTCGAAAAATCGAAGTCGAGCTTATACTCCATCAGGGCGAGACCGAAATCGCCAAGACGTCCCAAATGGTAGAAGTCCCAGCGGGCGACGGTTTTAAGGCTGAAGTGGTGCTTGATGGACTCAAGGATATTGCCCTGTGGTGCATAGACCATCCCAATCTCTACAACGTGACTGTTGTCCTCAAAGAAGATGGAACCGTCACAGATAATTACAGCACCAGAATTGGCTTTAGAGAGGCAGTCGTACGGGAAAATGGTTTCTTCCTGAACGGCAAGAAAGTCAAGCTCCGCGGTCTCAACCGCCACCAATCGTTTCCCTATGTGGGTTACGCCATGCCTGAGCGGGTGCAGAGACGGGATGCTGACATCTTAAAGTACGAACTTAACCTGAACACAGTCCGGTGTTCCCACTATCCCCAGTCCAAGCATTTCCTCGATCGCTGCGACGAAATTGGACTCTTAGTAATCGAGGAAATCCCCGGCTGGCAGCACATCGGTGATGAAGAATGGAAGAAGGTCGCCTGTGACGACGTCCGAGAAATGATTACTCGCGACTGGAACCATCCTTCCATCTTCCTGTGGGGTGTGCGCATCAATGAGTCGCCAGATGATCATGACTTCTACAGCGAAACCAACCGCATTGCTCGTGAATTGGATCCAACCAGGCAAACTGGTGGAACCCGCTACATCCGCTACAGTGAACTCTTGGAAGACGTTTACACCATGAATGACTTCACTCACAGCGGCGGCGAACTGGCTCTCTTGGATCAGCGCACCATTACAGGTCTGGATCACACCGTACCTTACATCGTGACCGAGTACAACGGCCATATGTATCCGACCAAGCGCTTCGACCAAGAAGAGCGGGTCATGGAGCATGCTCTGCGCCACATTCGCGTACTGAACGCTGCAGGCAACGATGAACATATCGCCGGTACAGTGGGATGGTGTGCCTTCGATTACAACACCCATTTCGAATTCGGTGCTGGCGACCGCATCTGCTACCACGGCGTAATGGATATGTTCCGCATTCCGAAATTTGCGGCGAACGCATACCGGAGCCAAGTCAGCCCAGATAAAGATCTGGTTCTCGAACCTGTTACCCTGTGGGCCCGTGGCGAGCGCAGCATCGGCGGTGTATTCCCATTAGTAATCTTCACCAACTGTGATGAAGTTGAACTTGTTGTGGGCGGTCAGTCTCTTGGACGATTCTTCCCAGACCGGATCAACTTCCCAGGCGTGGAGTTTCCACCAATAATAATCCGCGAAACACCCCGCATCTTTGGCGAGTGGGGCTGCGATTGGCATGACGGTGAGTTCATCGGATACATCGATGGCAAACCAGTGGTCAAGAAGTTCTTCGTGAAAGACCCGGTCATGAGCCAGCTTGATATCGCTGCCGATGATACAGAACTTAAGGCTGACGGACAGGATGCGACGCGCATCGTCTTCAAAGTGCTTGACCAAGCAGGCAACCTGCTGCCGTACGCCGCTGATTTCATCAAGATTGAAATCGAGGGCCCGGGCGAAGTCGTTGGTCCAAGTGAAGTGGCGTTAATTGGTGGCTGCATCGCGGCCTGGGTCAAGGCCACTACTGAACCTGGGGTCATTAAGGTGAAGGCCAAGTCCACAAGACTTGAAAGCGAAACCATCGAAATTGAAGTAAAGTAAGCAATAAATTCAGGAGGATCGACTGAAGCAATGAAGATAACCAATGGCGTGCAGTGGCTGGATACAGCAGGAAACGTAATCAGTGCTCATGGAGGAGGCTTCCTCCAAAAAGACGGCTATTTCTACTGGTTCGGAGAAAATCGCAACGGGAAGAAGCTTGTATCATGCTATCGTTCTCGGGATCTGGTGAACTGGGAGTTTCTCAACGATGTGGTCACTACGGATACCCATCCTGAACTCAACCCCTCGAACTGTGAGCGTCCTAAGGTGCTCTATAACGAGAAGACTGGCAAGTACGTCATGTGGCTGCACTGGGAAAACGGCATCCACTACGGTGAAGCTCGCTGTGCTGTTTTGGTGAGCGATACCGTCGACGGAGATTACGAATATCTGCGCAGTTTCCGCCCTCTTGGGCATATGTCGCGGGACTGCACCCTTTTCAAAGATGATGACGGCACAGCCTACTTCATCTCTGCAGCCAATGAAAACGCTGACCTCCATGTATACAGGCTGACCGACGATTACTTAGACATTGCCGCCTTGGAACAAATCCTCTGGCCGGGGCAGAAGCGGGAAGCCCCGGCTGTGGTAAAGCGGGGAGATTACTACTTCTTAGTAACCTCTGGCTGCACTGGGTGGGAGCCCAACCAAGGCAAGTATGCATACTCAACCAGCATTACAGGGGAATGGTCGGAACTCAAGAACCTGGGCAGCCCAACCACATTTGATACCCAGCCGACCTACATTCTCCCTATCCAGGGTACTGAAAAGACTACCTACTTATATGTAGGTGACCGCTGGGATCCAAGTGACTACCACAACTCCACCTATGCTTTCCTGCCCCTGGAGTTTGAAGATGATACCACTATGAAACTTTCGTGGGCAAGCACGGTGGAAATCGATGTGGAGACAGGTGAAGTCAAGACAGAGATGCAGGACAGCGGGCTCTACCGCTTGCAGGTAAACGTGCGCTACCTCACCTTGGATGAGGGCGAAGTGAAGGCGGGCCGCCTGTCTTATGCTAACGAAAACCAGCTGTGGGAAGTAGAAGAAGTGGCTCCTGAGGTCATCCGGATTAAGCATCACAAGACTGGGAAATACCTCCAGCCAAAAGCAGGCAGCACCGAAGATGGTGCACAGGTGGAGCTGGCTGACCGAGCCGACCATCCCAGCCAAGAATGGTCCCTCTACGATACCGGGGGCGGCTATGTGAAACTGCAGAACAAGCACAGCGGTTTGGCCCTCAAGGTGCAGCGGGGCAGCGAAGGTCCTGTCTTCCAAACTGAAATGAACCCAAAAAGACATGGCTGGTGGGATGAACAGGCCTTCCTTTTGGCCAAGGTGTTTAAGTAAGTAATTCCTCGGAATTGAGAGGGTGACATAACTTGAAGCTGCGGCACATTATGTTTGTTACCATCATCTGCACACTCCTAGCCCTAAACACAGCTTTCTTGGAAAGTGCCTGTGCGGGAATGCTCACCTATTCTGAGTATCATGCGCTTTACGCCGATAAAGCGGCCCCTGAAGCAGAATACATTCTACCCGGCGGATCTTTTTCCGCCGGGGTCAATGTACAAATCGTCACAGAATATGGCGGCAGGACCGGCAGCTTTGCCGCTACTGAAGAAACGGGCTTTGTAGAGTGGGAAGTGGAAATCGCAGAGGAAGGGCTGTACCACATTGAGGTCCTCTACCATCCACTGCCAGGCAAAAGCATTGCCGCCGAACGAGAGCTGTTGATCAACGGGGAGCGGCCTTTCGCAGAAGTGGAATATGTGGTCTTTCCTCGGATCTGGGCAGATGAAGGGCCAGTCTTAGTAGACAAGAACGGCAACCAAATAAGGCCTCGCCAGGTAGAAGCACCGCAGTGGCAGACTGTAGTGCTGCGGGACAACTTGGGTTATATCGTAGAGCCATTTCTGTTCTACCTAAAAGAAGGAACTAACCGCATCACTTTGCGCTCCCAAGCAGAACCCCTGCTTATTGGCGAAGTGCGCCTTTACCACCGTGAGCCTGCACCTGCGTATGCGGAGGTACAGGAGTTCTATCAAGCAGTGGGTTTAGAACCAACGAGCGGTGTGTTTATCAAGGTCCAGGGAGAAGATGCGGCGTATAAGTCAGAACCTACCTTATTCGGCGTCCATGATCAGGGTGATCCCACCATGGAACCCTATCATCCGGTGGAGATCCGCATTAACTCCATCGGCGGCTACCGCTGGGCGCAGGCCAGCCAGTGGATCAGCTGGAAGTTTACGGTGCCCGAGACAGGGCTCTATAAAATAGCCATTAAGGGCAAGCAGGATCAGAATCGGGGTTTCTATTCTAACCGCCGGTTATATATCGACGGAGAGGTTCCCTTCCAAGAAGTAGAAGTGATCGCCTTTCCCTATTCGACCCACTATATTATGAACACGCTGGGTGATGGGGATACACCTTACCTCTTCTACCTAGAAGAAGGAGAGCATGAACTGAAGCTTGAGGTGGTCTTGGGGAACTTGGTGGACTACATCCACCAGACTAAAGAGAACTTGTACAAGCTTACCAACATTTATCGTCAGATTATTATGATAACATCCCCTAATCCCGACACTCTGCGCAGCTATCGCTTAGAAAAACAGATCCCCACATTGGTGGATGATCTGAGGGAGCTGTCGGATAGCTTCAAAGAAATTCGGTCTCATTTTGAAGAATACACCGGCCAAACCGGCGGTCACAGTGTGATCTTAAGCACCATTACCTTTATGCTGGACCGCATGGCGGATCGTCCCGACCGCATACCAGGTATCTTGAACGAATTCCGGGACAACATCGGGGCTTTGGGAGAGTGGATCACCAATACTGAATCACAGCCTCTCCAAATCGACTATATTATCGTCGCTTCTCCTGATGAGCCTATGCCGCAGGCTGTGCCTTCTAGGCGCCAGTCCATGCGCCATGAACTGCAGGCATACATTGGTTCCTTTACTCACGATTACACAGAAATCGGCGACATCGCCACTCCTGATGGAGATACAGAAGAAAAAGAGACTATCTCCGTTTGGATTGGTCTTGGACGTGACCAAGCCCAGGTACTCAAGCAGCTGATTCAGGAGCTTTTCACACCGCAGACAGGCATTGCAGTTCATCTGCAGCTGATCAACGGGATGGATTCGCTCTTAGTACCTGCCATTCTTGCCGGTACTGCTCCTGACGTGGCGATTGGTGCCGCTAATATGGACCTAGCCTTCCGGGGAGCCGTGGCCGATTTGACCCAGTTCCCAGATTTTCCAGAAGTAGCGCAGCGCTTCAGCCAGAGTGCTTTTGTACCCTATCGCTTTAGAGATGCGGTCTATGCTCTGCCAGAGACGCAGACGTTCCCTGTGATGTTCTACCGGGAAGACATCTTAGAGGAGCTGGGCATTGAGGTTCCTCAGACCTGGGAAGACGTGTACGAAATCATTCCCATTTTGCAGAGGAACCATATGGAGTTCGGGTTGACGGGTCTAACTGGCGGCTCCATGCCTAACCTGAACACATTTTTGATGTTCCTATACCAGATGGGCGTCGCAGTCTTCAAGGAAGACAGTATTGCTACCAACCTGGATTCTAGGGCTGTGGCCTTTACCTTTAAAAAGCTGACAGAGTTTTTTACGCTGTACAACATGCCCTTGGAGTACAACATTGCCAACCGCTTCCGCTTAGGGGAGCTGCCCTTGGTCATCACTGACTATGGCCTGTACAACACCTTGAATGTGTTTGCACCGGAGCTTAGGGGCAGATGGGGCTTCACTATGGTTCCAGGCACGGTTCAGCCTGATGGAACCATTAATCGGGCAGTGCCTATTACAGCCGCTAGTGGAACAACTCCCAACGCGGTGGGAACCACAGGAACCATCATCTTAGAAGGTTCTCAGAAGAAAGAAGCAGCTTGGGAATTTCTCAAATGGTGGACCAGTAAAGACATTCAAGTGGCCTTCGGCCGTGAGCTCGAAAGCTTGATGGGCAGCGCCGCTCGCTACGCCAGTGCTAACATTGAGGCGGTAAAAGAACTGCCCTGGCGCCCCCATGAGCTGGAGACCTTGCTGCAGCAGTGGGAGTGGACCGAAGGGGTTCCTCCAGTTTTAGGCGGCTACTACGTAACTCGCCAGTTTGACTGGCTCTTCCGGGCAGTTGTTTTAGACCATGAGCCATTGTGGGAATCCATCCAAGACTATGACGAAGCCGCCAATAAGGAAATCGAACGGAAACGGATGGAGTTTGACTACGAAACGGACCTGGCTGATTTGGACGAGCGCTATAAAGAGCTCTACTGGGATCAGTACACCCATGTGTACCGCCTAGAGCTGTCCGATGATGAGATGCGGTTTTATGGGCTCATCCCGTAGGTTGGATAACGGACAAGGGAGGTTTATGGTATGACAGCAGGCCTTCGAGCGCGAATTAAGGCCGAGTGGGAGCGGTCAAAGGTTTCATACATGTTTGTGGGGCCATTCCTGCTTCTGTTTACCGTCTTTACGGTGGTACCTGTGGTGCTTTCCATAGTGCTGAGTTTCACCGACTTCAATACTCTGCAGCCGCCCCAATGGGTCGGCCTGCAGAACTATATTCGCCTCTTCCTCGACGATGATGTGTTTCAGATTGCGGTGAAAAACACATTCATCTTTGCTGCAGTGACTGGGCCGTTGAGCTATCTTTTGTGCTTTATCTTTGCCTGGCTCATCAACGAACTGCGGCCGGGAGTCAGGGCGCTCCTCACCCTCCTCTTTTATGCACCATCGATTTCGGGCAATGCCTACATGATCTGGCACTACATTTTCAGTGGTGACATGTACGGCTACCTGAATGGAGTGCTTTTGAAGTGGGGGATCATCGACAAACCCATTCAGTGGCTGATTGAACCAGAGTACATTATGCCCATCGTTGTCATGGTAGCCCTCTGGATGAGCTTGGGAACCAGCTTTCTGGTGTTTATCGCTGGGCTTCAGGGGTTAGATCCAACCCTGTTTGAAGCGGCTGCCATCGACGGCGTGCGGAACCGCTGGCAGGAGCTGTGGTACATCACTCTGCCGTCCATGAAGTCTTACCTGATGTTCGGTGCGATCTTGACCATTACCAATTCGTTTGCGGCGGCGGGCCAGATCACGAACTTGGTGGGCTATCCGAGTACCGACTACGCTGCCCACACCGTCATGCAGCACCTGCAGGACTACGGCAACATCCGCTATGAGATGGGCTATGCTTCCACCATTGCAGTTGTGCTGTTTGTCACCATGGTCACTGCGCAGAGAGTGGTGCAGAGGCTCCTAGGCAAACTGGGCCAGTAAGATTGGGGGGAAATCACCGTGAAACGCTTACTATATCGGCAGCGGGTCAACCGCAGTGCGGGAGTGGACTTCATCATCTTCTTATTCCTAGCAGGCGGTGCGGTTTTTACTGCTCTACCCTTGGTGTTCGCCATCAGCAACGCGTTCAAGCCGCTGAACGAGCTGTTCCTGTTTCCGCCCCAGTTCTTTGTGCGGAACCCAACCCTGCAAAATTTCGCGGACTTGTTTACGCTGATGCGTCAGTCGTGGGTACCTATGTCTCGCTACATCACTAACTCGCTGATTATCGTAATTGGAGGCATGGCGGGCAACTTGCTCTTTGGATCTCTTGCCGCTTATGCTCTCTCGAAACATGACTTTTTCGGGCGCAATTTCATCAACTCATTGATTGTGCTGTCTTTGATGTTTGCTCCAGCTGTGGTGCGCATCCCTAACTATCTCACCATTGCCTGGCTGGGATGGATTGACACCTATTGGTCGGTAATTGTACCTGCCTGGGCCAGCACCTTGGGGCTGTACCTGCTGAAGAACTTCATTGACGCTATGGTGGATGATAGCTTACTAGAAGCAGCCCGCATAGATGGTGCTTCCGAGTTTTTCATCTATCGCAAGATCGTAATGCCCATTGTAAAACCGGCTTGGCTCACCCTGATTATCCTCACCTTCCAGCAGCTTTGGGGCGTGACCGGCAGTGAGTTCATCTACACGGAGAACTACAAAACCCTGCCGTACGCCTTAGACCAGATTGTGCGGGGCGGAATTGCCCGGCAGGGTGTGGGTGCTGCGGCCGCTCTGATCATGATGGCAGTTCCCATTGTGGTGTTTGTGATCAACCAGAGCCAGATTGTGGAGACCATGGGTACATCAGGAATTAAGTAGGAGGAGCTGACAGAATGGAAAGGGCCAGAGTTCAGAAATTTTGTTTGTCTGTCTCAATCCTACTCCTGCTGCTATGGCTTGTCCTCCCAGTGCAGGCAGACAAACCACCATACAAAAGCTATATATTCGACCAATGGGGAGATCCGATTCCCACGCCTATTCCCTATGTTCCCAGCAAGGTAGTCAGTGGGGAAACTCTGGGAATCGGTAACTTCAATACGCCGCAGGACTTGTTTATCGCAGACGATGGTTCCATCTATGTGGTGGATACCAAGAATAACCGTATCGTGCAGCTGAGCCCAGACTTCAAGGTCGATCGGGTTATCACCGGATTTGACGGGCCCCATGGCCGAGAAGGTTTCAACAATCCTGCTGGTATCTTTGTGACCGATGAAAACGTGCTGTATATCGCAGATACAGACAATGAACGGGTTGTAGTGCTGGAACCAAACGGTGCTCTGCGGCAGATCATTACCTTTGAGCGTCCGGAAGGCCTCGAGATTTCTACTAATCAGTTTCTCCCGGCAAAGCTCGTGGTAGATCCGGTAGGCCGTATCTTCGTGGCAGCACGCAATGTGTATGAAGGACTAATGGAATTTACTGCTGACGGCCGTTTTTCCGGATTTGTAGGTGCTCCACAGGTAAGGCCGAGCTTCTATGACCTTTTCTGGAGCCGGTTTGCCACAAAGGAGCAGCGGGAGCGGCGGGCACTTTTTATTCCGATTGAGTACAACAACGTTACACTGGACGATGTAGGCTTCATTTATGCCGTAGCCCAAGACGAAGTTCGCCGTCTCAACCCAACTGGCTTGGACGTCTTGAAGAGGGAAGGCCAGTGGCCGATTGAGGGCGATGTGGTGCGGGGCGTCGATGTGACCGCGTCGTTCTTCCAGGATATTAGCGTCAATCGGGACGGAATTTACCATGTGCTTGACTCGGAGCGGGGCCGGGTGTTCACCTACGATGACCGGGGGAACCTCCTATATGTATTTGGCTCTAAAGGTGTGTATGAAGGCAGTTTCAGCAGGCCGCGGGCCATTGATAACTACAATGACCTATTGTTCATTCTAGATGAGCAGCGCGGTCAGATCACAGTTTTCGAGCCGACCACTTACGCGCAGTTGATTCATGAAGCCAACCATCACTACATGATGGGCAACTTTGCCGAGTCTAATGCAGCCTGGATGAAAGTGCTGCAGATGAACAACCATTTTCCCCTGGCCTACGATGGCTTGGGCATGGCCCAGCTCCGTCAAAAAAATTACGCTCAGGCGATGGAGTACTTCCGCTTAGCCAACAACCGGGACTACTACTCCAAGGCATTTGCCCACTACCGCAAGCAGGTGATCGAAGAGAATTTCCTCTGGATTTTCTTAGGTATCGGTCTGCTAGCAGCAGCCACAGTGACTTGGATCAGGTGGCGCGATAAAAAGGCAGCGGAACGTAAGATTTACGACGCTTCTAAGGTACACGGTTGGCGCCGAGTGGTGCATGGGCTGCGTTATGCTCTGCACGTGATTTTCAGGCCCTTCGACGGGTTCTGGGATCTGAAGTACGAGAAGAGGGGTAATTACATTTCTGCGACCATTATTCTGCTCTTAGCCTGCCTGAGCTTGGTGTTTATGAAGCAGTATACTGGTTTCTTGTTCAACCGCCGGGATATCAGTCAGATTAATGTATTTGGGGAAGTGGGAACGAGCCTGGTTACATTTCTGCTCTTTGCAGCCATCAACTGGGCACTGACCACATTGATGGAAGGTAAGGGCACCTTTGGCGACATTTATATGGCCTCAGCTTACGCGCTGACACCCATGATTCTGATTAACTTCCCCATCACTATCCTGAGCAACTACTTAACGATGGGTGAGGGTGCGTACTTCCAGTTCTTCTATATTCTGGGGATAATCTGGACCGGGTTTTTGATCTTCGCTGCCACCCAAGTCACCCATCACTACACTCCAGGAAAGACTCTGTGGACTCTTGGCCTCAACCTGGTGGGCATGGGCGTCATGGTGTTTTTAGGACTTCTGTTCGTAAATATGCTGAGCATGCTCACTGAATATGTGACCACTCTGTATCGGGAGATTGTCTACAGGCTCTAGCTAAGGGGGATGTCGCATGAGACGTAATATGATACTTATTTGCCTTTGCCTGCTGTTGATCGCACCTTTCAGCCGTCAGGCTGCTGCCGCTCCCCAACTGGACAACATGGAACCGGTGGCTGAAAATGAGTACTTAGTGCTTTACATGAACCCGGAGACCACAGAAATTGCGGTTTACAACAAGGCTTCCCGGGACGTGTGGTATTCTAACCCTCCCGATTGGGAAACGCAGGAAACCACTGCCCGCGGGGCAGCCAAGGAACAGCTTGGCTCACAGGTGATTCTCACCTATGACAGATCTGACAGGCGCAACCGGGAGATGAATAACTACTCCGCCAGCATCACCGAGGGACTGTTCGAGATTATTCCAATTGAAAATGGGGTACGCATCGAGTACTCGCTTGGAAGAGCATGGAGTGATGATGATTATCTCCCACTCATGATTGAACAAGGCCGCTTTGAAGAACTGATCCTGAACCAGGTGCCTAGTAGGGAAGCGCGGGAATTCAGCCAGCGCTACAACCTGGTCTACCTGCGGGATTGGACCGGAGGAGCGAGGGCCGAGGTTCGGGGTATGGATATGGACCGCCTATTAGGCGAGTACGAGTTCGTAGTAGTGGACGATCGCTCTGAGCGCTGGGAAGAGCAGTTGGCGGATCTGAGAGCTAAGCTCGCTGAGGCTTCCGCTGACGAAAAGGAAAACCTTGAGTCTCAGATCACTAGGGTGGAAAGCCAGCTCAATAACCATCGGGGACAGATCCTTCGGGACATGCTCGATATGATCGCTGCCAACGTCAATGATGTGGAAAACGTGATGGGCCTAACGCTGGACCATCTCAGGCAGCTGGTCGACACACCGACCTACGTCTTAGGGCGGGTACCGGTCTTTGCCCGCGGCAATCTGATTGAAGCCATCAAGGAGCATACAAATTACCGGCCAGAAGATGCCAATGAAGACCGGGTGGCTAATAATTTGGATCCAATTCAGCGCAATATTGAGACCTTCTTTGTACCGATTGAATACACCCTAGACGGTACCGACCTGGTGGTGCGGGTACCTGTCGATGAAGTAGTGTATCCACTCGATGTGGTGGACAACCAAGGTCAGAGTCATACTTATCCGCTGCATACCATCACTGTGCTGCCATACTTCGGTGCAGCATACAAAGACGCACAGGGCTACATCTTTATGCCCGACGGCTCAGGTGCACTCGTGCACTTTGATACGCCCAAGTACACCTTGAGCTATCTGAGTCATCCTGTGTATGGCAATGACTTGACGGCTGACAGCAGCGATCAGCTCCTCATCTATCCAGAGCAGACCTATCTGCCTGTGTACGGGATGAAGGTGGGACAGTCTGCTTTCCTCGCCATCATCGAAGATGGGGAAGCTTTGGCCCGCTTGAATGTTGCTAAGGCAGGGTTTGTGAATTCGTATCACTTCGTGCATCCACGCTTTAACGTGATGCCTTCCACAAGCTTGTCTCTGGGCCCAATTGGCGAAGTGCGGGCTTACCAGAAACGCATTTATCAAGGTGATATCAAACTGCGCTACCGCTTCTTAAGTGGAAGTGCAGCCAACTATGTGGGGATGGCCAAGGCTTACCAGCAGTACTTGGTCGAGAATTACGGACTCAAGAAAACAGACGCAAGCGAAGATCTGCCTTTCTTCTTAAGCATTGTAGGTAATATTGTTCGGGACGAGCCTGTAATCGGAGTTCCTCGCGAAGTAGTGCGGAGCCTCACATCATTCGGTCAAACTGCCGAGATTGTACAGCAGCTCTTGGATCAAGACGTAAACAACATCAAGCTGCGCTACGGCGGCTGGCTGAAGGGCGGCCCTGAGCATATCTTCCCAACTAAAGTCCAGTTTGAGAAAAGTGTTGGAGGAGAAGAAGGCTTCCGCAAGCTCCAGCAGTTTCTGGCGGACCGGGGCATCGAGTTCTATCCCCAGGTTGGATTTCAGATCGTCTACCAGGACAAATGGCTTGATGGTTTCAGAGCCCGGCGTGATGCGGCCAAGTTCTTTGACAATCGGCCTAAGCGTCTGCGGGTGTACGACCTGGCCTTTGGATTGGGGGCTTATGCGGATCCATACATCCTCTCTCCAAGTAGTTTGGAAAAGGTAATATCCAGTTTCATGGAAAGCGCTGCAGAGTACGGCATCAAGCGACTTGCCTTGGACGATTTAGGGAAGTATGTCAACTCTAGCTTTGAAGGGAAGGCGGAGCAGGTAATCGATCGCCAGCAGGGTGCCGCTCTTGCAGAAGCAGAACTGGCTCGGCTCAAAGACGGTGGTTTCGAACTCTTGGCTGATGGAGGTAACGCCTTTGTCCTGCCCTATGTAAGAGGAGTAGTGAACATTCCGACAGGCAGCTCGAATCATGAAATCTTAGATGAAACAGTGCCCTTCTACCAGTTGGTGCTGCAGGGATGCGTTGACTACGCCGGTGAGCCGCTCAACCTGGCTGCGGATTACCGCCGTGAGCTCCTGCAGACAATTGTCTTCGGTGGTGGGCTCCACTTCCAGTGGGCGTATGAGAATACAGAGCTCCTCAGCAACACCCATTACAACCACTGGTATGCGGTGCGCTTCCAAGACTGGCTAGAACGGGCTGTGCGCGATTATGCCCTGGCAAACGAAATTGCCCAGCATGTGCGGGGAGCCAGCATCACAAATCACGTGCAGATTGGGGATAACTGGTACCTGACTGTCTATGACAATGGCTGCAGCATCAGTGTGAACTACGATACTTACACCTTAGTACTGCACAGCCTCACAGGTCCACCGGTGTTTTATCAATTCTAAAGAGGAGGGAGCGCGATGAAGAAGTTCAAACTGGGGTTGATGGAAAAACGGAACCTAAAGGGATACCTTTACATCTCGCCGTTCCTCATTGGATTCGTGTGTTTCTTCTTGATCCCCATAGTGCAAGCTGTTGCATTCAGCTTCAGCGAGCTGAAGATTGTGCCCACGGGCTATACGACCACGTTTGTGGGATTGGAGAACTACCACCGTATCTTGTTCGTGGACCCAGATTTTGTGCCGATCTTGACCAATACGATTATCAATACAATTGTTGATATCCCAGCCATCCTGATTTTCTCGTTCTTTATTGCAGTAGTGCTCAATCAGAGATTTATCGGCCGTTCCTTCGTGAGGATGGTATTCTTTCTACCAGTAATTTTGAGCGCCGGTGTGGTTATCAAAATGGAAATGAACGACATCATGAACCAGGCGATGGTACAGGAAGCCTCATTCATGATGGGGGGAGAGTATTTCCTCAACTTGCTTCTCCAGCTGCGGCTTCCGGCAGGATTTATTGAGTACATCGTAGCCGTGGTCAACAGAATTCCGCTGGTGATTGAGGCTAGTGCTATTCCCATCTTGATCTTCTTGGCCGGACTCCAGTCGGTTCCAACAGACCTTTATGAAGCCGCTGATGTGGAGGGAATTACGGGGTGGGAGAAATTCTGGATGATTACCTTCCCCCTCGTAAGCCCCATGATCTTGGTGAACGCGGTATACATCATCATTGATTCTTTTACATCATACCGCAATGAGATGGTAGTCTTCATTGCCGATAATGCCTGGAGCCGTGGAGGGTACGGGGTGAGTGTGGCCATGTCCATGCTGTATTTCTTGGCTATCGCTGTGATTTTAGGGATTATCGTGGCCATCTTTTCTAAACGTGTGGTTTATATCAAATAGCGGAGGAGGGCAAGTATGGCTGTTGCTTACAAATATAAGACCCGGCAGGCCCGCAACCTCAGATATGCAAAACGCCTGCATAAAGCAGGTAAGCTCGGTTGGGCTTTTGTGCGGACTGTGATTTTGGCAGGGCTGTGCTTTATGATTTTATACCCCTTAATCGTCAAGTTCACATCATCTGTGATGCATGTCGACGATATGTTCGATTCATCGGTGCGCTTTCTGCCTAAGAACTTTACTTTAGAGCAGTACCGCATCGCCTGGGAGTGGATGAACTACCCCCGCACTTTCCTAAATACTTTGGGGCTTACATTAACTGTGAGTATACTGCAGCTTGCCTCAAGCACCATCGTAGGATACGGGTTTGGACGGTTCAACTTTAGGGGGAAGAACTTCTGCTTTGCCTTGGTCCTCTTGACCTTGGTGGTGCCGCCGGAAATGATCATGATTCCCTTGTTTTTAAACTTCCGCTTCTTTGATCTCTTTGGACTTATTCCGGAGCCTGGGATCAACTTGCTCGGTTCTTATTGGCCGTTTATCTTGACATCAATGACGGCTATGGGCCTTAAGAACGGGCTGTTTATCTACATCATGACCAACTTCTTTAAGGGCATGCCGGACAGCTTAGAAGAAGCGGCGATGATCGACGGTGCTTCATCCTTTAGGACCTTCTTTCAGGTCATGCTGCCTGGGGCTAAACCAGCTCTCACCATTGTGTTCTTGTTCTCTTTTGTGTGGCAGTGGAACGATTTGTTTTATACAAATTTGTTTATCCGCACAGGGGATGGGTTCTTATCTTTAGCCCTGCAGAACTTTGCAAACTACTTTGTATCTAACAGTCCTGTATCAGGGAATTACCCGTGGCAGTACACTTCACTGCTCAACAACGCGGGGATGATGCTCTTTATGGCACCCCTTTTGGTCCTCTTCCTGTTTATGCAGCGTCACTTCGTAGAAAGCATCGAAAGAACCGGTTTGGTTGGATAGTATGCAAAATCCAAGTATAAGGAGTGGTGCTTATGTAGTGGGGTGGCACAAGAGCTGGTCAGAAACGATGGGAAAAGAGCAATATAAAAGGAGGATATCTTATGCAGAGAAAAGGTTTATTAGTCAGCATTTTAGTTCTGAGCCTCTTGCTCCTCGGATTAACACCTGCTTTGGCCCAGTATGACTTCGGCGGCCGCACAGTTAGGATTGTAACCCACGACATGAGCCGAGAAGGGCTCTGGGGCGACCCTTATGCTAACGCACACTTTGAAGATATTGAAAAGCAGTTCAACGTAAAGATTGAAATTGTAGCGATGCACTATGACGACGGCTCCATCATCGAGGACCTGCAGCAGGGCCTCCTCGCTGGAACCGCTGATGGTATCTACTACGTAAAAGTGGGCGACGCATACCAGTACGCTAACGAAGGATTCTTTTATCCATTGACCGATGTTAACATCCAGCCTTCCTTGTTTGATCAGATTATTGATGAAGAAGTCCTGACCTATCGCGGTGAGCGGTATTTCTTCTCGCCAACCACTGCTAATATTGTGCAGCTGGCAACTCGTGCTCGGGCACAGCAGCCTGACTTCGAATGCATCGTCTGGAATAAGACTCTGTTCGAACAGCTTGGCCTGCCTAACTTGTACGAACTGGTAGAAAACGGCGAGTGGACTTGGGAGAAGTTTAAGGAAATCGCAATTCAAGCTACCCGCGACTTAGACGGCGACGGTCAAACCGACCTGTGGGGTTACTCGCCATACGCTTCTCCTTGGGGCTTCCCCAGAGCAGCTAACTGGCTGGTTACTAACGGCGCTTCTGTTGTAGAACGGGATGAAAACGGCAGAATGGTATTTGCTCTCGATTCGCCAGCCGCTCTCGAAGCTCTGAACTTCTATCAAGAGCTTGAACTTTTGGGCGTAGTTTACAAAGATATGCCTGGCTATCAAGCTATCGTGAACGACCTCGTCGCAATGGCTATCATTCGCCCTTGGACCCTGTTCATCATTGAAGACTTTGAAGATGATCTCGGCGTTGTGCCTCTGCCAAAGGGACCACGCATGGATCGCTATGTAGCGCCTGCAGTTTCTGGCGGCCTGTATGCGATGGCTATTCCGGCCACCACTAAGGAAGATCCAGAGGCTCTCGTAGCTCTTGCTCAGGCAATTCACTTCGATCATCCTGATTACATCGATTTCGACGGCTTAGAGTATCTCTACGAAGATTCTTGGGGCATGATCGTGCGGGACTACGAATCGCTCGAGTGGTTGATCTACTGCGTAATGAACACAACTGTTCTTCCCTACGAAACAGCTGAGTTCATCGGAACTGACTTTTTCAACACCTGGAACGAATACAACGTGCGCATCTTAGAAGGCGAAAGCCCAGCTTCTGTTGTGGCTTCCTTCAAGGATGCAGCCCAAGCCCGCTTAGACGAGATGTTCAACCAGTAAGAGGCTGATGGTGCCGGCGCTTTGCCGGCACCTCTATCCAGAAAGGGGAGGAGCCATGGGGGCTGTAAAGAAGTTTGCTGTCTTGATTATCTTGCTGTGCTGGGCTCCAGTGGCTTATGCCCAAGGAGGAGACATGGAAATACCATTACCGAGACCGCTCAGGCATGATCCCGGTTGGGAACTGGTTTTCTACGATGATTTCGATGGTAATGAGCTGGACCTGACAAAGTGGAGTTACAACTACCCTTGGGGACAGACGCACAACCATCGGGCTTACATGACCGCTGAAAACGTGCGGGTCGAAGATGGAATCTTGAAGCTTGTGGCGGAAAACCGCCGGCATCCTGATGCTCCTCAAATGATAGTCCACGGGGGCGAAACTCACAGTTTGGATTACACCTCAGGTGTGGTGACCACCAAGGACAAATTCGAGTTCACCTATGGCTACATCGAAGCTCGCCTGAAGGTTCCGGCAACGAACGGTTTTTGGCCTGCCTTTTGGACCCTCAACAGCGAGGGGGGCTGGCCGCCGGAAATTGATATCATGGAGATTCTGACCAAGGAACCCGATGTGCTGCACATCAACTACCACTACGGGCCTTCTTGGGACAGAAAGTGGTCTTTCTATCAGAAGTTCACCTTCTTCGATTTCACTGAAGACTTCAACACCTTTGCGGTGAAGTGGACTCCCTCCGAGATGGCTTGGTACTTGAACGACGTACTGATCGGGAAGAAGTTCTACGAGCAGAATTGGATTGCCCAGTTAAAGGATAACTATATCCTGATCAACCTGGCAGTGGGCGGCTGGGGCGGCGATCCCGATGAAACCACCCAGTGGCCAGGCGTTTACGAAGTAGACTGGGTTAGAGTATGGCAAAAACAAGGGAGTGATAATTAAATGAAAAAGCTGTCAGCAGTATTAGCAGTAATCCTCGTCACGATGCTCGCAGCAGTACCTGTCTTGGCAAAGGAGAATCTTTGGATCACTGTACCTTACACAGATGAAAGCGTGTCTTATGATGGTTTCTGGCGGGTTGTCAATAATCCTAATTCCAACGCAGGAAGCGAACTGATGGGCAGCCGCACCTTGAATACGTTTGTGGAGTTCACATTTGAGGGAACCGGCGTGCGCTGGTTGGGAACCCGGTCGCCGGCTATGGGCCATGCCATGATTTACTTAGATGGCCGCCTCATTCATTCCAGTGTGGATGGCTACAGCCCAGAAAGCAAGAATCAAGAAGTCATCCTGTCTATCACAGGTCTTAGAGAAGGCACTCATACTCTGCGAATTGTTCCGGCAGAGACCAAGAGCGAAGCAGCTTCGATGGCTTTTGTCTCCATCGACAGTTTCCAGTACATCCCAACTCTGGAAAAGGCCGTTCACATTGCCCGCAACAGCATTAACCTGCCTGTAGGAGGTTTCGAAGTCGGCGCCCCTGTCGGTAAGTACTTCCCAGCAGATAAAGTTGAGCGCCTTGAGGCAGCACTAGCTAACGCTGAAGCTCTGCTGACATCTACCGACAGCGATGCAAAACTGGCTGTAATCAGTGAACTGAACCAAGCTCGCCAAGCTATGGAAGATGCAGTCATCACTGTAACCATTCCAGATAGCTCCGGAAACGGTCTCGTGGGTACTATCACCGGCGGGCCGAAGTGGATCGAAGGCCCAGTAGGTATGGCTCTGTCTTTTAACGGCCAGGGCGACGAAGTACGGATTGACGGCGTGTCCGTTTCTGAAACCAGCTCCATCGAGTTCTGGCTGCAAATGCCTCCCGCAGTCGCAGGCGGATGGCAGAACATCCTTGGTGTACGTGGTTCTAACACCGACCGTTCTCCAGGTCTTTGGCATCAAGGCGACGGTGACAGCCAGACTCTGCATCTGAGTACTCTACCAAACTGGACCGGGTTCAACCACATCGGCCCAGAAGGCGAAGGCACACTCTTTGATCCAGAAGAGTGGTACCATATCGCTCTCGTGAAGGACGGCGCCTATTATACCCTGTACGTTGACGCTGAGCACGTCATTACTGTGGAAACAGGGGAAGGCATGACCCCAGGGGAATACCTCCTCTTAGGCGGCCGCAACGTGAACATCGACGATTTGCGTATCTGGGACCGAGTCCGCACCCAAGAAGAAATTGCTGCGGACTACACCCAAGCTCTCACAGGAACTGAAGAAGGCCTCGCAGGTTACTGGACCTTCGACAGCTTCCAATAAGTCTAACTAGCTATGATCCACACTTCCTTCGGGAGGTGTGGATTTTTTTGTCATTCAGGGGAAAACTGCTAGTGAGGTGATTTTATGGCATGGGATGGTTGGCCCTTTACCAGGGTGGTGCTGCTTTTCTGTGCAGCTGCAGCGCTCTTAGTTCTCATCCAGGTAACGATGAATCACTACCGGCAGAATTTTAGACACTGGAGCCAATGGGTGCCCATCATTGAGCTGCCGCTCTTGGCTCTGGCAGCCATCTTAGTGGTAATCTCTAACGGTGAAGGCGTGCGCTCATTTCTAATGGTGCTGGGATATGTGGGTATCTTAGGCGGTTTAATCGGGTTCTATATGCACTTTAGGGGAGTTGGGCAGCGGGTGGATGGTTATCGGCTGCACAACTTCTTAGTCGGCCCGCCTATTATTCTTCCCCTCCTGATTTCCGCCATCAGTGGACTAGCTCTCTCAGCACTTTATTGGAGCTGACAGCCATGGAAGAACTGAAAACGCTTTATCCCGATTATGATGTGCTGGCTCACCAGGATGAGTGGGACGAACACACCAGGGAAATCATCAATAAACGCTTAGGGCCTTTTTCGTACAAGACTCTCTCCGAGCGAGAACAGGAGATGGTCCGAGCTTTAGCTCAAGAAATTGTGTACGATGATCGGAAGGAAATCCTGGACTGGGTGCTGGCGCATGTAGACCAAGAATTGAGTCAGGATTTGGGGGAAGGGGATCGGGATCCGCAGGTCCCTCCTCAGAAAGAACTGATTAAAGAAGGGCTGAGGGCGCTCGACCGCTGGTCCAGGGAGCAGTTCCAAAAGGAGTTTCTCGAACTGGATGAAGATGCACGGCAGGAAATCCTCTCTCAGCTTCAGGTGGGACAGCTGCCCGTTATGGAGCGATGGAATGATACCCTGCAGAAGGCTCTGTTTAAGAAAGCAGCTGGCTTAGTTGTGGATGCGTATTATTCCCATCCGCATGTGTGGTCGGAGATTGGCTTTGGTGGGCCTGCCTATCCCCGCGGCTATGTGCGGGTCGAACTGGGGCTGGCTGATCCATGGGAACCACCGCTGGCCGATTTGGCGGAGGAAGGAGGGGATTCGAGTGATGCGCCACTGTGATCACTACGGCGAAGAACGCTATCCGAATATGCACCATCGGAAGTATGGCGATCAAGAAGTGGATGCAGTCGTCGTCGGCCTCGGTGCTGCGGGAGGAGTACTGCTGCGCGATTTGGCTAGAGCGGGCTTATCTGTGGTGGGCATTGAAGCTGGGCCTTTTTGGGATCCGGCCCAGGACTTTGCCAGCGATGAGCTCTATGCTCGCACCTTGAACTGGCAGGACACCCGCCTCAGTACTGGCCAGAATCCTATACGCTTCGGCCACAACAACTCTGGCCGGGGAGTGGGCGGCGGAACAGTGCACTTTACTGGTGTGTTCTACCGCTTTCACGCCAGCGACTTTGAGGCACGTACCCGCGATGGTGTGGGCGAAGATTGGCCGATTTCATACTGGGATTTAGAGCCTTATTACAGCAAGTTAGAACAGGAAATTAAGGTGAGTGGCCCCCGGGAATTTCCCTGGGGAGAGTTCAATGGGCCTTATCCTTACCCTGAAAGGGAACCGATCAGCGGCAATGCCCAAATCTTCCGCCGAGGCTGTGAGGCCTTGGGGATTAGAAGCACTACAGCACCCCTGGCCATCCTCTCTGCTCCGTATGAGGGGCGGCCGCCCTGCATCAATCGAGGATTCTGCAACCAGGGGTGCCTTCCAAATGCCAAGTTCAGCACCCTCATCTGGCATATTCCTGATGCTATCCGCCATGGAGCGGAAGTACTGTCTGATTCGATGGTAACCCGCATTCTGGTCAACAAAGAAGGCCGGGCGACGGGCGTGGAGTTTGTCCATAATGGCAGAACCTACAAGCAGGATGCGAAGATGGTGATTGTCTCCGCTTTCGTGGTGGAGACGGTGCGGCTCCTGCTGAATTCGGCCTGCCGGGAATTTCCTGATGGTTTAGCTAACTCCAGCGGACTGGTCGGTAAATACATCATGCCCCACACAGGCCATGATGTTTACGCCAAGTTTGATCACGAAATTCGCCTGTACAAAGGTACGCCTGTGCTAGCCGTGAGTCAGGATTTCTACGAGACAGATCCAAACCGGGGCTTTGTGCGTGGTTATACCCTAAATGCTCACGGCAGCAGGCCGCTGGGCTTGGCGAACAACTTGGCTACGGCAGCTGGGATTTGGGGAAAAGAGCTGCGGAAGATCATGCTGGAGTGGAATTACTACGCTCGCATAACAGTGGTCGGAGAAGTACTTCCTTCTTTAAGCAACTACATTACCCTCAGTGATGAAAAAGATGAGTACGGTATCCCGAGGGCGTTAGTTCACTTCAGCTATGGCGAAAATGAAGAAAAGCTGATCGCGCATGGAGTGGAGACGTGTTACCAGATTCTAGAGGCTGCAGGGGGTAAGCGGGCATTCGTCATTCCTGACACCGCTCACCTGCACGGTGGCTGCCGCATGGGAAAAGATCCAAAGAGATCTGTGGTGAATGAGTTCTGCCAGAGCCACGATATCCCCAATCTATTTATCTGCGATGCAAGCGTGTTTGTGACTTCTGGCGGGTGTAATCCCACCGAGACTATTATGGCGATTGCAGCTCGCACCGCAGAACATATCGCGGCGCAGAAATACAAACGCCAGCTGCGTAACTTGGTGACAGCTGGCCGGTAAGTCTTAGGCAATTGGATGGCGAAGCACTGTCTTGAGCTTCTCAGGAGCTGTGCGGCGGGGATCGCTTAAGTAGATTTCATGGTGATGGCGGGTGGATGAGATGTCAATTTTGTAACCCTGTCCTTCCGCCCATGCATCCATCCGCCGAACCGTTTCTGGTTCCTCATCGTAGGGGCCAATGTGGAGAACCTGGACGCAGAGCCCTTCTGTAAAGCGCCATAGTTTGGCGATGGAAGGATCGAGTTCAGGTTTTTTCTTGGCCAGAGTTTCCTGAGCCCAGGCAAAGACTTCTTCGGTGACGAACTCAGGTTGGCGGATCATCATTCTCCAGGAGAACTTGCTTTTGTCGGTGATGGTCATTGTTTCAAGGTCGATGTCACCGCCCCACCAAAGACCCTCTAAGGGTGGAACAACGTAATCGAAGAAACCTTCGATTGTGTACCCATTTCTGGGGCTCATTTTGATGGCGTATGAAAGCCCATAAAGTGTTTGCACTGCTCGCTGGTATCGTTGGAACTCTTCGATGAACAAGCTGAAATCTGCCAGTCTACTCACTGTGCACGCCTACCCTAGTAGCTTGTTCGAGAGATGGATTATGTTTCCTTCCCAACTCGGATTACAGAGCTGCCAAATTAAACAGCGGCGCATTTTACCAGCAGGGGTTCCCTTAAATTTACAGAATTATTTGGTACAAATCCCATGCCTATACAGAAAGGAGGACGGCACTTGGGAAAATTCATTCATGCTGCAGACATACACTTAGACAGCCCACTCAGGGGCTTGGAGCGCTATGAAGGAGCGCCTGAACATATCCGGAATGCGACGCGCCAAGCTTTCGACAACCTCATCGGGCTGGCTATTGATGAAGCAGTAGACTTTATCCTTATCGCCGGGGACCTCTATGATGACGACTGGCGAGATTATAATACTGGCCTTTACTTTGCTACCCGCATGAATCACCTGCGGGAAGCAGGCATTCAGGTTTTCATCGTGAGAGGTAATCACGATGCGGCGAACCATATGACTAGAGCCTTGAGCCTGCCAGATAACGTCCATGTGTTTTCCCATGAGGAACCGGAAACATTGATTCTAGAAGACCTAGGTGTGGCTATCCACGGACAGAGTTTTGCCACCAAAGCAGTGACCGACAACATCGCACGGGCATATCCAGAGCCACAGCGGGGATTCTTGAACATCGGGCTGCTGCATACTGCCTTGGAAGGACGCGAAGGACATGAACCTTACGCGCCGTGCTCTGTTATGGAACTCATCTTTAAAGGCTATGATTATTGGGCACTTGGTCACGTCCATCGCCGGGAAGTGATCAACGAAGGCAGTCCCTGGATTGTCTATCCTGGCAATCTCCAGGCCCGGCACATCAACGAGGAAGGGGCTAAGGGATGTACCCTTGTCACATTCGCAGATGGACAGATACAAAGCCTAGAAGAGCGCCATCTGGATGTGCTGCGGTGGTCACGCTGCACAATAGACTGCACCACTGCCCGCACGCCTGAGGATGTGCTCGAACTCATTAGAGGGCTCATTCCCCAGGAGCTGGATCGAGCTGATGGCCGGCCTGTGGTGTTTCGGTTTGAACTGACAGGAGCTTCAAGCGCCCACCCACAGCTTGTAGCAGATGAACAGAGGTGGCTGAACGAAATTAGACTCGCGGTGTATGATGCAGCCGGTGGAAGAGGTTGGCTGGAAAAGGTCAAATTCCGTACGACCATTCCTGCTGAAGCGGACACTTTGGTTCCTGAACATCTTCCCCGGGGATTCCTCATGAAATACTTTGCCGAGTTGGAAGAGGATGCAGAACTGATCCAGCAGCTTCAAGATGAGTTTAAGGAGCTGAAGTCGAGGCTGCCAGGCGATTTGTTTGCCGATCACGCTGACCTCGATCTGGACAACCCCGCCGTTTTCAAGGAATTCCTGACAGAAGCCAAACACTTGGCTGAGTCAAAACTAGCAGGTCAGGAGGTGAGTGCTGGTGAGGATTAAATACTTAAACCTACCTGCCTTCGGCATATTTACGGACCGCACGATTCGCTTCGCTCCTAATCATGGCCTTCATATTATTTACGGGCGGAATGAGGCGGGGAAGAGCACTCTGTTAAGTGCCATCAGTGACGCATTATTCGGTATCCCTCGGAACACACCTCATGCTTTTCTGCATAAACCGAGCGCTCTGCGGATCGTAATGGGTTTAAAGTTCGCGGATGGCACTGAACTGGACTTTGTCCGGCGCCGAGGAACTAAAAATACCATCCACGATGCAGAGGGAGAACCGCTTCCTGAGGATATTTTGGTTCCCTACCTTGCCGGTCTAAACCGCAGCGACTTTGAGGAAATGTTTGGCCTCGATCATCTGCGCCTGCGTGAGGGCGGCCAGCGTCTTCTCGAAGCTGGCGGCGAGTTCAGTCAGAGCCTGTTCGAAGCAGCATCGGGCATGCGTTATTTGACAGAAGAGATGGAAAAGCTGGAGGCTGCCGCTGTGGAACTCTACGGCCCCCAGGCAAGGGTACGCCCAGTCAACCTGCTGGCCGCTGAATACCGCGAAGCGCAGCGAGCCGTGGAAGATGCAGTTCTATCTGTAAACGCCTTTAAGGAACTGGAGAAGAGGTATCTCCGCGAGCAGGCCACACTGCGCGAAATTGCTGCAAAGCTTGCCACGGGAAGAGCGCAAGAGGCAAAATTCAACCGCATTAAGCGGACCAAACCACTTCTAACTCAGCTGCACACCCTGCAGGCCGAGCTGGAAGCATTAGGTACGCTGCCCGATCTGCCTGCAGACAGCGCAAAGCGCTATCAAGAGCTGAAAGATAACCTGCGCCGAGTTGTACAGGATAACGAAAAGGCAGAGCAGGAAGTCAAGGCTTTACAGGAAAAGCTGAAAGGCCTTGCAATACCTCAAGACCTCTTGGATCAAGAGGCAGCCGTTACCGCTCTGTTCCGTGGACTTGATAAATACACCGAATCAGTTGAGAATCTGCCCCAATTGGAATACAGTATCGAATCTGCCAAGCAGAACGCCTCAGCACAGCTGAAGAAGCTTTATCCAGGTGCGGAGAATCTCGAGGAAGCGGATCAGTACCGCCGGCCTTACAGTGTTGTGGCAGCTGTAGAGGATCTGGTGGACGAGTATGAGGAAATCGAACAAGCTCTAAGCAGAGCTCAAGAACAAGTAGGCCACCGCACTGAGGAACTGCAGCGCACCCAAAGGGATTTGCAGGATTTCGGCCCCATTCAGGACACTGGCGGGCTGCAGCGGATAGTCACCAAGATTCAAAAGAAAGGCGATCTGGAAAAGCAGCACCAGGACAAACTGCTCGAAATCAAGCAGCGGGAAGAGCAGCTTAAGAGTAGGCTGCAGCGTCTGCCCCTTTGGGAGAGGACCTTGGAGGAATTATCCCAGGCAGAGCTGCCATTAGAGAGTACTGTAAACGGCTATATCCAGGAGGAAAAGGCTCTTCGGGACGAGCTGCGCATCCTTGCTAAGGAGATCGCCGAGCTTGAGCAGCACGAAACCTCCCTCAAGGGCGAACTGAAAAGGTTGAGCGTCAGCGGTTCGGTACCTTCAGAAGAAGAACTCGCCTCTGCTCGAAAGCGGCGGGACTATGGCTCGCAGCTGGTACGCAGATCTTGGCTGGACAAACAGCCTGATAAAGCAGGGGAAAAAGAATTCTCGCCTGAAAAGCCCCTCTCAGACGCTTATGAAGAGAGTGTTTCCCATGCTGACCAGATTGCTGACGAGCTGCGGCGTGAATCAGATCGTGTTGCCCAGATTCAAACTCTAGAAGCTCAGCTCAAAAATACAGCTGATGCGCTCCACCGGAAAAAAGAGGAACAACAGAATCTGC
>CALKAR010000087.1 GCA_937988745.1 uncultured Peptococcaceae bacterium
AAACCGCCGGAAACATATTCCGCAAAATCGCCGGAATGAAAAATCCCCACCTCTGAAGAACGCCGTCTCCAAACTCGGCCAAGAGGAGGAGACGGGATGTACAGAGGTGAGGATGTGTTGCAGGTTCGAGAGTTGTTCGCCAAAGGCCTTTCGAAATCGGCCATCGCCCGGAAGCTGGGGATTGACCGCAAGACCGTGTCTCGTTTGCTCGAGGAGGGCCCGACGCGGCGTTATCAGCGGGCCGCGCAACCCCAGCGGCCGTCCAAGCTCGACCCCTACAAAGAGTACATCCTGAAGCGCGTCCTGGAGGACGAAGTCACCAATGCTCAAGTCATTCTCCGCGAGATTCGGAGCCTTGGTTACGAAGGCGGCTATACCATCCTGAAAGACTTCATGAAACCTTTGCGGCCGCAACGCCAGGCTAAGTTCACCATTCGCTACGAAACGGAACCCGGTGAGGAAGCCCAAGTCGATTGGGGCTACTTTGGCCGCGTCGAGGTGTTCGGCGTCCAGCGGCACCTGTGGTGTTTCGCCATGGTGCTGAGCTGGTCCCGGATGCTGTACATCGAGTTTGTGTGGGAAACGCACGAAGCCGTTCTGCAGCGCTGCCACATGAATGCGTTTGACTACTTCCAGGGCGTGCCGAAGCGCATCCTCTACGACAACATGAAGACCGTGGCCATCGGCCGCCGGGAGAACGGTCAGGTGCAGTGGAACACGAAATTCCTCGACTTTGCGCAGCACTACCGCTTTCAGCCCCGCGTCCATCGTCCGAGAAGCCCAAAAACCAAAGGCAAGGTCGAGCGCCCCATGGGCTACATCCGAGGCAACTTCTTCCAGGGTCTCTCCTTCAGCAGTCTTCGGGACCTGAACGCCCAAGCCCGGACCTGGCTCGATCACGTGGCCAACGTGCGGGTGCACGGCACGACCCGGGAAGTTCCATTCGTCCGCTGGCAAGAAAGAGAGCGCTCGGCGTTGCGTTCGATCACGGTGCCGCCATACGACACATCCATCGTGAGCCGGCGCAAAGTTTCCCGGGACGGCTTCGTCGTCGTGAGGACGAATCGCTATTCGGTGCCGTGGCAGTTCGCCGGCCAGTGGCTGGTGACGCGGGAAACCCCGGATGGATGGCTGGAGATCCTGGACGGGGATGAGGTCGTGGCGGTCCATCCCCTGCTGCCCGAGAGCACGCGTTTCCGTCCGGTTCTCATTCCCGAGCACCATGTCGTTCCGCCTGACCACGCCGCGGACACCGTCCGCGTCTTGCCGGCGCCCGACGTGGAGCAAAGGCCGCTGTCCGTCTACGAGCTGGCGGCCAGCGGAGGGCGAAGCTCATGAACGGCTTGGACAGGGCGGCGTTGCTGGAGGGTCTGCAGCGCCTCGGATTGACGCACATGGCGCACGTGGCCGAACACCGGGCGGAAGAGGCGGCGGCTGCATCCGCCGGCTACCTGGAGTTTCTGCATCGCCTCGTCGAAGAGGAGCTGGCGGTCCGCTTCGAACGCTACGTCGAAACGCGCACTCGCCTGGCGAATTTCCCGTTCCGGAAAACGCTGGCGCAATTTGACTTTGACGCCCAGCCCGGGGTGGACAAGCGCGCCGTCATGGAGCTGTCTTCCATGGCGTTCGTGGAACGGGCTACAAACGTCATTCTGCTGGGCCCTCCGGGAGTCGGCAAGACACATCTGGCCGTGGGGCTGGGCATGGAGGCTATTCAACGCGGCTACAGCGTCTATTTCATTCGCCTTGCCGACCTGATGCAGAAACTGATTCAAGCTTACAACGAAGGGCGTTTTGCCCACCGGCTGCGCGTCTACCTAAAGCCGAAACTGCTCATCTGCGATGAGATCGGCTACACCAAACTGGACCGTCTTGGCTCGCACTTGTTTTTCGAGCTGGTGACGAAGCGCTACGAGAAAGGGGCGATGATCCTAACCAGCAACAAGAGCTACGGCGCCTGGGGTGACATTTTTGACGACCATGTGGTCGCGGCGGCCATCCTGGACCGCTTGCTGCATCATTCCGTCACCATCAACATTCGCGGCGAGAGCTATCGCCTGAAGGAGAAACTGAAAGCCGGCGTGCTCAGTCATTTTCCCCCGCCGGCCCCGATGCAGGAGGACAACTGAGGCTGGGGATTTTTCAAACCGGCGTTTTTGGGGAACTTTGCTCCGACGGTCTTGGGGCATTTCGTTCCGGCCTTGACATTTGCCTGTGAAGTTGACGTTTGTAGATGCTTCACTTACTTGCCGCTCAGGCGGCTCAAAGACCCACTCTTCAAGGACCGGCGTGATAATGTTTGTTCCGAGTAAGACCGGTCATGCTCCAGCGACTTTCCTCGTCCGTGTAGGCAATGTTTCCGTTGTCAGACACCAAGCGCATATTTTCAATGCGGTGGCCATCGGCATCAGTTACCACACCCGCAATGTCGTAAAACGTCTTGCGGTTGCCCGAAGGACTTAACGAAGAGCAACCCATCAATACGACGGTCAACACGACAATGACAGACCCAAGTGAAATCAATCGATGCAAGAACTATTCCCCCCCTCCCGCCGGTGATTCTGCGCCCTTCGGAGGATCGCTAAAGCGACGCATAAACTTCTCCCACAGCGCCTTAGTGTAGCAGGGTACACTCTTCCATGGCCCCGGACCATCTTTAGGCATCTCGTTCGCTCGACCAGGGTTGACAATTGACTGTCAATTCGGTATAGTCATTGGCAAGGGGTTGCGTGAGGGAATTGTGACAAGGAGGTCCGCAAAATGGAAAGTGTTCTCGCTCTGCAACGCCTGATACCGGAACAAGGTATCCCCGAAGACGTCAGAATGTTCAGTGGCGGAATACCTACGTCAAGCCTTAGATGTAGCGGACGGCATAAGTCTGTTTGCCTTACAGCGGTCGAATGGTATCGCGTTTCCCGGCGAGCAATTGTTGCGCATCTCGACAGATTTTGGTACAGGAGCAGCCGGAATCGGCCTGTACCTGCACCGGCTAGCCCATGCTGGTTCCGTGGGGAACCCAAACTTTTTCGTGGATGCCCTTTTACGGGACAAATTGCCGCAAAACGATACCCATCTCGGCATTGCAATCCATTCGTGACAGCCGTTCTTCAAGTCTCGTACGACGGAACTAATCATTTTGCCTAAATGTAAGGGCGGTGAACAAGTGCAACCTCCATACAGCTTTGCAAAAAGCTATTACATGGTGACTCGAACGATCTTCCGCTCGGCACCAATGTTGGCGGTTATTGTCGCCGTTTACGTCCTATGGACAGCCATACAACCAGTTGTGTTCGCGTTGGCTGTCGGTGCCCTTGTCGACTCAGTCCCGAATATCGTTGCGCAAGGTTTCAGCGAGGCTCTTCGGTCATCCATGGGCTTGTATCTCATCGTCGTTCTTTTTTTGTTCATTGCGGATGTAATCTTAGGGGCCGTTGCGGATCCCTTAGTTCAAAGCCTAGCATGGAAAGTTGAGCAAGACACGGGCAAAAGATTGCTCACCACGGCGCTACTCCCGGAAACAATAGGGCATATGGAGGATCCCGCGATCGCCGACCGCTTCTCTTTAGCGCGAGGACAAATTAACGGGGCGGCGGCACGAACCGCGGTATTCATGATCGTGCGAATCACCGGTCTTCGCCTTGCTGGAATAATTATGGGGATATTGCTGTTTAGGTTTCAGTGGTGGGCACCGATTGCCATCGTTGTTAGTATTTCTGGACTGAAGGTGTGGTTGCTCAGGGATATTCGCACATATGAGTTAGGATTGCAGTCAGAGGTTTCGAACCTCCGACGTGCCCACTACTTTCGGGACCTAAATTTAGTTTCAGGCCCTGCAAAGGAAATGCGAATATTTGGTCTTGTTGATTGGGCGGTTCAGCAGTTTCTCGGTCTGGGCCGAACTGCATTACGCGAACTTTGGCAAATGCGACAACAAAATCGTTGGATTATGGTTGGCGTCATTTCCCTCCATGTCGGGATTGTTGGGCTCGTTGCCTCAGCAATTTCATCCGCTGGTGTTCATGGAAACATTACTGTTGGCGAAGTAACCGTGTACTTGCAAGCGATGTTCGGTATGCTGAGCCTAATCGATGCGCCGGATGCAGAGTTTCAATTACGCCGCGCAGCGTTGGCCGTTTCCCAGGTTTCCCAGTTAGAGGAAAAGCTGTCAGTTCCAGGGGGTCTGTCAGTTCCAGGTTTGGCCCCTTCCCCGGCGAAATTGGGCTTTCCGAAAACGTGCATTCGGTTTGAAGATATTCATTTTACATACCCCCACGGTGAGCGCGAAATTTTGTCGGGCTTTAATCTAGACATGTGGGTCGGTCAATCCCTAGCTATTGTTGGACCGAACGGTGCTGGAAAAACGACGATCATTAAGTTGCTCACAAAACTGTATGAACCTCAACAAGGACGAATATACGCTGATGGACACGATCTCACTCGTACCGAGGCGTCAGCGTGGCGTCGTCATATCGCGGTTGTGTTCCAGGACTTTTGTCGATGGGAACTGTCTGTCCGAGACAACCTGGCATTTAACCTCCCAAAATCTAAAGAAAGTGATGCCATATTGTGGTCAGCGCTCGAGAAGGCAGGGGCCCTACAAATCGTCCGGACATTGCCACATGGATTGGATACCGTGCTATCGCGGGGCTTTCGCGACGGAACTGAGCTCTCCGAGGGCCAATGGCAACGGTTGGCCGTAGCAAGGGCGATCGTAGCCGTTAAGGGCGGGGCTAGACTGTTGGTGTTGGATGAACCAACTAGTGGTCTTGACATTCGTGCAGAGGCCTCATTTTATTCCATGATACTTGACCTAGCAAAAGAGTTCGGTCTGACGACCGTTATTGTCTCCCACCGATTTCCGACAATTCGACTTGCCGATCGCATCGTTGTTTTGGATGAAGGCCAGATTGTGGAAGACGGCTCGCATGACGACTTGATTAACAGAAACGGCATGTATGCTCGAATGTTTAACCTTCAGGCTCAGCCATTTTTAACGGGGGATGATGGTAGTGCAGTCTCGTAAATCCACGGCGTCAACAAACAGCCGTAGATGGCCCCTCGTCGACCTGTTAAACTCCCTTCGCCTTCTTTGGGGCACCGCATTAGGCGCGGCTCCCGGAAAGTTTGTGTTAGATCTGATCATGGAGCCGATAGGTTTTCTTTCGACAGTCGTCCTTGCATGGTTACTCAAATTAATGACCGATTCGGCATCAACGGTCAATCCAACTGTCGCCCTCGGTGCCGCATTCACTTATGCCCTGGTACTTGGACTCATGTTTTTGTTCCAAGGCATCGCGGCGCGGATGCGCATGAGCCTTGGTGAACAAGTCCATCTGGAGCTCGACGCAAGACTCGCCCGACTCGTTGGCTCAGCTCGAGACCTACGTATTTTTGATCATCCTGATTTGCTTGATCGCCTGGAACTCGTTCGCAAAGAACAGAATCGGATTTCCGAAGGACCGGGGATGCTCGTACTCACCTTCGCCCACTTCGTTCGGCTAGTGGCCAGTGTCGGTCTCCTAGGAACAGTCCATCCGGCCTTGTTAACATTACCCCTCTTTGCGTTAGTCCCTGTATTGACAACGATAACAAGCGAGCACATATTGCGTGAGGTTGAACGCGAAGCCGCCGCCCACAGGAGCAAGGCCCAACATATTGTCAATATGGTAACCTCCCCGAGCACAAGCAAAGAAGTGCGTATTTACAGATCCGAGACAGTGGTCCTGGAAAGATACTTAGAAGCGACCGCGCTTGAAGGTTCCCTTATTGATATGGGTAATTGGCGGTACTCCCACCGAGTAATCATCGGCTGGCTTGTGTTTGGTGTCGGTTTCACCGGGACGGCCATCCTTCTCGTATGGTTAGCGTCACAGGGAAGGGCAAGTCCCGGTGACTTGGTAATGGCGATTTACTTAGCTGGAACTCTTTCCGGACATATCAGCAATGTCATGTGGGCCTTTTCAGGCCTAGCAGCCATGTTGCGAGTAGCCGATCATTATGTGGAATTGGAACGAAACCTTGTTGAGATGCCGACTAATTTGGATGCTCAGGTACCCGTTCCGTCCTCGTTGAGCAAAGGCATTGTATTAGAGCGAGTTTCCTTTCGCTATCCAGGAACGGACAAATGGGTCCTGCGGGATGTCACCCTTGAGCTCCCAGGTGATTCCGTCGTTGCCATCGTCGGTGAAAATGGTGCCGGCAAAACAACTCTAGTAAAACTATTGCTTGGCCTTTATGCACCTACTAAGGGGCGCATCCTCGTGGAGGGTATTGACATGCGTAAAATGAACATGATCGAATGGCGCCTCCGTTGTTCGGCGGTCTTTCAAGACTTTGCCCGCTTTGAGCTTTTGCTCCGTCAATCAATAGGTGTTGGCGACTTACGGCGAATGGAAGACAAGGAAGCAATCTTGGCTGCTATGCGGCGCAGCGATTCGCTTGAACTACTAGACGAACTCCCAAAGGGGCTCGATACGCAACTCGGTTCAACGTGGTCGGGAATCGATCTTTCTGGTGGACAGTGGCAAAAGGTCGCGTTGAGTAGGGGACTCATGCGAACGAACCCCCTTCTTCTGGTACTGGATGAGCCCACAGCCGCGTTGGATGCGGAGACCGAATATTCGCTGTTCCACCGGCACAGCGAGACTGCTCTAAGACGGAAAGGTGCCGGCATGGTCACTTTGTTTGTCACCCATCGTTTTTCCACGGTCCGGATGTCAGACCAGATTGTTGTACTGCACGATGGTAGAGTAAGCGAGACGGGAACCTACGAGGAACTAATGCAACGTTCCGGACTCTTTGCGGAGTTGTACGAGCTACAAGCCCGTTCGTATAGCAGCTAAACCCGAATGTACGTTTGTGGGTGTAGGCTGATTTAGAACTTCAACGCCCCTTTTAGGGAAAAGGATAACAGGTTTTCGTTTGGATGTGCCCCTACTGTTGGCCGCGTTCGTGGTCGGGGGAGCACGTGGAAAATGCATTGTTGATAGGGGATGCGTTGGTAACATCCGAAGTCCGTGGTATGTTGCACGCTGAGTATACCGAAACATCGATAAATTAGGCCAAGATCGCTGACGGGACCCAACCCCAGCGGGTCCGTGGGGATCAGTTCGATTTTAAATTGGTAACAGCGTCCAA
>CALKAR010000088.1 GCA_937988745.1 uncultured Peptococcaceae bacterium
TATAGCCTGCCTTACAGTGATGCGTTTATCTCGGCTCATGTGGTATCTCCCTCGCCTTCGCTTCGCCCATTAGCGCTATGTATGCGGCCATGTCTTCTATGCTGTCTGCGTGATACCCTTTCCGTTGAAACGCTCTGACCGCTTTCAGAAGTGCCATGAACAGCCATCCTTGCGCTTCTGTAAGATTATGCCCTGTAATTGCGTTGAAAGCTTGAACAGTTGCCTCAATTGACCGTTCACCATTCGGATTGTCGTATGTCGTGGCGCGATCTGAAATATGATTAGCTGCTTTTGCAAGGATTGATGCAGGTGTTATATCCATACACTTATCCCCCTCATCACTCACACCGACCATTCTGGCAGTCGTTGCCGTAGGCGACATTTCTTGAAGCGTGAACGTCAGGCATTCGCGACACATTACGTCTTCCTTTTCTTCTCCCGTGCGAATGTCGATCACCGTAAATGGGTTATTGTACAAAGTGTCCGTTTCTTCTTTGCAATATGGGCATTTCATCCCTTTTCCCTCCCTCAAAAGAGCGTGAGTTGCCTATTCGTTTCTGGAACACCCGGTCTGAACACCACAACAGCGCTAGGAAATGGTGCATTCTCACTCGCATTTCCGAATTTCAGCCGTCCCCGTACAAACCGGATCTCGCCCTTCATGCAATAGTCGTGCCACCATGCCGTGTCTGTTCTGGCTGGAAGGAGACAAACAACTGTTGCCCCTTCAAGCGCGCTTGTGTACGCCTTCTGAACCCATTGACCGATCTCTCGGCCATACGGCGGATTCATCCAACATATGCCCGTCCACTTTTGTAATAGACCGTTCTCGCGTTTTGTGAAGTAGCGCGGGCACTTTGCGTTCTCGGGAGTGGCGCAAACGTCCAGATTGAAGCCAAATTCTTCGTTGAGTCGGTCGAAAAAGTCTTGCGGTGTCGGCCATTCGTCGGTTTCAGACGAAAAATGCACGGCCATTTTGGCGTTGCCCATGTTCTTCCTCCCCTCAAAATAGCGTCAGTTGCCGTAGGCGGCGGATTCGTCTGGTAGATAGTCGTCTTGCAAATGCTCCAGCTCAGAATAAAACTGCTTGACGTCCTCTTCTGAAAGAATCAAACTCACTTCGCGAAAATCATCATCTGTTGCATTGTTAATCACATTCTTATTTATTACTACTGTGCTATCACAGTAAATATAGGCTTTTGTTAATCGATACACAGCCCATTCCTCCTTTACTCACACAGATAATTTTTGTACCTCAAGGACTGCTCTCATTTCCTTCAACGCCGCCAAGCGCTGTTTCAACTGCTCAATCTCCTGTTGTTTTTGCTCCAGTTCTTTGTGTAACCATTCCAACTCGCACCCCACGCATTGGTGGTAAATAATCACCGGGTTGTCCGCATGTCGTTTGCAGACTTTTGTCATTCCACCGTCACCCCCGATTTCTTTTAGCACCGCATTTTTCACTTCCACTCAAATCGATTTCAAACTACCTTTCCGCACAATCGACATTCCTGATGGCTAGGCACCGGCACAGCATCTCCAGGTAGATAACAATATTTCCACTCGACAAACTGTTCAGGATGTTCGCACCGTTCCTTAAATCTTTCATACCGTAGTTTCCGATCCTCTTCCCGATACTTGCACCGCGTGCATATAATTGTTTCAACAGCGAACACGTCGCCGTACTCTTCAAAAACTTGCCGATCAACGTAATAAACATCGCCTTTCTTGAAGCCGCAATCGCAGTGTATGCACCGTCTTTGTAGTTTTCGGCTGGCAACTTTTCTTTTCATGGTATCCCCCACCACTCACATTTTCCTGTAGGACAGTCGTTGCCGTAGGCGGTAGATTCGTCAATCCATTTACCTTGTGTTTTACCGCTCGGACTTACCACATAACCGCCGCATTCGCATTTGTAGGGACCATTAATAGCTTCAAACCCCGCAATAACCCTGACACTCTTGCAAAAACCCATCATCGAATAAGTCCATCTGATCCTCGTTTAAGTCCACCTGATCGAGCGGCACACATGACCGATGAAGGTAAACCTCTCCGTTTATCCGCGGCAACTTCC
>CALKAR010000089.1 GCA_937988745.1 uncultured Peptococcaceae bacterium
AACCTCAATCATGTCTTCAGAAAGTAGAGACAGACTACTTTTGGTGTCTGTAAATGTGCCTTCTAGGTCAGACATTGCCTCATTAAGAGCCTTGTTAGCTTCCTCTGCCTGCTTTGAACTACTAGCTACGTAGGCTAATGCTGCACCTATAGCCAGAACGGCACCTGCCATAGCGCCAGCAGCACCAAAGAAACCAAGCAGTTGAGAGCCTTGTTGACCCATAATCACAAGCCAATGAGTACCCATCTGTGCCTGTACTGCAACGTCTTGCAACTGAAGACCAAATTGAGAGGCGGCAGCGCGGCTAGACCTAAACCATGAACGTGCGTCGGCTGTGGCGGAGTTCAGACCTGTGGTGGAAACACTAGCACGAGTTAATGCCCGCTGTAGCATTTCGTAACGCTTATTTAGGTTATCAATACTTAGGTCAGTTCTACTGATACCCTCTCTGTAGATAGCAAGTGCTTGTCGGGCATTGTTGAGTGCGATATTACCACGAGTTGTCTCAGCAGCAGACTGCCGCTTCAATACCATTATTTGCTTTTCTGCGGCAGTTGCTTGAGTAAGGGCTTTTTGTCTGCGGTCTTCCGACACGGCGTATTCTCGGGAGGCTTTAGCAGCAGCAATGTTAGCCTTACCTGCTTCTTTTGTGGCAGCAACCACTTGCTTAGACTCAGATGTGAAACTACTAAATGTGCCTTGGAGAGACTTAATGGCCTTTTCCGCTTCACGGACAGAACCAAAGTTTATTATTACACTACCTTTTAACTGTCCTAAATCCATTACTTTCTCTCCTTTTTAGGCAACTGGCGGGGAGGAACGTTGCTTCCTTTCTTGCCTTTCTTTTGTAAGGCTTTCTTCTCCTCTTCCGCTTTAATCTTGAAGTATGCACACCAATAATCAAATTCATCGGCGGGCATATCTACAATCTCATAATGAAATTTCCCCAAGGTTTCTGCTAGATAGTATTCGTCAAGAAGCCTTGGGGATTTCTTTAGTTTTTTTCAGCCTCTCCCTCTTCGGCAGAAAGGCCCAACACTTTGAATGCAGCTTTGGAGAATGTATCTACATATCCACCAGAGGGTTGTTGCACCATAGTTTCATAGTCTGCTTCGTTAAACACTTTCTCACCAGTTTCAGGGTCTACAACAGTGTAGATAACGGCATACACTTGTAGTTTGAGAGTGTCCATCTTATCGTCCTTGGTACACTTCTCAATCAGCGCAGTACGATCAGCGTATGACAGTTGACGTACTTCCACTTCAATACTTCCGTGTTTAACTTTCTCGGAACGAAATTTATTCTGTTGACCGAGGGTTGCGCTACGAATGTCTTTAATGCTCACTTATATTCTCCTAAGAGTTTTGTTTATGTACTTTGTAAGACAAGAAAGCCCCGCGTATGTGCGAGGCTCCTTTCACTACTTAACCAATGCTTAGATTGGGTTTACTTCACTCACGGCACCTGTGCCTTGGAAAGACAAACTAGCCTCTACCATGGCATCTACACCACTAGAGATAGATGTATCAGTTACAATCACTTCACCAGTATATCCATACTCGCTTTGGCCTTCTGGCATATACTCAACGTAGATGTTACTACGATTCTCATACGCAGTCAGAATCTTCAGCAGGCCAGTCGGAATAGTAGATGTTGCGAGGTGCCTCCAACCGAATGGTTTAACATTCTCGGGCACAGACAGGGTGAGAGACAGGGTGAACTCTTCGTCACCGCCTACATCACCGGACTGTGAGTAACTACCAATCTTGTAGATACCACGAGTAATGGAACTACCGTCGCCCGCTACGTCCAACTCAATAACAAACTCACTGCGATCATTTAGTTGACCAAAACCATCATTCTCTGCACGATAGAATCCGTTCAGTTCCAAATCAGCAGTGAGGAGGGTTGGACGGAAGGTAGCAAAGCCACCATTTGCCTGTACGGTCTCAAAGCAAGAGGTGTCGGTGGTATCCGCACTCTGAGTCAGACTGAAGCTGTTAGCACAACCATAAGCGGACATAGTGAGGTAGTCACCGTCAGCAGTGATTGCACCTGTCGGACTATAACTTGATACAAAGGTTACTTCACCAAACAAATAGTTGATTGATTCAATGTTACTAGCCGCCACTTCACTAGCACCATCGTAAATGGTTACGCCAGCAGTCCAATCCCACACAGACTTAGTATCATCTGTAATACGATATGTCTGAGTGTTATCGACTTGAGACATTGCCTCATTAGTAAACGATGTAGGAGTAGGGCCACTACGGCGAACAGTTGAGTTATAACCAGCAAAGCCACGGTACATGGCATTACCAGATACAGTCCAGTTGATTAGACCCGTCTCAGAGGAGCTATAAGCAGCACCAAAAATAGTGTCTTCTAGCTGATTCCCTTCAAATGAAATGTCTGCCGTACTTCCCGGTACGATGTAATATGTAATGTCGTCATCACTGACGCGCAATTCTTTTGCTGCTGTCATAGTATTTCTCCTTTAATTGTACATACGCGCATGTCTTTTTGTAAGACAAGTATTATTGGATAGTCTTTCTGTAGGACATATCCTGAGAACTGTCTACTACAAACTCAAAAATCATGGTTATTAGTGTTTTTCCCATCTTATCTGTATTTATGTACTGTGGGCCACGGGTCATAATAAATCGACACCAAACATTACCGTCTTCATCAATTATGTTCGGGTGTCCCAACAAAGCATTCTTAATGGTCTGGAAATCTCCCCATCCTAGAGCATACTCACCCTTTTCATACCTACCTATGAAATCAACAGTATATACATCCCTCAAATAAGCAGGATTTGCAGAATTACCAATATCCAACAGTGTGATATGGGATGAGTTAGGTGCCGCACTCGGCCCCAAGTAAACAGGACAACTCAAATCCAAGTCAGATATGATATTATCGTAAATAAATTCAGAAGGTATCATTATTTCCACCCCACTTTAGAGAATACTTTTTTCCACCAATCTTCCCTCTCTTTGACAGGCGGAATGTACACGTACAGAGGCGGTTGATTATGTCTAGACCTAACTTCCGGTGAGTTGGGTATAAAGTCGTGGCGATAAGGGTCTTCGTGTTCTGTTATTGCGTATGGAGCACTGCCATCATCGTTATAAGTGATAACCAATTCAAAACTATCGCTATCCAGCTCTTGATAGAACCTACGGCTATTTATCAAAGTGTGAGTATCAGTAGGTGTAGTGCTGTCCGTGCGCTGTTTAAGGTGCTTTTCAAGGTTATCGCCAGCAGTGTCTATAGACCTATCAAGGTTAGAGAAAGCCTTATCGAAGTCCTTGAACCATTTGTCTACGTCACTTTGCTTAAACAAGTGCCCACCTATCAAACTTCGTATAGTTCCAATTCGGAGACTTACGAAAGTCCTTTACTTCAAATGCTCCCGATATAGGTTCAGCATTAGTTGTATGATCTCCCTTGGCAATAAAATCACCAATAGCCAAATCAACATCAACACCCACAGAAGACTGAGAGCGATACTCACGACCATCAGAGCCATAATACAACTCAGTACGATCTTCCCATCTTGCTTTAGCCAATGAGACGCTATAAGTAGGATTGCCCCACTTGTCCAAAGCGCCTCCTTTCCAAATCGTAATAGTCTCACCACGTAGATGCCTCATGCTCTAATCAACCTCACGCTCGTTGTATTGCTTCCGCCATATCCCAATGACCTAAGATATGCAAGCTGTGAAACCACTTTCCCCGGCTTGGATTGAGGGTACGCAAACTCAACACTACTGTTACCGTAACTCTCACTAATTACGGAAGGTTCAACGTCAAACAAGTCCTCTTCCATGAACTCGACGGCTATAATGGCTACAGCGCGTTTAAGCGCCTTTGGAATCCCCTTTACAGTACGCCCTTGGTTATCTGTAAACGCTTGCCTAGGCCACATTAATCCTTGATCTTCAGTGAGAATGAACGATGATGGGTCCAGGTAGCCGTCAATATACAAACTGGGATTGATCAAGACCGACTCGGAGGGGAATGTTTCATATCCCAAGTCTGTCAGAATAGTCTCTGCCTCTGTCACGTTTAGGTAGGAATTACTGTCTGGTATCCCTTCGCCTGTTTCTAGTATTAAACTCATAATAACCCCCAAATCCTTTTGCTTTGTTAGACAACAGGCACAAAAAAGGGGAACCCAAAGGCTCCCCGAATGTCATCCTTGACACTAACGCAGTCCGTGCGTTAACTGTTGTTTGCAATAACCTCTAGTGCCATTGCTTTGTTCTTAATGGGTTCGTCGGTAAGGGTGGCAGCATAAGAGCGAAGCTCCGGCCAACTCATTTCCTCTACATCGACGGGAATTCCGCTATCCTCTACGTCGGATACTTCATGATTATCCGCTTCTTTGGATACTTCTTCTTCTTCTTTTTGTACGGTATACCCTTTCCCATGTTCAATCTTACCGGCAGCGAGATATGCTTTACGAATCTTCTCATTATCAGTAAAGAAGTGAGTACAATAAGCAGGAATACTCTCATGCTCGTAGAAGTAACGTGGGTTCTTAAAATGAATTGTACCACCGAAAGGTGGAGTTTCTTCAGGTTTACAGAAGGATACTAATTCTTTCTTAGCCATAACATCTCATACCGTCAATGAAAGATGAAAAGAGGAGCCGAAGCTCCCCTCTTCTAGTTGGATTAGGCTACTTTGATCAGTACGCCCGGCCCAAGTTTGACATCGTGCATTGCATAGCCCCAGTTAGAACCGGTGCCCAGAGCAGCGTCATCCGGGTTAATGGTAGCAGCAGTATAGCTGAAGCCCTTAACGCGAGTGTTGAACGCATATTCACCCTGAATGGTCATAACAATGTTCTCACGACCAAGCTCAGTATCAGACAGAATGTTCTGATCTTCGGACTGAGTAGCTACCAGAGCTTCGTCAGTCAGACCAAGTACCTTGTAAGCGTCTACGCCAGAAGATACACCATCTGCCTCTACCAGAGCCGGGGAGTCAGTTACGATAACCGGACGGTTCAGAGTACCCGGAGCGCCACCGTAGATAACAGCGTCAGCTACGTTAGTAACCTTGTCCAGAATTTGAGACTCTACCAGATCATAGAAGGTGTTGGAGTGCATAACCCACGCACGTACACGTTGAGCCTTATCACCCATCTTCTTCAGACCACGTACCAGATACTCAGTACGGAGCTTCGGATCGGATTCGCCAGTAGCGTCATAAACCATATCGGCTTCGGTTTCCATACAGGTAACACCTGCCAGAACCAGAGTATTCAGCCAGTCAGCAGCTACGTCTTCAGCAACCTGTTGGCCGTAGTAGAAGGAGAACATTTGAGGGTCTTGTTCGATCTTCTTCCAAGCGTCCATAGTGTTTCTGTTCGTGCCAAGACGACGGTTGATCTTCGGAGCAACCAGTTCACCCTGTTCCATTTTGGCAGGGGTTACAGTTGCAGTGGAGGTGATGTCACGGTGAGTTACAGTACCGCCAGTGATCTTTTTCATGAATGATTCTTTGGTGAAGTCACCCTTGAGCGACTGAGTAACCAAACGAATCGCACCAGCAGAGGCACCGTTAAATACTTCAGTGTTCTGTTGGAGAACTTCGTTCATGCCGGAGAAGAATTCCCGATTGTATACGACAAAATCAGATTTTGAACCAATAGCCATAGTCTTATCCTCTTGCTATCTAATGTTAATTAATTGCCTTTGATTGTTTCCATGTGCCCATCTCGGGCAATCATTTACACAAGAAAGCAGAGGACTGGCCCCTGCACATCTTAATGCTCTTTTAGGAAATCGGAAGTTCGTGATAGGCATCCCACCCAAATTTATTCACAAAATCTTCCCGTTCCCTCTGTGTCATTTCACTGCGAGGCTTCTTAGGAATTGCCTGCTTACCATTAGTAGGTGCGGGTCCGCTTCCACTTCCACTCTGTTGACGGCCTCGGAAGGCTACACCAAAGTCA
>CALKAR010000090.1 GCA_937988745.1 uncultured Peptococcaceae bacterium
GCGAGTCTCGGCCGAACTGTCGTTGGCCAAGGAGAATTAAAGGAGTAGCCGTAGGGGGGAGAGAGTATACGACGATCTGCATATTTATACAGAGTACCGCCGCTACATGAGGGAGACATATGGTCCTGGCCCCTGGTGTCCGCTGACCTATCCGCACATGGACCCTGATGACGAGTTCCTGGTGTGGAGGGCGAGGCACTTCCCGAACTGGGAGGGAAAGTACGCTGGATGGAGTGAGGTATACCGAGAGCAGGTGTTTTTCTTTAAGAGAGGCACACTTCGTAAAGGGAGGTCTTCGAGAAGAGGCCGCAGGAGAAAGTGGCAACCTGTCAAGCGAGCATACGTACGTCCAGCCACGCTAGCATGAGCTTGACAAGCGTGTGCTTGACGTGGTAGTGTAGACTTGGACCGCGCACTATCCGCGCCGTGCTGACGCCCTCTTTTCCTCTCCACACGCCGCCTAGGGGCTCACACCCCCTGGGCGGCACTATTTTTGCGGGGGTACTGAAGTTGCTGAAGCGCAAGAAGACGAGAAAGGGCACGCTCGAAGACAGCGCTACAGAACTTGCTCGTGCGCTGCTCGAAGCCATGAATCTGGTCAAAGTCTTCAACGACCGCTTCATTGTGGCTGATGATTTCCTGCCCGAGCATCCCGAGCGGGAGAAGATGGTGCAGTATCTCGTGGCCCGCTCGTGGAGGGGCACCGAAATAGCAGCCTGTGGAGCCGCTGGAATCCCCCGCTCGAAGCTGGAGGAGTGGCGCAAGTACGAGGACTTCAAGCGGTGGGAGAAGTACGCCGAGGAAGCCTGCACGGATCTTGTGGAGGAAATGGCCTTGATGCAGGCTTACCTGCACGGCGATAAGGACTTGATCAAGACGGTCCTGAAGGCCAAGCGTGAGGGCTACAGCGACCGGATTGAGCACACGGGCAAGGGCGGCGGTCCTATTGAGATCATTACGTCAGTGCCTAGGCCGCAGAGGTTGGATTAGGCGATGTCTGTTGTAGACCTGTCCAAGTTCTATACTCCTACAGAACGTCAGCGGGTGTTCCATTCTTGTCCCGCTGACATTGCTTTATACGGAGGGGCCGCCGGTGGAGGCAAGTCGGAGGCTCTTCTGTGGGAGGCTTTTTCCTACTGCCTGGAGACTCCAGGAGATAGGGCCCTTCTGCTACGGCGCACATTTCCTGAGCTGAACCGCTCTCTCATTAGTCGGGCTCTGGCAAAGTTCCCGAGGGAGATAGCAAGATGGGTAGCCAGCGAGAAGGCTTTTTACTTCAAGAACGGTTCGATCTTGGAGTTCGGTTACTGCGAGCGGGAGAACGATGTCTACCAGTACCACTCGGCAGAGTACGGGTTCATAGGGTTTGACGAGCTGACCCACTTTACAAAGATGCAATGGGACTACCTAGTAAACTCCCGGCTCCGCTCCACAGTCCCTGGGGCGTGGCCGAGGGCCAGAGCCGCCAGCAACCCAGGCGGTGTGGGTCACCTTTGGGTCAAGGAGATGTTCATTGACAAGGGAGCGCCCGATACGGTCTGGGAGGACGAGTTCGGGATAAAGATTGCCTTTATCCCAGCGAAGGCTAAGGACAACCCGCACCTGATGAGGAACGACCCGCTCTATGTCAAGCGGCTGCAACGCCTTGACGAGAAGTGGCGCAGAGCGCTGCTGGACGGTGATTGGGATGTCTTCGCTGGCCAGTACTTCGACATGTGGGACCGAGACATCCATGTGATTCGTGGCATGTCTCCTCGGGACATCCCCAAGTGGTGGAAGCGTTTCAGGAGCCTCGACTACGGCTTGGACATGACCGCCTGTTACTGGTGGGCTGTGGCACCAGACGGGCGGTGCATTGTTTACAGGGAGCTTTACAAGCCGAACCTCAACCTGTCCCAGGCGGCAGAGGCTATCCTTGACTACACGCCTCCCGAAGAAAGGATTCTTTACACCGTAGCCTCGCCGGACCTGTGGAACCGCCGCCAGGACCGGGGCGTTCCTGGTGTGCAAATCATGGCCGAGGCGGGGCTAAAGGGGCTTGTCAAGGCAGACCACAGGAGGGTTCCCGGCTGGCTGGCCATGCGTGAGTACCTGCAGCCTTACGAGGACGAGCACGGCAAGATGACAGCCAAGCTGGTGTTCCTCGAAAACTGCGTGAACGCCATCAGAACTATCCCCTCGCTCGTCCACGACAACAACGACCCAGACGACGTGGACGATGACGGTGAGGATCACGCTGCGGAGTCCATCCGCTACGGCGTGATGAGCAGGCCGCCGAAGACGGTGCCGATGGACGAGCTGAGAGCTAGAAGGGCTGCGAGGGAGCGTTTAATCGCCCCCACGGTAAGCGCAATTACAGGGTATTGAGGTGGAGATTAATGCCCTTCAAGTCCAAAGCCCAGCGGCGCAAGTTCCATGCAATGGCCGCCAGGGGAGAGATCAGCAAGGAAGTTGTTGAAGAGTGGGAGCGCAAGACCAAGAACAAGAAGAAGCTGCCCGAGAGAAAGGGACGACGCTAGCCGATGGCTGTGGAACTGTTGGATGCGACAAACGAGAACCATAGAGGGCCCACGGTAATCACCCGTGTATACGACCCGAGAGCCCGAGCAGCCGAGTTGCTTTCTCGCTTTTCCTATGCCGAATCTTTCCGCAAGCAGTATGACGAAAAGGCGGTGGAATTCTACAAGGCATACGTCGGGCATCGGGATAAGCCGAAGATCGAGGGTCGCTCCAACCTCCACATCCCCAGGACTTATGAGATCGTGGATGCTATTCGGGCTCGTATGGTTCGCAGTTTCTTCGCCAACAGGCCATACCTTGACTTCCTTCCCCTGCCCAGGCAAGGGGGAACTGTTGAGGAGCTGCTGTTGAGGGCCGAGAAGGCGAAGATCGCTGCGGCCCTTGTGGATGAGCAGCTTGACCGAAACCAGATCGTCAAGAAGTTCTACGACTTTGTGACATCAGTATGCGTGTTCCCTGCTGGCATCATGTCCGTGGGCTGGCGGTTTGACCAGCGCCTGGTGAAGCGCAAGGTAGAGGTTCCGGTCTACCAGCTCGACGCGTTTGGGAACCCCATGCTTGATGAAGCTGGACAGCCCATCATAGAGCGTGTGGAGACCCAGATCGTCGAAGTGCCATACACGGTCTGGGACGACAACGAGATCAAGAATGTGGACTTCTTCGACTTCTGGCCGGACCCTCGGGGGCAGGACATTGATTCCTGCCGATTTGTTTTTCAGAGGGAATGGCTCAATGAGGAGCAGATTCAGGACAAACTGGCGGTCCTGCACGAAGCCGGGATCGGTATGGTGTTCCCCCTCAATTGGGAAGAGGTGCGTTCTACAGGAGCCCCTGAAGAGGGCCGTTACGAGCGACTGACGGCTGTGGGCATCACGCCCGAAACGAGCGAGGGTTTCTGGAGCCCCGATGACGAGAGGGGATTGCGGAAGGGCAAGCTGTACGAAGTCCTCCACTATTGGGAGGACGACCGCCATGCCATTCTCATCAACCGCAAGTTCCTGGCCTATGAAGGCGACAACCCGTACTGGCGGCATCAGAAGAAGCCGTTTGTGGTGGCTAGCTTCGAGCCGTTGCCCAACGAGTTCTACGGCATGTCGGTGGTGCAGATCATTCACCACCTGCAAGAGGAACTGAACACGGCTAGGAACCAGCGGATTGATGCGGTGTCCATGGTCCTCAACCGCATGTGGAAGGTTCGCAGGTCGGCTGATATTGACGAGTCCGAGCTGGTGTCTCGAAACCACGGCATCATCCATGTGGATGATCCTGATGACGTAACGTGGTTTGAGTTCAGCGAGATCCCCCACAGCAGCTACACCGACGAGCAGATCATCAAGATCGACATGGAGAACGCTGTGGGAACGCCTTCCATCGTGCGGGGCGTGGACCCCGTTCGCCAGGAGACGGCTACGGAGATCGTTACCAAGTCCTCCAACGCCGGTATCCGGTTTGACGTTAAGATCATGCTCTTCGAGGCCCTTGGGATCAAACGCCTGGCGATGCTCATGGACCTCAACAATCAGCAGTTCATTGACACCGAACGTTTAGTCCGGGTGTTTGGAGAAGAGGCCGGGTTCCAGTGGGTTACGGTAGCCCCACATGAACTTGTGGGTGAGTGGGACTATCGGCCCAGCGGTGCCAATGTGGACCCCGGAGCCAACAAAGATCTGCGCCGGGAACAGCTCAATCAAGTGATGGCTGCGGTACTGTCCACCGGCAACCCCTACATCGACAAGTACGAGCTGACCAAGATGTGGCTTGAGAGCTACGACATCCGCAACGTAGAGAAGCTTCTGTTGCCCAGGGAGGTTGTGGAGCAGCAGATGGCTTTGCAACAGCAACAACAGATGTTGCAGGAGCTGCTTGTGGCTGGTAGGCACCAGGGGAACGGGAGGTCTCGCATTCCTGAGCCTCCTCCCACCTCAGGTCTCCCAGGAGGTGTTTAGGTGAGAGCTGAGGATGCTGAGAAGATTGCGAGATTAGCTATGCATGAGGGATGGGAGGTGTTGGTTAGGGAGATTAAGGTGTGGCAAGACTCACACGTAAGGCAGTTAGCCAACAGCAGCTTTGAGAACCTGCAAGCGGTGGGCCGCCTCCAAGGGGAGATAACGGCCCTCCAGCGGGTTCTTGATTTTGTTCAGCGCAGAGCTGAACGCATTGAGAAAGGGGATTAACCCATGATAACTGACACGATCTTCGGCTCTCTGGAGGATGCCCATGAACCGGCCCCTGACGGACAGGGACAACCGGATCAGCAGACTCAGGAGCCGAGCCAGGCCCCGGAGCTGGAAACGCCGCAGGCGCAGGCCCCGGATACGGGACAACCTGAAGGCTCTGTGGATGACGGTTCCCAGCAGGGACAACCTGAAGTAAGCGGTCAGTTCAAGTCGTTGGAGGACTTGCAACGGAGCTACCAGGAGTTGCGGAGTGCCTACAACCGTAGGGACCAAGAAATCTCCCAGCTCCGTCAGCAGAACCAGCAGCTCATGGCCTACTTGCAGCAGCTTATGTATTCAGGCTACCAGCAGGGACAACCTCAGCAGCAGGCCCCTGCTCAGAGTCAACAGCAGCAGGTAGACCCCGAGCAATGGTTCGAGGAGCTTCAGCGCAAGGGTCCAGCGGCAGTACAGGAGATTGTCAACAGGGAAGTGCAGAGACAGGCACAGGAGTTGTTGGTAGGGCTTCAGCAGATGCTGGTTCCGCTTTACCAGCAATATCAAGTGTCCTCGATGCGAGAGAACTTTAACTCCCAGGCCAACCAGCTTGTGGCCAAGTACCCCGACGCTCCAAAGTACGTCGGGGAGATGACCAAGCTGGTACAGGAGCAACCCCACTTGGTGCAGCTCGCCATGCTCCCCAACGGCATGGAGATGCTGTATCAGGCCGCAAAGTTGCGGGTTCTGGAGAGCCAAAACAAGGAGCAACAGAACCAAGTACAAAAGAAAGCGGCACAGATGCCCTCTACAGGGGCTTCGAGGCCGGGGCCTCAGCCCACGGTGGAGGACATCATTCGCCAGCAGGTGTTTGGAGCATCAGGATCAACTAAGGGAATCTTCGACTAAGCGGCGAGAAGCAAGCTAGCACAGCACCCCCACAGGCCCTTGAGGCTTGTGGGGGTTCCCCTTGCCCTTCTCGCCGCTGGACACGACAGGGAGGTAGCAAGTAAAGATGCCCATGAACTACGGTGTCAGCACCCCTGCGTCCAACTCCCCGGTCTATACTTACAGCATTGACCGGGAGCGGCGAGATATTGACGTATCGAGGGATATTGCTCGTCTGATCCCCGATGCTAACCCGTTCCTTGTCATTCTGATGCGGGCTCGCAAGCGTGCAACCCAAACTGCTGAGTTCCAATGGTGGGATTCCGAGCCCGGCGGCTGGTGGACTCAGGTTAACGGAGCCCACGGCGACAGTGACACGACCATCGCTGTGGACGATGCCACGCTGTTCAGGGCCAAGGACATCATCAAGGTTCCTCGCACCGGGGAAGTGATGTTTGTCACAGCCCACGATGAAGTGAACAACACCGTAACGGTGATCCGTGGCTACGGCGGCACGACGCCTGTGGCTCTGAACGACAACGACTGGCTCCTGCGCCTCGGCAACGCTATGGAGGAGTTCAGCCGTGCTCCTGAGCCCAAGATCGCCCAGCCTGTGAAGAACTTCAACTACACCCAGATCTTCCGTCGCCCGTTCGACCAGTCCATGACCAGCTCACGGGAAGCTCTGAAGACCAGCGAGGACGAGCGTACTCGTCTGCGCCGGGACCAGGCTTTGGAGCACAGGCTGGACATCGAGCGTGCTTTGCTGTTTGGCGAGCGGTACGAGGACCCCGCCAACAAGCGCCGCACTACGGGCGGCCTGTTGAGCTTCATCAAGACCAAGCACTACGATGCGGGTGGTTCTTTGGACGAAGACAAGTTCGAGGAGTTCTGCGAGATGCTGTTCCAGCACGGCAGCAACCGCAAGTTGCTTGTCTGCAGCTACCGTGTGGGAAGCATCATCAACAAGTTCGCTAGGGACCGGATTGATACCAGGAGCGGAGAAGAAACCTACGGCATTCGCCTGAAGCAGTATCGCAGCTTCCACGGCGATTTGTACATCGTCCCGTCCCGCACTCTGGAGAAGGAGTACCAGGGCCTGGCCTTCGGTGTGGATATGGACTACATCTACTACCGTCCGCTGAACGGTCGGGATACTACGCTCCGTACCAACATCCAAGATAACGACGCTGACGGCTGGCGGGATGAGTACCTGACCGAAGTTGGCTTGCAGGTTCGGCTAGAGAAAGTCCACGCCGTACTGGAGAATGCTGCGTAAGGGGGAGGGGCTGAAACGCCCCTCCCTAGTTCGTTTTGGGGGTTGAGTTTGATGGCTAAGGTAAAGACCTACCGCAGTCCGAAGCTGGGGCTCGTTATCAACGCCGAGCCCGAAGTCAAGCGGATCGAGTTTGTCAATGGCGAGTTCAAGACGGACGATCCGAAGCAGCAGGAGTACTTGGAGAGCCACAGAGGATTTGGCTTGTGGATTTTCTGCGACGATGAGCCGGTAG
>CALKAR010000091.1 GCA_937988745.1 uncultured Peptococcaceae bacterium
GAGCAAGCCTGGGAACGCATCACCTCCGGCGCAACCCTTCTGCAGGGATACACCCCATTCATCTACGGTGGCCCCGATTGGATCAGAGATATCCACCTCGGCATTGCCAAGCAGCTGAAAGCCCACGGTCTGCGCAACATCACTGAAGCTGTGGGCAGCGAATTGGAGTGGAAGAACTAAACAGATTGAACTGTTTTAAATCTCTAATTGAGTCTTAGCAGCAGGCAGGCTAGCGCTTCCACGATCTTGAATTCTTCGCCGGTCTTGGAAGCGCTTGACCAGTCAATATGCACCCATATACCGCAGGGTTCTTTCGATGAGAAGTACTCAGCGTGTTTTTCGGGACAGAGATTTACGATTCATCCATAGATCAAGCAAACGGAAATAATCTAGTGCCGAAGTAAAGGCTATTAGGGTGAATAGGCCTGACCCTGTGTCTACTTTCCGCGGGTCAGGCCCAACCTTATGAGGTAACGATATATTCAGGATTAAGACTGATAGAAGTCCCTAAATCAATTGACTGCAATTTGTTCATAGTGTCCGGGAGCGCCTTATCAGGGACAGGATCTTGCCATTTGATCTCTCCTGGAGCTGCCCCCGTGATCTTCGGGACGAGGTTCTCGCCATAAAACCATAGGTCGCTGAGTTCATTGACCTCTTGTGCCTCAATATCAGCCACCTGCCATGCCCAACGGGAGGGATCGTCCTCATAACAATAGCCGAGAAATCCTTCTTGTTTTCCTGCAATAACGTGAATCACGAAGTGAATGAAATCATCTTTATCCCAGGCTGCGACTACATTTAACGTCGGCAGCTTTCGGATTCCGTTTTCGATATAACAGCTCTCATCCCGCCGCCACCCGAGGGCGCGGGTCAAAGCACGCATGAGATTGTCCATATCCATTCGAGGGCCGTTCGGATCAGCGGATGCGCGGGCCTGTTTCAGGCGCTGATCAATCTGGTGCCTCGTAATCACTGCGGCCTGTTCCGAGATTACTTGTAGGTGGGCTCGCATCTGATCGATGTCCTCATCGATCTCAGCCAACTCCTTTGTAGAGGCTGAACGGCGTCGAATAAGAAGCTCTTTCAACGCATTCTCGGCAGTAGTTGCCTGAGAAGCAAGTTGTGTTAAATCCTCTGAGTCATTCATCGGGCTGTCTTCCGTAGTAATGGATTATCGTCACAATCCTACGCCAGCAAAGTAACCGCGGTCAGGCCCCAAGAGCCTCATCTAACTGATCAATGACCATAAGTAATGGAAAGCAAACCGTTTCAACCACCGTTAGAAACTACCCTTTTCAGCCCTAATCCAAATTTGCAACAGGACCATCCTTAGTTACGTCACTAGTGCTCCAGCGAGTACTCAAAATCAGGATTGCCACCATCTAAATACTTCCTTATAGATTGGTGTAGAGCAAAAGGGCTCCGCCATGGGATGGAAAGCTTCCATATGTCCAAACTGTCACTTTGATGGTGTCTGCGTACAGCTGCCTCAGCGTCCTCGAGGTTAAAAGTTGCGACGATACCTACTGGGTTAGAAAACTCAAGAGCATCTGGGTCATCTTGTTCATGTCCACCTTGAAAAACTATAAACACAGTGGGCGGAAAATATGCCGGGTCTGCGGTATTAGAGATTGAGATTTACTCCCACCAGAGCTCGTACTCAATATCTCTCGCTAGTTGTTCCAGTGCTTTTGCCTCAGTTTCTGTCCCCAAAAGCGCGCAGATGACATCACGACGAGATGCTCTTCATAAGGAACTGCTCCAACATAAGGAATACGTCGACGATAGACAGCATAGACTTTCTCTGGCATAGGATCTTTCTCCAGCTGGCGGCACGCTTTCCGTTGCTTCTGCTACTTAACCTACTTAAAGGCCTTTTAACAGGTTGAGATTCTGGGATAGGTGTCTGTATGGCCTTATGGGTTTGAGGCGCTCAGAGGCGATTCTGGAAGGCCTCTTTCTTCGGATTCTGGCGGCAATTTTTCGGTGCTGGGTAGCGGAATGCCGTTTGAAACCAAGCGTCCCCCGTCGGGTCGACTTTTTGGTCTCGAATGGCAGTTTCGCTCTCTGGAAAGTGCGTTTTTAGGCCAAGGGACCCCGAATCTCCGAGAGCATTGGTCTCTTCTGCACCCTCTGAACTTAAGGTTCACCTAGAAACGCTAAAGGCCCCGCAAGTATCAAACCTGCGAGGCCTTTGAGGTACCTGATTCCTACTTTGTTGACTTAGGAAGCTTCGCACGGCGGATAACCAAACCGCACAGCAAGGCAGCCACTCCCCACGCGGTGAGACAGAACTGCTCACCGACATAAACCTGAACAGTTGGAAGCAAACGAATTACGATCACGAGGGCTACAGCGATGCTCAAAGAAATGATCTGTGTCTTTGAGCTTGGCTCGTAC
>CALKAR010000092.1 GCA_937988745.1 uncultured Peptococcaceae bacterium
TAATTGACATCGACTGCGCTGGTGTTCTCTACGTTAATTGTCTGGGTGTCAGTAGAGCCTGGTACCCAGTTGGTCTCGGCAAATAGCGGCGTGATCGGGTTCACCTCCTTGCGTTGGACTAATGCATTTTATGGCATAACCCAATGGTACGCAGACTCGCCTAGAATCCTGTTTTCAGAGTTTGATAACAGGAAACGCATAAACTTTGCCGAAATACAATGGACAGAGAGGAGGCATAACAGATTGAAGAAAGTAGTTACGTTTGGAGAAATCATGATGCGCCTGTCTCCTCCTGGACACGGCCGCTTTGTCCAGGCAGACAGTTTTGACGTAGTTTATGGGGGAGGCGAGGCTAATGTAGCAGTGTCGTTAGCCAATTACGGATTCGATGCCCATTTTGTTACCAAGGTTCCCAGCCATGAAATCGGTCAGTGTGCCATTAACAGCCTGCGCCGCTATGGAGTAGGTACTGAATATATACTGCGGGGAGGCGATCGTCTAGGAATATACTTCTTAGAGCACGGCGCGTCCCAGAGACCTTCCAAGGTAATCTATGATCGAGCTGGTTCTTCCATTTCGCAGGTTCAACCGGGTGAGTTTGATTGGTATACCATTTTAGAAGGTGCTGCGTGGTTTCACTTTACCGGTATTACGCCGGCCCTTGGCGATGGACCGGCAGCAGTTACCCTCGAAGCTGTGAAAGCGGCTAAAGAACTTGGGGTAACAGTCAGTGCGGACCTCAATTACCGCAAGAAGCTCTGGACACAAGAAAAAGCCAACAAGGTCATGAGCGAAGTTATGCCCTATGTGGACGTCCTCATCGCCAATGAAGAGGATGCAGAAAAGGTCTTTGGTATTACGGCAGGCGAGTCAAACATTACTGAGGGTAAGTTGAGTGAAGAAGGCTACAAAGAAGTTGCTCGTAAGCTTGTAGATCGCTTCGGATTCAAGAAGGTTACGATTACCCTAAGGGAGAGCCTGTCGGCCTCTATCAACAACTGGTCAGGACTGCTGTATAACACTGAAGAGTTCTTCCGTTCCAATAAATACTCCATCCACATCGTGGACCGGGTAGGCGGTGGAGACTCCTTTGGTGCAGGCCTGATTTACGGCCTTCTCTCAGGCATGTCTGACCACGAGGCTTTAGAATTTGCCGCAGCGGCATCCTGCCTCAAGCACACCATCTTTGGCGACTTTAACCTGGTTTCACCTGAGGAAGTCAAGACTCTTATGGCAGGCGACGGTTCTGGCCGCGTGCAGCGTTAATTGATTGGAGGGAACTCATTGACTAAAGAACAATGCCTGCAGGCAATTGAAGAAAGCGGAGTAGTAGCAGTTATTCGTGCCAACAGCGCCGATGAATTGATGCAGATTACAACAGCCCTTAATAAGGGTGGGGTTAAAGCTTTAGAGATCACAATGACTTCACCCGGTGCGCTGGAAACAATTAAGGCTGCAGTTAAAGAGCTTGGCGACCAAGCGATTATTGGAGTAGGCAGCGTATTGGATGCTGAAACAGCTCGGTTGGCGATCTTAGCCGGCGCTCAGTTTGTGGTGAGTCCTGTGTTTAAACCTGAAATAGTAGAAATGTGCCGCCGATACAGCAGGGCATGCATTCCAGGGGCTTTTACGCCGACAGAAATTCTAGCAGCTTGGGAAGCAGGCGCTGATGTGGTCAAGATTTTCCCTGCGACCAAACTCGGCCCAGGATATATCAAGGATCTCAAAGGGCCCTTACCGCAGATCAAAGTTACCCCTACAGGCGGTGTAAACCTGGAGAACACCCCCGATTTCATCAGAGCAGGGGCCGCTTTTGTAGGTGTAGGCAGCGCTTTAGTAGATAAAAAGCTGGTAGCTGACCAGGATTGGGATGGCCTAACCGCTTTAGCGGAGAAATTTGCTTTGGCGGCTCAGAGTGCTAGGAAGTAATACCAGATTGAGACCACAGTGATTTCTTGGTGCGCAGGAAAAGCAGGCAGAGGATGGAATATATAAACATAATTTAAAATGCAGTATATTGATGGAGGCGACTTTAGAGCAATGAAGAACATTACGGCGCAGCGACTCGCCTTAGCAGCTCTCTTTTTGGCACTCGGACTGGTTCTCCCATTCTTAACGGGACAGATAGCCGCGCTAGGCCAGGCCCTGCTTCCTATGCACCTACCAGCTCTACTGTGCGGTTTTATCTTGGGGCCGCAGATTGGGTTGGCCGTTGGGTTTATCATGCCTTTACTCCGTTCGGCTGTCTTCGGGATGCCGCCGCTCTTCCCAACTGCGACGGCCATGGCATTTGAGCTAGCGACCTATGGTTTCTTAGCAGGTTTGCTTTATCAGAATCTGGCCGGGCGCGCCCGCGTTTATCTCAGCTTGATCGGTGCTATGCTGGGTGGCCGGGTTGTATGGGGCGTGGTAAGCTTAGTTCTCTATGGGTTGCAGGGTAGAGCATTTTCGTGGCAGATCTTTATGGGAGGGGCCTTTGCCAATGCTCTTCCGGGGATAGTGGTTCAGCTGATCCTGATACCTATTTTAGTGATTGCCCTCGAGAGAACTCAGTTCTCGGCTCAGCGTGCTGGGAGATATCAGCCTTGATGACTGATTTTCAGGAAATCCTGTTTGCACAATATGAGCGCTATCCCGAAATGACGGGACAGGATTTTGCTAAACTGATATTCCAAAGTGAGTTTGGTGTTGGTCATTTTATCTCGTCCCCTGCGGCTGCTTGGAAACGGCTGCAGGATGAGTACATGGCCTGCCAAAGGAAACCTGAGCCTGAGGTTGTTCCTCCACTTTTCGAGGAGATCGGAGGCGGGTATGGTAGGGTGAATCTCTTGCCCCTGCCTGGTGCTGGTCTGAGTCTCTCCACAATTGCTCAGTGGTTCATTCTCAGCGCTCAAAATCCTTCAAGTGGCGCACATAATGTTGAATCGAAGCTGGACTTGCTGCTGAAGCTCTGCCGATCAGGTAAGATCAAGCTGCCCTATTTAGAACTGGCTGAGTACATTCATGAGTTTAGGGAAACAGGATATCCGGCACAGCATCACAGCGAGGTTTATCGGGAGCGTTATCAGCCCGCTTATCGTGTAGTGGATTGGAAGTTTATCCAGTTCCATCAGGTGTTTTCCCAGATTGATTCACTGTTAGGCAGCAAGCAGCATGTGCTGGTGGCGATAGATGGCTACAGCGGGGCAGGCAAGAGCAGTCTTGCTCAGCTGTTAGGCCAGGTGTACGACTGCACAATCTTTCATATGGACGATTTCTTCCTGCCGGAAGAGATGAAGACCTGTGAGCGGCTTGCTGAGCCAGGTGGTAATGTCCATTATGAGCGGTTTCACAGTGAAGTTATGCTGAACCTCGCTGCCCGCAGGCCTTTCCAATATGGAGTGTTTGACTGCGGAAGTCAGAGGATTACGGAGGAGCGCTGTGTAGTTCCAAAGAGGCTTAATATTGTCGAAGGAGTTTACAGCCTGCATCCAGTTCTCGAACGGTTTTATGATTTCAAGATCGTACTGCAGGTGGATCCAACGGCACAGCGGGAGCGCATCCTAGCTCGCAGTGGTCCAGCTCTGCTGACCCGCTTTGAAAAGGAATGGATTCCTTTAGAAAATCGCTATTTTACAGAGCTGGGTGTTCTGGACAAAGCCGATTTGGTTCTGACAACATAAACTAAGACACGAAAAAAGAACTCCCCCTGTGACAAAAACTGTACACAGGGGGAGTTCTGCTGCAGCAAGATACTTTCTGTTATTATCAGCCGCGGTTTTCTGAGCGGCTGCCTGCATATTTCTTCCCAATGGCTGCTTCGAAGATCTGCATGAAGTGAGTCCGAGCCATATGGGGACTCCAGTTGCCTTCCCAAGCAAAACCTTCAGGATGATCGCAGTTTCCAGTAAGCCAAATTACGTTCACGTGATCAGGTGTCTGTTGAGACACTTCAGAGTTGTATGCCCCATGCATCGAAGGAGCATCCGTCTGTTCATCATGCGATGTCCAGATAACGATGGTGTTATCGTCCGGACACTCGTAATTATGTGCCGCATCCTCATCCATACAATAATTAACTATGGCTTTCCACTCTTCCGCGTGAACCAAAGCGATAGGAGTGAGTGTCCTTATCATAGTAATCCACCTCGTTATTTATAGGTACCCTTAGTATAACACAATAACATTAAAGTGCAAAGGGACAATAACGCCTTTGAGCTTTAGTGTTATTATGGTATAATAGGAAATGTGTTCAAATGTTCATGGGAGGAATTGTTGTGGAGAAGGCAAGGCTTAATGGTTACATTGATCGGTCATTGTTTAAGGAAGCAAAGATTCAAGCGGTAAAGGAAGACATCAGTCTATCAGCATTGGTCGAGAAATGTCTCTATCTTTACCTTAGACAAGGCGGCAGAGATGGGGGAAGGCGGCAAGACTTGGCCTCAGAGAAGGAAAGCAGCTGATGACGGGGAAATAGTCAGGGACTGCAAGCATAAAGGAGGATGATGCAGTGAAGACACTGCCCCAGAGCTACGCCTGTTGGCTGGGCTACGATTTTGTCGACCCACAAACTTCGCACGATCAGATCAAAAACTACTTAGAAAAAATCTGTGTTCGGAGTCAAGGCCTCATTGTCGAATCGATTAAGGAAGAACTTACTCGAGCAGCTGAAGGCCTTTTGGGCAGCAAACCTGAGTTCGTCAATTCTCCGCAGGAAGCGGGATTGGTTGTCAGCCTCATCGAAGATATGCCAGGTCCATGCGGGAAGGACTTAGAGGCATCGGTGGAACTTACAGATGAAGGCTTCTGCTTAAGAAACTGCACCGGCGCCGCAGGCAAGACACTGATTGCAGCTAAAACTGAACGGGGCCTGCTGTATGGTGTATTCGCATTTCTGCGGAAGCTTAGATTAGGTGAACTAGGCGAACAGCTCACATTAGTGGAAAACCCCAAGAGCCCTCTGCGCATGATTAACCACTGGGATAACATGGACGGCAGTGTGGAAAGGGGTTACTCAGGGAAGTCTATCTTTTGGGAAAACAACGATCTAACCCCTAATTTAGACCGGGTAGAAGACTATGCCCGTCTTCTGGCTTCACTAGGCATCAACAGTATTTCAGTCAATAATGTAAATGTGCATCAAGTTGAGACCCACCTCATAGGCGATCAGCTTCCGCTGGTTGAGCGTTTAGCTGAAATATTCCGCCGGTGGGGAATTCAAGTATTTTTAAGTATAAATTATGCAAGTCCCATTGAAGTGGGAGGCCTCGAAACTGCTGATCCACTTGATCCAGAGGTAGCGAAGTGGTGGGCAGAGAGGGCAGATTACATTTACAGCCGCATTCCCGATTTCGGCGGCTTTGTTGTGAAAGCCGACTCGGAACATCGTCCTGGGCCTTTTACATATGATCGTGATCACGCCCAAGGAGCCAATGTTCTGGCCCGGGCTTTAAAACCACACCGCGGCATTGTGATCTGGCGGTGTTTCGTCTATAACTGTATGCAGGATTGGCGTGACCGCGAAACTGATCGGGCTCGCGCTGCTTACGATAATTTTATGCCTTTAGATGGCCAGTTTGAAAGCAATGTGCTTCTGCAGATTAAAAACGGGCCAATGGATTTCCAGATTAGAGAGCCTGTATCTCCTCTCTTTGGTGGGTTGAGCAAGACCAACCAGGTGCTGGAACTCCAGATTACTCAAGAATACACAGGACAGCAGATTGATCTCTGCTACTTGGTTCCTATGTGGAAAGAAGTCCTAGACTTCGATACCTACGCCAAGGGTGAAGGTTCGACTGTCAAGCAGATCGTAGCCGGGAAGGTCTTCCCTCAACAACACAGCGGCATTGCCGCGGTAGTCAATGTAGGAAAGGACTTCAACTGGACCGGTCACACCTTGGCTCAGGCTAATTTATACGGATATGGCCGCTTATGCTGGGATACTGACCTCTCTTCAGAGAGAATTGCTGACGAGTGGATCCGCCTCACCTTAGGCAGTGATCCACAGATAATAGATGTGGTTTCTCAGATGCTCCTCAAGTCCAGAGAGATCTACGAAAATTATACAACCCCATTAGGAATTGGCTGGATGGTTAATCCGGGACATCACTATGGTGTGAACGTCGATGGCTATGAATATGATCGCTGGGGCACTTACCATCGAGCTGACCGTGAGGCCATTGGTGTGGACCGCACTGTCAAGAATGGCACAGGGTATGCTGGCCAGTACCACTCGCCCAATGCGGAGATGTATGAGTCGAAGGAAACCTGTCCAGAAGAGCTGCTTCTCTTCTTCCATCGGGTGGGTTACACTGAGAAGCTGAAGTCTGGTAAGACCTTGATTCAGCACATCTACGATACGCATTTTGAAGGTGTCGAGCAGGTCGAATGGCTGATTTCCCAGTGGAACTCCCTCGAAGGAAAAATTGATCAAGATACCTTTGCAAATGTGGCCGAAAGGCTGCAGCGGCAGCTTAAGAACGCCATCGAGTGGCGCGATGTCGTTAATACTTATTTCTATCGCAAATCAGGAATTCCAGACGAAAAAGGCCGCAAGATCTACTAGCAAGTCGATGCCGAGTACAGTTTCAAACTGTACTCGGTGTTTTTTAGCAGGTAGAATAGTGATTAAGCCGAAGTTATATAGATTAAGTAGTA
>CALKAR010000093.1 GCA_937988745.1 uncultured Peptococcaceae bacterium
GTACTTTCCGAAACCAACAGTTGAGAACTTCCGCAACCTAATAACACAGCTCCCATTTGCTGCATATGTTCGCAATTCCCTGCTGTTTGCTGGGGGCTCGGCAGTTTTGTCAGTCCTGCTTGGTTTTATGGCTGCCTATGGATTTGCGCGTTATCCCGTGCCAGGCAGTGGGATTCTTCTATTGGGCTTAGTGCTGTCCATGGCTCTTCCTGAAATTGTTACCGTGGTACCGCTTTTTAGAATCCTGCGCAATCTTCGCCTAATCAATACAGTACAGGGTTTAGTCCTCGTGATGAGCAGTGTATTGGTGCCGTTTACAGTTTGGACTCTAATCGCTTTTGTACAGCGGGTACCACGAGAAATGGAAGAAGCTGCTATAATGGATGGAGCGAATGTAGTTCAGCGCCTCTGGCACGTTGTGCTGCCAGTCATGAAACCTTCAATTGCAACTATGCTGGCGATTAATTTCATCAACGCCTGGAATAACTTGATTTATCCCTTGGTGTTCAGCTCCACCGAAAAAGCGAAAACATTGAGTGTGGCTGCAACCGAGGTCTTCCAAGCTAGAACACCGTACGGACGTCCATGGGAACTCATTAGTGCTCTGGGCGTTACGATGGTCATACCAGCAGTATTGATTGTATTAGTGTCACAACGGGCAATTGTCTCCGGATTAACTCGCGGAGCGATTAAGTAAGATACAGGGAGGATTAGAATGCGAAATCTAGCGACACAGTTCTGCCGGGATGTACGATTAACAGGAGGTTTGCTAGCAGACCGGGCTCAAGTGGTACGCGAGCAGGTTATCCCTTATCAATGGAGAGCTCTTAATGACGAGGTTCCTGGTGCTGAACCGAGTTATGCTATCGAAAACTTGCGCATAGCAGCAGGCGAAAAAAGTGGTAAATTTCAGGGCATGATCTTCCAAGACAGTGATGTAGCCAAGTGGCTCGAAGCAGTTGCCTACAGCTTAATGGCCGAACCGGATCCAGAGTTGGAAGCGAGAGCCGATGAGGTAATTGATCTTGTGGGAAGAGCCCAACAGGATGACGGTTACATAAATTCATATTATACAATCATGGCTCCTGATAAACGCTGGACAAACCTGCGAGACAATCACGAACTGTACTGTGCTGGCCATTTCATTGAGGCTGCAGTGGCTTATTATGAAGCAACGGGGAAGGATAAGCTTCTCCAGATTCTGTGCCGCTTTGTGGATCACATCGATGAAGTGTTTGGACCAGAAGAAGGCAAAAAGCGCGGCTATCCAGGGCACGAGGAAATTGAACTGGCACTGATTAAACTTTATCGCGTAACTAAAGATCCGAAGCATCTAAGACTTGCCCAATTCTTCATTGAGGAACGGGGCAGAGAACCGCACTACTTTGACATTGAAGCCGAAGCTCGTGGTGCTAAACCCGAAGACTACTGGTTTAGCGGTCATTGGTACAGTCAGTCACACCTGCCTCTGCGCGAGCAGGAAACAGCTGAGGGCCACTCAGTCAGAGCGATGTATCTCTATTCTGCCGCTGCCGATCTGGCTCTTGAGACCGATGACAAAGAGCTGTATGAAGTATGTAAACGGCTGTGGGACAATGTCGTACACAAGAGAATGTACATCACTGGTGGGATTGGTTCGCAAGCCCATCATGAAGGATTTACCATCGACTATGATCTGCCTGGCGATCGGGCATATACTGAGACTTGTGCTGCCATTGGTTTGGTTTTCTGGGCACAGCGGATGCTTCAAATTGAGCCCAAAAGTGAGTATGCCGATGTCATGGAACGGGCTCTCTACAACGGTGTTCTCAGCGGAATGTCTCTTGAAGGAACTAAGTTTTTCTATGTGAATCCCCTTGAGGTAGACCCGGCTACAGCTGCAGCCCGCCATGATCACCGTCATGTAAGGACCACCAGGCAGGAATGGTTTGGCTGTGCATGCTGCCCACCCAATATTGCCCGGCTGTTGGCCTCAATTAACCAGTATATCTACAGCACAAGAGACAGGGACATCTTCGTACATCTGTTTGCCCAAAGCGAAGCATCATTTAAATTGGGTGATCCGGAGGTAAAGCTCAGCCAGATCACAAACTATCCTTGGGATGAAACTGTGCAGTTCGTTGTTTCATCAGCTGAGCCTCAGATGTTTGCATTAAACGTCAGACTGCCTAAGTGGTGCAGAGCGCCTCAGATCAAGGTAAACGGCGAGATTATTGAAAGACTTCAAGTCGTAGATGGCTATGCTCGCATTGAACGGATCTGGTCCGACGGCGATCAGGTAGAACTGATCTTCCCGATGCCTGTCGAGAAGGTTTGGGCTAACCCGAAGGTGTCCTACAGTGCTGGTAAGATGGCACTGCAGAGGGGACCAGTCGTGTACTGTTTTGAGGAAGTAGACAATGGTCGTAATCTGTCTGAAATCTACATTCCGGCAGATGCCGCTTTTTCAGTGGAAGAAGAAAAACAGCTGAAAATGCCTGTGCTCATCGGGCATGGTTATAGGAGAGTTGTGCCTGACGACAGCCTCTACACCACCACACCACCTGAGGTGAAAGAAGTAGAGCTGAAGGCAGTACCTTACTTTGCATGGGACAACCGTCAAGCAGGCGAGATGCGGGTTTGGATGAATGAGTCATAAACACGGGGGATTATCCCCGTGTTTTCGTCTCACGCTAATGGCTAAGGAAGGTTAAAACTAAAAAAAGGAGAATGAAAATACTTAAGGTATTGCGGAAGGGAGAGAAGTTATGATGGATAGCCCAAAGTATGTTATTGGGGTTGACTTCGGGAGCGACTCGGTGCGGGCATTAGTTGTAGATGCCCTTACTGGTGAAGAGCTTGCCGATGATGTAGCTGTATACAAGAGATGGATTCAAGGTCTTTACAGTGATCCTGCGGCTAATCAGTTCCGCCATCATCCCCTCGATTATCTAGAGGGATTAGAAGAGTGTATCACCGGTGCTTTGGCAAAGGTTGGCCCTGATGCTGGTCAATATGTGGTTGGAATCGGCGTTGACACCACTGGTTCCACTCCTGGCCCGGTTGATCGCAGCGGCACTCCCTTAGCTTTATTGGACGAGTTTAAAGAGAACCCCAACGCGATGTTTATCTTGTGGAAGGATCATACTGCCATAAAGGAGGCAGATGAGATCAACCATTTGGCTAAGACTTGGGGTGGGGTAGACTATACTAAGTATGAAGGTGGAATTTATTCTTCCGAATGGTTCTGGGCGAAGATACTCCATATCCTGCGGATAGACCCCAAGGTGCGCGAAGCGGCCTATTCTTGGGTAGAGATTTGCGACTGGATTCCAGCTGTACTTACCGGTACTGAAAATCCTGATGTAATGAAGCGCAGCCGCTGTGCTGCAGGCCATAAGGCAATGTGGCATCCAGAGTGGGGAGGGCTTCCTTCAGAAGAATTCCTCGTGAAGCTCGATCCTCTGCTGGCAGGTCTGCGCGACCGTCTGTTTGAGGAAACTTACACTTCAGACGAAAAAGCAGGCGAACTTACTGAAGAATGGGCGGAGAGACTAGGCCTCAAGCCCGGTATTGCTGTGGCTGTTGGTGCCTTTGACGCGCATATGGGTGCTGTAGGTGGAGGAATTGGTCCGAACACTCTGGTTAAGATTATGGGTACCTCTACCTGTGACGTAATGATCGGTTCTGAAGATGAAATTGGTGACACGACAGTGCGCGGTATCTGCGGTCAGGTTGATGGTTCTGTAATTCCTGGAATGGTCGGCCTTGAAGCGGGCCAGTCTGCCTTTGGTGATGTTTATGCCTGGTTTAGGGAAATTGTATCCTGGCCGATTGAAGCTATCGGTTCTGAAGTAGGACTCACTGAGGAGCAGCAGTCTGCTCTGAAGGACAAGATCCTAGTGCGGCTCACCGAGGAAGCGGCCAAGATTGATCCAGCCGATACCAGTGTGTTGGCGTTAGACTGGCTCAACGGACGGCGCACGCCTGATGCAGACCAGAAACTGAAAGGTGCCCTAATCGGTCTTACTTTAGGAACCGACGCGCCCCGCATTTTCCGGGCCTTGGTGGAAGCGACCGCTTTCGGCAGTCGAGCTATTGTGGACCGTTTCCGTGAAGAAGGCCTGACCATTAATCAGGTCATCGCCCAGGGTGGTATTCCGGGTAAGAATGATTTCGTAATGCAGGTTACTGCAGATGTTCTGGGCATGCCTATCAAGGTCGTCCGCTCAAACCAAGCAGTGGCGCTTGGAGCTGCAATGTTCGCCGCGGTCGCAGCGGGTGTATATTCTGACGTCTCTGCAGCCCAGAACAATATGAGCAGCGGCTATTCTAAGGAATTCCAGCCCAATTCTGAGATGGTAGAGCACTACAACAAGCTTTATAAGGAGTACCTAAATGTAGGAAGCCTCTTGGGAGACACTCTCCGCAGCCTGTAAGCAGAGGAGGTAGTTAGAATGCTGCAGGAACTCAAAGCAGCAGTAACAAAGGCCAATCAAGAGCTGCAGCACCGCAATCTTGTCATCTACACCTGGGGTAACGTTAGTGGGATCGATCGAGAGCGGGGCCTTGTTGTGATTAAGCCCAGCGGTGTAGCATATGATGAGCTCACTCCCGACAAGATGGTGGTGCTCGATCTCGCCGGTAATGTGGTGGAAGGAGATCTGCGGCCGTCATCTGATACTCCCACTCATTTGGAGCTGTATCGCAGATTCCCAGAAATCGGCGGTATCGTCCATACGCATTCACCTTGGGCGACAATTTGGGCGCAGGCAAAAAGACCGATCCCCTGCTTAGGAACAACCCACGCTGATTATTTCTATGGGGAAGTGCCCTGCACAAGGCGTTTGACCAAGGAAGAAGTTGAAGAAGACTATGAACTCAATACGGGCCGGGTTATTGCAGAGCTCTTTGAGAATAAAGACTATAAAGCTGTACCAGCTGTATTGGTGGCTGAGCATGCTCCCTTCACATGGGGCAAAGACCCAGATGAAGCGGTGCATAACAGTGTTGTATTAGAACAGGTAGCCATGATGGCTTATCACACGACCGTTTTGGCGGGAAGCGCTCAGCCTATCTCCCAGCATGTAGCTGACAAACACTATTTGCGGAAACATGGGCCAGGTGCCTATTACGGTCAAAACTAGCTTGCAAGGAGGTAATCTTATGGACATTAATTTGAAGAAGTTTGAAGTCTGGTTCGTCACCGGCAGCCAGCACCTCTACGGTGATGACGCCCTGCGTCAGGTCGAAGATCAGGCCCAGCAGATTGCTGCGGCGATTAATGATCATCCCAAAATTCCTGTAACAGTCGTGCACAAAGCTGTCTTAACTCGTTCAGCCGACATCCGCAATCTGATTGCTCAGGCTAACGCTGACAATAATTGCATTGGACTGATTATGTGGATGCACACCTTCTCTCCAGCTCGGATGTGGATCAGCGGCTTGAACATGCTGGCTAAACCATATGTCCATCTCCACACCCAGTTCGGCCAGGATATTCCCTGGTCTGAAATTGACATGGACTACATGAACCTCAACCAATCCGCTCACGGTGACCGAGAGTTTGGTTTCATCAACACCCGTATGCGCAAGGCCCGCAAGGTAATTGTAGGTCACTGGAAAGATGACGAGGTTATCGAACGGCTTAACGTTTGGATGCGTGTGGCCGCTGCTTGGCAGGATGCGCAGGGTGCTAAGATTGCTCGTTTTGGCGACAATATGCGTGATGTGGCGGTTACCGAAGGCGATAAAGTTGCCGCTCAAATCCAATTTGGTTATGAAGTAAACGGTTACGGCTTGGGTGACTTGGTCGAACGGGTCAACACGGTCACCGATCAGGAGATTGCTCAGTTGGTGGAAGAGTATGAGGCGTCCTACACCCTCACTGATCGAGTGAAGGAAGGCGGGCCTGCTCGCGCTAACCTGCTTGAGGCTGCCCGCATTGAACTAGGTATGCGTAAGTTCTTAGAAGAAGGCGGCTTTAAAGCCTTTACCACTAACTTTGAAAACTTGACTGGTCTGAAACAGTTACCTGGCCTTGCAGTTCAGCGTCTCATGAAGGACGGCTATGGCTTTGGTGCAGAAGGTGACTGGAAGACAGCTGCTCTGCTGCGCGCTGCTAAGGTAATGGCGGCAGGATTGCCTAAGGGCACTTCGTTCATGGAAGACTATGTCTACCACCTCAATCCGGCTGGAATGCAGATTCTCGGTGCCCACATGCTTGAAATCTGCGAATCCATTGCGTCAGATAAACCGGTTCTGGATATTCAGCCTCTGGGAATTGGTGGTAAGGCTGATCCTGCTCGTCTGCTCTTTGAGGCACCTCCAGGACCAGCTATCTGCGCATCGGTTATTGATTTGGGCAACCGCTTCCGGATGATTGTTAACGAAGTAGAAACAACAGCATCTCCAGAAGATTTGCCTAAGCTCCCTGTGGCACGGGCACTTTGGGCACCAAAACCAGATCTGAAGACGGCTGCGGCCTGCTGGATCTTAGGTGGCGGCGCTCACCATACTGTGTTCAGCCAGGCTTTGACTACGGAGTACATTGAAGACTACTGTGAAATCGCTGGGATTGAAATGGTGGTCATCGATGAAAACACCACCGTGTCTGAGTTCAAAAAGGAACTGCGCTTAAACGAACTCTACTATCACATCGCAAAAGGCATCTAAGAAGAGAAAATACAGCGCATCATCCCCCGGGAAAGTTTCCCGGGGGATCTTTTTATAACTCTTGTAAAGAAAAAGTCCTGAAATGAGAGGGTTTACTGCATCGATGTTGAAAAATTACTGAGAACCTTCCCGGTAACGTTCCCGGAGAACATAACACACCAGATGGAGGAGATGCATTTTGGTTAAACCTCGCAGTGGAACGATGATTTTAGAGAAAGACTATCGTATTGGAAAAATCGATGATCGTTTGTATGGCTCATTTATAGAGCACTTGGGACGGGCAATCTACGGCGGTATTTATGAGCCGGGCCATCCCACTGCTGACGAGAATGGTTTTCGGGAAGACGTAGCTGATCTTGTGCGTGAACTTAAGGTACCGGTTGTGCGTTATCCTGGTGGTAACTTCGTATCTGGCTACAACTGGGAAGACGGAATCGGCCCTAAGGAGGAGCGCCCCCGCCGCTTAGAGCTGGCCTGGCGCACCATTGAGACCAACGAAGTTGGCGTCAATGAATTTGCTGATTGGGCCAAGAAAGTCAATACCGAAGTTATGATGGCCATTAACCTCGGTTCCCGAGGCATTGATGCAGCACGCAACATTATAGAGTACTGCAACCATCCTGGCGGAACTTACTGGAGTGATCTGCGTCGTTCCCATGGGTACGAAGAGCCTCACAATTTCAAACTGTGGTGCTTAGGAAACGAGATGGATGGACCATGGCAGATTGGAGCCAAAACCGCCTACGAGTATGGACGCCTGGCAATGGAAGCTGCGAAGGTCATGCGGCAGGTCGATCCTTCCATTGAATTAGTCGCCTGCGGAAGCTCTCACAGGGGCATGCCCACTTTTGCTGAGTGGGAAGCAACCGTCTTAGACCTAACCTATGACTACGTCGACTACATCTCGCTCCATACCTACTACGGCAACCGGGACAACGATACTCCGAACTTCTTGGCACGGTCCTTAGATATGGACGAATTCATACACTCTGTCATCGCTATCTGCGACTATGTCAAGGCAAAGAAGCGCAGTAAGAAGACAATCCATCTGTCTTTTGACGAGTGGAATGTGTGGTTCCATTCTAACGAAGCTGACCGGCAGATTGAACCTTGGTCTGTTGCTCCTCCACAGCTCGAAGACGTCTATACCATGGAAGATGCTCTGCTGGTGGGCAGCATGCTTATGAGTTTAATGAGACGGGCTGATCGGGTTAAGATCGGCTGCTTAGCTCAGCTGGTGAATGTAATTGCTCCGATCATGACCGAGACAGGTGGAGCGGCATGGCGTCAGACTATCTTCTATCCATTCCTGCACGCCTCGATCTACGGCCGCGGTACCGCGCTTCTGCCAATCGTAAAGTCGGACAAATACGACAGTAAGGACTTCACAGATGTACCTTATCTCGATGCGATCGCAGTGCTGAGCGATTCGGAAGATGAGATTACCATTTTCGCTGTAAACCGTGATTTAGAGCAGAGCATGGACTTCGAATGTGAACTGAGAGGCTTCACAGGCTTTGCTGTTCAAGAGCACATTGTGCTCGAGCATGAAGACCTGAAGGCAGTTAACACCGCTGCTAACCCAAATAATGTGGCACCGCACAACAACGGCAGCGCTGCCATTGAAGATGGCAAAGTGAAAGCCACACTGAATAAAGCTTCTTGGAACGTAATCAGATTAGCGAAAGTGAAGCAGTAGCAGTATGACAAGGAGTTGGTTTTTGTGACCCATTCTAAGCTGCGGGATGTGGCAGAGAGGAGCGGCGTTTCTATCTCTACCGCATCGCGTGCCCTAAACAACCGGGCTGATGTTAGCCCGAAAACGAGAGCGCGTGTGCTAAAAGCAGCAGAAGAATTGGGTTATGTTCCCAGCTCCTTAGCTAAAGGGCTCTGGTCAGGACGCACCAGGACCGTAGGTGTAATTGTCACCACTATTTCTAACCCTTTCTACGCTAATGTTGTCACTGGAATTGAGAGTGTCTTAGACAAAGAGGAATACAACATCTTGCTGAACAGTTCCCATGAGGATCCACAGCGGGAACTGCGGGCAGTCAGACTCCTCTTAGAACAGCGAGTTGATGGAATAATCCTGGCACCGGTTCAAAGCGAGCCCGAGGCGGTCAATTTTTTAGAGAAAAACAAGGTTCCCTACGTGCTGGTAGGCCGCAGAGCTCGCAATGTAGAGGCTGATCACGTAGTCTGCGATGACTATCGCATTGGAGAGTTAGCGGCGCAGCACCTCATCGGCCGGGGCCATAGGCGTATTATGTTCATCAACTCGTCTCAGAACTACAGTGCCCAGCTCCGCCAAGAGGGTTTCTGCCAAACCCTCTCGGCGGCGGGCATCAACTTAGGACCTGAATGGATTAGGTCCGTACGGATTGGTCAGAGGGTGGAAGATATACTTGGAGCGGCCCTAGAGGAGGGTCTTGATCCTACTGCTATCTTTTGTTTCTGCGACCAAATGGCTATTGATGCTATGCAGGAATTGAAGCAGCGGGGAATCCGTATTCCAGATGATATAGCTGTGATGGGTGTGGACAATCTCAGTGTAGGCGGAATGCTGGCCCCTTCGCTGACCACGATTGATGTGCAGAACAGCCAGATGGGAATCGGCAGTGCCCAAATCCTGCTGCGCAAAATACAGGAACGCAGCGCTCACCTCGCACAGGTAAATCTTACACCTCGCTTGATTGCGCGAGCATCAACTTAAGACTCCAGGAGGGAGATGGCAATGGCAAAAGCAGTTCTAAATGGCGACCGTGTCCTTGGTACAATTCATAAAAACATATATGGTCATTTCTCCGAACACCTCGGATATTGCATCTATGGTGGTATCTACGTCGGTCCTGAATCCGACATACCCAACACCAATGGGCTGCGTAATGACGTCCTAGAGGCACTGCGGGATATGAAGATTCCTGTGCTGCGTTGGCCAGGCGGGTGTTTCGCCGATGAATATCATTGGAAAGACGGAGTGGGCCCGAAGGAAGAACGCCCGAGCATGATCAATACCCATTGGGGCGGTGTTGTAGAAAACAACCATTTCGGTACCCATGAATTTATGGAGCTCTGTGAGCTGATTGGAGCAGACCCTTATATCTGCGGCAACGTAGGCAGCGGTACAGTAAGAGAGATGTCTGAATGGGTAGAATACATCACCTTCGACGGTGAGTCACCCATGGCCAACTGGCGCAAACAAAACGGCCGTGAAAAACCCTGGCGCTTGCCTTATTTCGGCGTAGGTAACGAAAACTGGGGATGCGGCGGTCACATGCGCGCTGAATACTATGCGGATCTGTACCGCCATTACCAGACTTATGTGCGTCGGTACGGGCCTCACAAGATCTATAAGATTGCCTGCGGTGCTAACTCGTCTGATTATCACTGGACTGAAGTCTTGATGCGCGAGGCAGGAGGCTTGATGGATGGGCTGAGCCTGCACTATTACACCGTTCCAGGTACCTGGCAGAAGAAGGGCTCCTCAATTGACTTTACAGAAGCTGACTGGTTTATCACTCTCAAGAAGGCTCTCGTCATGGATGAGCTGATCACGAAGCATTCTACCATCATGGATCGCTATGACCCAGAGCGGCGGGTAGGCATGATCGTGGACGAGTGGGGAACTTGGTATGATCCCCTGCCGGGAACAAATCCAGGCTTCCTGCAGCAGCAGAATACCCTTCGGGATGCATTAGTAGCAGGAATACACTTCCATATCTTCCATAAACACTGTCAGCGGGTGCACATGGCCAATCTGGCTCAGTTAGTGAATGTGCTTCAGGCTGTTATTCTTACGAATGGACCTGAGATGATTCTCACCCCGACCTACCATGTATTTAAGATGTTCAGCGTTCATCAGGGGGCCGAACTCTTAGATTTGAACTATGACAGTCCTGAGTATGTCTATGAAGGAGAATCCATCTCGGCTGTGAGTGCTTCTGCGTCTAAGAACGCCGAGGGCGAAGTGCACATCTCACTCTGCAATTTGGATCCTAATAACGACCATGAGTTCATCTGTGAACTGCGTGGCCTTTCGGTAAAGAGATTATCAGGGGAAATTTTAACATCCGGCAGTATCACTGACCACAACGACTTCGACAAACCTGATGCAGTCAAGCCGCAGACCTTCGACAAAGCAACCGTTGCAGATGGAGTTCTCCAGGTTTCTCTGCCAGCTAAGTCGGTGGTAGTCATTAAGCTATCATAGAACGCAACTCCTCAGCCTCACCAACTTAAGAAAAGCGTGTCCGAAATGTTGGACACGCTTTTCTATTT
>CALKAR010000094.1 GCA_937988745.1 uncultured Peptococcaceae bacterium
TACCTGTTCAGGGAGGGTCAATTATGGGTTTAGAAATAGGAATAATTGGATTACCAAATGTGGGCAAGTCAACTCTGTTTAACGCTCTTACAAGGTTGGACGTGCCGGCGGCCAACTACCCGTTTTGTACTATTGAGCCTAACCGGGGGAGTATTCCCATCCCAGATAAGCGTCTGCTGAAAATCGCAGAGGCAGTACAGCCTGAAACCGTGACTGGTGCAGCAATTGAGTTTGTAGACATTGCCGGCCTTGTTGCCGGAGCCAGCCGGGGTGAGGGTCTTGGGAACCAGTTTCTATCTCACATACGACAGGTCGATGCACTGGCCCATGTGGTCCGAGTTTTTTCTGATGATAATGTGGTGAGCGTTTCTGGCAAGGTCGATCCTTTGAGTGATGTTGATGTGATCGACTTAGAGCTGGCGCTAGCTGACCTGCAGACTGTGGAAAAGCGGATGGAGCGCACAACGCGCATGCTGAAAACAGGAGATCGGATTTATAAAGAAGAATTAGAACTATTAGAAGAGTATCGCTCTTCTTTAGAAAATGGTGTCCCGCTGCGGCGCACCAATCTGCCGCAGATAGCTGATCTTCCTCTTCTTACCTTCAAGCCTGTGATGTACATAGCGAATGTGGCGGAAGGGCGGGAAGATGAAGCAGAAGTTTTGGCTGAACGAGCAGCTGCCGATGGAGCAGAATTGATTCCTGTATGTGCTGCTTTGGAGGCGGAGATTGCACAGTTAGGGCCAGAAGACGGCGCAGCTTTTCTCAAAGAACTAGGCATGGACGAGCCTGCTCTGCATAGGGTAATTGCCGCTGGGCTGAGGCTGCTCAACCTAATTACATTCTACACCATCAAAGGTCCCGAAACACGCGCCTGGCTGCTGCCTAAAGATACGCCTGCACCGCAGGGAGCCGGTCAGATTCACTCTGATATGGAGCGCGGTTTTATCAAGGCTGAAGTTGTGCCCTGGAATGTGTTGGTAGAAGAAGGTTCTTTTGCTGCCTGTCGCGAAAAAGGGCTCCTGCAGGTCGAAGGGAAGGACTATCTCATACAAGATGGTGATGTCATTCTTTTCCGCTTCAATGTTTGACTTCATCTAGAGCGCAGTGATATAATGATCGTGCCCTGCTCTAGGTATAACGCCTAGGGCCTTATGTCCAAAGGGAGGAGGTGAAGCTGCGGTGCGCGCGTATGAGATTATGCTCAT
>CALKAR010000095.1 GCA_937988745.1 uncultured Peptococcaceae bacterium
ACTGCCGCCGGCAGCCTGCCGGGCTGATTTGCATAGAGGTGCTGCCCCCAGTATCCGGGCAGCGGATATACGATTTCACGCACTTTATTTAGAAAATCACCGTGGTTAATCAGGGCACTGCGTGTAAACAGGGGAACCAAGCCATCGCTTCGCAGGAACCAATTCATAAACCCTGCCCAGACAATCGCGGCTGTGAGAGACTCGTCAGAAGGGTTGTCATCACCTGGCACCGCTACCATCTGCTCAGTCTGGGCAACTAAAATGTGCTCGCCGCCCAAAGCTTTGAGCTGCTCCACATTGTCAGATAAAATCCTTCCGATGTAGTGCGTCTGGGCCAGCAGTTCTTCATAGATCTCTTGCGGAGATAGATCCCAAAATCCGCCACCCATGACAGCGTGTTCAGCAATTGCCCAAATTGAAGGGCCACTCTCCTTAACAGCGTGCTCTGCATACGCAGCACCTAGGTGGCCAGCGTAATAACCGTGTTCGGGTAAAGCGGCATAACTTGGGTTAGAGCCGCCTACTGCGATCAACTCAATTGTTGGATCGGCGGCAAGCATCGCTGCTGAAAACTCAGCAAACCGCCTCCCATACTCCTCTGGAGTTGCCCAATTGATTTGGAAGTCACCCCATAGCTCATTGCCGACTTCCCAGAGCTTGACATTATAGGGCGCGGGGTGGCCGTTAGCAGCTCGCTTTTGTCCCCATTTGGTATCAACAGGATCATTGCAATAACGCACCCAATTGGCTGCATCCTCTGCACTGCCACTGCCCGCATTCACACAGATCATCGGTTCAGCGTTAATCAGTTCGCACAAAGTCAGCCATTCATCTGTGCCAACCTGATTTGACTCCCAAATGGGCCATGCTGGATTGGGTTTTTCCGGACGCAGTTGACGCGGCCCAATGCCGGCCTGCCAGTTATAGCCTGAAGCGAAGTTTCCACCGGGAAAGCGCAGTACTGAAACACGTGCTTCCTTCAGGAGCTGTACAACATCAGGATCCCAACCATGTAAGTTGTCTGTGGGAAACAGTGAGGCATCAGCCAGCCAATATTGACCAGGTTCTAAGAGATAGATACGAAACTTCAGTTCCGCGCCTTTTTCGACCCCTGCCCCATTGACGTTCATAATGCCCTTCAAAGTAATCCATCGGCCCGCCTTCACATGAGGATGCAGGAGAATGCGCTCCTCGCCGATCGTCTCGTTACCTTTTGTAAGTACCTGGATCTTGATTGCGCTGGGTATTCTTCCCTGAGGAATCTGCAGGTTAAGCGAAAACTCATAGCTGCTGACACGATGGAGCGGCAGATAGATTGGCGTTTCGAGCGCGCCTTCGGCCCCTTCTGCCACAACAACTTCCTGCCAATACCGTCCGTTGTCATCTGTCTGGACAGTACATTTCGCCTGTGTTTCTGGCAATAGGGCCCAATAGGGCGCTAGTCCAAATTTCTCATACTCTGGCAAAGCAGGCATATCAAATTCGCGTGCAAGACGCTCCAGCCGTGCTTTGGTTACTTCGAGAAGAGGCGGAATCTGATGCTTATCCATGGGCTCATGGTCCTCGTGGTACCGTGCGAACCCCCCATTTTCGATTATCTGCGCCCATGCCCCACCGTAGACGTTTCGGCCCAAGTGTTCAGTAAACAAGCCAAACAGCCGCTCTGAAACCCTCTTTCCGGCCGTCCCGGCATCTATTGTGATCTTGGCCTTCTCAGTAGTATCAGCAGTATAGCTAAAGTACTTATCAACCTGAATAGTCTCCATAGCTGCTCCTCCCTCCGTTATTCAACCAAACCTGTCCTCTCGATGCCTTCGGTAAACCATCTCTGTGCAAAGAAGTACAGCAATAGAATTGGAACGATCACAAGAAACGCTCCTGCCATCTTTACGGGTTCTGTCACACTGCTCAAACCGTACCGATCCAAATCATAGATAGTATCTAAAGCCTGCTGCAAACCAGATAGATGTCTCACAAGCGTCCATTTCCCCTTATCTCTCACGAACATAGTGGGGAGGAAGAAATCGTTCCAGTGCCACACAAAGGAAAACAAGGTTACAACTAAAATGGCTGGCTTGGCTAAGGGAAGCATAATTCTTGTAAACACGGTTAAAGGACCTGCTCCATCGAGCCGAGCAGCTTCTTCAAGCGAACTTGGTAGACCTAAGAAAAACTGCCGATAAATCGCTATAAACAGCGCCCCCTTAAGCCCGAGCCCAAGTGCCTCAGGCACAATCAGCGGCAAGTAAGTGTCCAACCAGCCAAACTGACGGAAAAGCAAAAACAGAGGAATCACAATTGTCTGTGGAGGTACCACGAAAGTCAGCATAACGAGAAGAAATAGCAGGTTCTTCCCGGGAAAGTCGTATCTCGCAAAACCATAGCCCGCCAAGGCACAAGAGAATGCCTGCCCGATGGCTGCAGCGGAGGAAATAAGGATCGATTGCTGGAATCCAGCCCAGTAATTGAGACCTTCAAAAGCCATCTTGAGATTCTCCCAATAAAGGGCCTTTGGGATCCAGATGATGGTCGGATCGACTAAGTCGGCCCGACTCATGAACATGGTAGAAAGCATATACAAAATGGGATATAGGTAGACATAACCCACATCTATTAGTAGAAGCATCAGAGCTGCCTTTGTCAGAAGCCCCGATTTCATACCCGTACCGAACAATAAACGCCTAATCCTAGTTTTGACGGGCCTGAACCAATCAGAGACTCGGCTAGGCTTTTTCAACACATCCCGCTGTATGCTCAATCCTTTTCCCCTCCCCTTTTACATGGTGTTGACTCTACGCATGCCAAAAGTATACACGACAGCTAGGGCGACCAGCACAATGGTGAAATAAATCCAGCCAATCGCACTGGCATATCCCATTCCGGTACGCACGTTGAACATGTGGTTAGAAACAGAAGACAAAATTGGGTTAAAGGGCGAAAGCGACAAATCAACTATGGTGTAAACCGCATTCAGAACAATAAATGGCCTCAGCGCCGGAAGTATGATCTTCCAAAAGACTTCCCACCGGCCAGCGCCATCAATTGCTGCGGCCTCATAAACATTGCGCCCGATAGTCTTTAGTGCAGCCAAGATGACCAGGATCTGCACACCAGAATTCCACAAAACAAGTGTGAAGCGACCCATTACGGCATTGATCGGATCAGCCAATCTTTGCGGCAGTGCTCTAACGAGCATTTGAAAGACTTCAAAACGTTCCACAAAGGAGGCACCACCCGCTCCTTGCGTAAATAGGGTCATCACCACTTCGCTCGTCGAGAAGATAACAGGAAGGAAAAAGATTGCCCTAAAGAACGCTCTTCCTGGCACTTCCTCATTGATCATCAAGCCTACCAAGAGAGAGAACACCACGATTAAAGGCACTGTGATCAGCGATTCAATCAGGAAGTTCGAAAGATCAATAGGAAACACATTATCTTGAAGAAAGGCATATCTGTAGTTGTCTAGACCTACGTATGTCAAATTAACTGAAGTAGCGGTAACCTGTACTTCAGAAAAGCTCATACGCAGAGAATAAAACAGCGGATAGGCCATAAACACCAAGAAACCAATCAGCCATGGAAGGACAAAACCGAAACCTTCCAAGGATCTCTTTTGACCCAGCGTGAGCCTTGTACGCATGCTTGTCATCCCTCCTGTGCAACGATAACAAATGAATTGGGTTCTACGAAATGCCCCGCATACCAGTAGAGACGGCGGCCATAATTAACCACTACCGTAGTCCCGTCTTCATAGGTGGTTGCATACACATTATCTGCTAACCTGCGGTGATCAACGATAAACTGTCCATGGACACCAGCCAAGCTTTGATTGATAGTCTGATAACAGCGAGCGATTTCCGCTAACCAGTCAGTATACAATGTGCTGTACAGATGACTCGATTGGGTATATCGGAGCTTCCACGAGGGCTCGGCTGTAAGAATAAAGCTGGGAAGCGCACCATACTCCAGTGATCTCAACAGCTGTCGCTCGGGGTTTGTCACTGTATTAACCGGCTCAGCATAGTAAGTGACAAGTCCATGAACTGCAATCTGCCAGAAGGGAATAGCCTCATCAATTACGATATCCCGAGTTGTGTCAAGGGGGACATCCGTTACGAAGTCGACTAACCCAATGGTATAGGCATTTCCTGTTTCTACACCGACCAGGCTGAATTGCTCACCAGCATACTGCAGAAGCTCACGGCTGTGGCTCCTTGATTGTGCCCGCTGGACCTTGCCGCTCGGGTTATGATCGCTGTATAGGGTATGACCTAGACTAGTCAGGAGGGTTCCAGCGACGCCCAGTTCACTGATCTGCGGCATATCGCGCCGGGCATAATCGAGCATCAGCTTAGGGCTGATAACATACGTAGTAGTGGCCCCGCCTTCTGATTGGCCTGGCCTGATATAGCGAACGATATCGTTAAACGCTGTACGGCTTGCCTCTGAAGTGGAGCGAAATCCATTGCGTGTTCCTCGGGCAAGGCTGTAATTGTCTTCTAGGATCAGCGGAATACCTCTCTCCGCTAAGAAGTCTGCTAACTCCCTCAACCCCTGATTTCCACCCAGCGCCTTCTCGGCGGGCAGGCGTTTAGGAAGGTTCCCGTTAATGCCCAGATGGTTCCAGCCCATATAACTTACCCAGAGTTCGTCGATGCCGGATTCCTGTAGGACTTCTACGATTTCAACCGCCTGTGTAAACGTGGTCATGGGCTGCATCACTCGGCCAAAGGAACCTGACTCGAAGTCAGCACCAAAAAACCGGACTAGCAGTGGCGGAGTTTCAGCATCGTGTGCTAAGCGTTCTGCTCCTTGAGAACTCATGAGATATGAGCGGTAGCGCTCGGCCATCTCTACATAGGCGGTTTTTTCAGGCTGCAGAAAGTAGAAGCGGACAGAACGATCGCCAGGAAATGGATTCTCATCGAATACGCGGATTCCGCCACCTTGACGCGAGGTGCGCATCATCACTGGCTGACTGTAGAAGAACTCGGCCGTAATCCAATTGAGTTCGGTGATAACCCCGGCGGGAGTAGCAACAACTCGTGCCGTCTCTTGCCCCCCGTCCATTATCCCTAAGAATGCCTGACCATGGGCATGAAGACCAAAAATGGGCAGAGTAACGGGCTCACGATAGGGATCGTAGGTCGTCTGGGCCGAAGCAGGGTCAGGGCCATACACCCATTCTTGAAAGCCTGTTTGGTGAAGCGAAGCCTGCTGCTTGAACCGAATCAGCCCCCCAGAGCCGTCTGGCACCACCATATAACCATCG
>CALKAR010000096.1 GCA_937988745.1 uncultured Peptococcaceae bacterium
AGCCTTCCCTGAACTAGCAGACTTTAGACCATTTACGGCAAAATCTGTCAGGCATTTGCCTCCCGCGCTTTATAATAAGCAGATGCGTGCATCTGAGCCAGCACATTGTGACGAGTATGGTATTTGCCATCTACCATCACAATCTGGGCTCCGAGCCGCTTCTTCTTGTTTATCACAATCGGGGCCTGCAGATTGATCGTCATCTCTGAAACGTCTTCTGGAATAGTGACAATCCCGTAGACCACCCCATCTTCAGCATCTTCAATCTCTAGCAGGGCAATCTGCTCCTTAGAAAGCACTACACAATAAGACTGGTCCACAAGCTCTGGATACATAATCACAAATGCAAGTTCCGGCTCGTCAAGTGATTGCAGAAAGCAGAAAACACTATCTTCCTGGGTAACCACTGTGTAGCGCTTATATTCCTCAAAGCCTAATATTCCTTGGGGAAATATGATTATATCTGCCTCATCTACATCTATTTTCCCCCAGCGAGTTTCCAGTTCCACTGCGCATCACCCCCACACGTCATACAAGACCCCCACGGTATTGATCTCAACCTGGCCAAGATACCACTTAATTTCTGGCGGCTGAATGATTGGCTGAATATCGAGCCAACCTGGGAGCCAATCGATTTGGATCCCATAGTCAAACTGGAGCCGCGGTCGAGTCTTGGGAATCACATCTATATTAATCTCGGGAATTCGCTCCCTGTCCCGCTCCTTGACCATTTGGCCCAATACCTTGCGCATATCCATTTTGCCGACACTGCGCACAATCCGATCTCCATCCTGAGCATAGCGCTTTATGCCTTCTAATATGGCTGCACGACTGAGAGTTTTGATTTCGTCATTGAAGTACTGTACATTTGCTAAACCTATATCTGCTTTGGCAGCCTCTTGATCGATAGTGATATTTGGCCCATGAGTCTCGATCTGTATCTGTGGATACTGCTGATTAATCTCCAGTCTTGGCCAGACACAGTTAATTTCCAGCTGCGGATAAGTAGTGTGTATCTGAATCCGCATGCTAACCACCACCCATTAGCGGAGGAAGTCAACTAATGATGGCTGAATAATGCGTGCTCCTACAGCTAATGCCGTCTGATAAATGAACTCCTCCATTTTGAGATTCATAATGGTTTCTGCATAATCGATGTTCTGCGATTCACCTAACAGCTCAGTGACGTTAAGACGTAAATCTTTCAGTCGTTCGTTGGCAAGTTCTACCCGATTCTGCAGAGCACCAACATGAGACTGGTGACTCAGCACAGTATCTAAAGCTTCGTCGAGGAGCTCTAAACCATCCTGCCCTTCGGCAGTGCCCGTTAGTTCTCCATAGATCTGCTTGATTGCATCGAAAACGGGTTCAAAAATCTTATCCCCAGGTATGCTCACCGGAATCTTCGCACTGACTCCAATTTCAAAGACAATCTCCTGATCATCACCCTGGTACTCAAACTTGAGAAAGTCTGTTTCGCTTTCACTGAAAGGCTTCTGACCCACACTTTGACCTGCGAAGAGATACCGGCCTGTGTGAGTGGAGTTTGCAAGCGCTTCCAGACTGTAGGCCAGCTGCTCAATTTCATCCGCAAGTGCCTTACGAGCCGACTCATCATTAGTCTCATTAGCACCCTGCACAGCGAGGGCACGCACTCTGTGTATGATACTGGTCACGTCCCGCAGTACGGTGTCGGTGGCCTCGAGCCAAGAAATAGCATGGTCTGTATTGCGCAGATACTGCTCTGTTTCGCGAACCGATGAACTAAGCCGCATAATGGAACCAGTCTTGACAGGATTGTCGGAAGGTACGTTAACGGTCTTCCCTGTAGCCAGCTGGAAATTGAGCTTATCTAGACGTGTCTTTCCTTGATTCAAATTGCGCAGCAAGTTATTGGTCATCGTTCTATTTGTGACTCGCACTTACCACACCTCCTAACGACCCACTACGCCTAGACGATTGATGATAACATCTAAAGACTCGTCAACTGCTGTCATTAAGCGGGCAGCCGCGTTGTAGGCATGCTGAAACTTAATCATGTTAGCCATTTCCTCATCTAAACTTACGCCCGATGTAGCCTCTCTGAGGTTGAGCAGATGAGTAACCAAAACATCTCTGTTCTCTGCCATTTTGATGGCTTCCTCAGCATCAACACCGAGGCTGGCAATGATGGATATAAAGCCTTCTGCAAGGGTAAAATCCTGCCCCACAGGCGGTTTATGGCGAAGTTCGGCCAACTTCAGTGCAATATCGCCATTGGCAATCGGGTCAGGTCTGTCATCTTCCGGCCCAACACTGGAAGCCGCGATCTTCCTCGGATCTTTCATGATTTCCGGATTAACCTTGATATCAAAAGCGGCGAACTGCACATCACTTATATCATCCGCTGAGAATACAAAGAAATCTTCGCCAGAATCACCGTTCAGGTCAAAACCTTGGCGGTGAATCTGGTTAAACACATCGGCGAAATTCAAAGTCCATTTATCCAACTCATCAATATAGTGCTGGACCTTCTCATCACGCAGAACTAAAGTGGCACCTAACTCACCTGCTTCCACCTTCACAGGACTGCCGGTAGACTGCCAATATATCTCATACTTGTCGTAACCCAGATCTGGACGCTGTACTCTGCGAGTTTCCAAAAGATAAGCAGTACTGCGCTGAACCAAACCTACACCATCGAGGGTAACGATAACCATATTGGCGTGGTCATCTGTCACTTCAATATCTGCAATCCGCGAAAGCTGTTCCAGGAGTACATCGCGCTGGTCTAGCAGATCATTGGGCGCACTGCCTGATGCTGTTACCTTGCTGATCTGATTATTCAGGTCAGCAATTTGACTCGCCAAAATATTGATCTCATTCACACGCACTTGAACGCTGTTATTAAGGTCAGCCCGGAGTTCGTGCAGCTGATTGCGAGAGTTAAAGATAGATTCGACCAGCACCTGAGCACGCTGAATTACGACTCGACGTACCGACTCACTCTCGGCGCTGTGGCTCAGATCCTGAAGCGAATCCCACAGCTGATCGAGGGCGCTCGCAATACCTGTTTCGCTGGGCTCGTTAAAAAAGAGCTCCACTTGACTTAAGCCCTGTTCCATCGTTTCCCAATAACCCAACCATGGATTTTCCTGCCGGAGACGGGTTTCGACAAACAGATCTCGCATGCGCATGATCTGGCTCACCTCAACCCCGGTACCATACTGCCCACCTGAGACGCCACCTGCCAGCATAGGCATCGGGTATGGCTGCGACGCTCTGTGAACTGCTCTCTGGCGAGAAAAACCTGGTGTGTTGGCATTTGCTACGTTGTGTCCAGTTACATCTAAGGAAGTCTGCTGTGCCTGAAGGGCCCGCAGTGCAATTACGATCCCACTGAATGTTGTCCGCATATCTTACACCTTCCGGTCAAAAATGGATTTTCCGCTGGGCGCCTGGCCGCTGGAATCATAAGTCACTGGAGTATCATCAGCTAAGACATTCAATGAAAACTGCACAAAATGAAGTGTTTCCTGCAGCAGCTCCTGATTCAAATCATTAATCTCCTTGAGCAGCCGCACATTCTCGGCCAACTGTTGAGCTAAATCACCGATCTCGAGGCCGTCTTCACCTAAGTCTGCCAATGTCTCTTCCCAAGACTTGCCTCCAGAGATTACATCGGTCAGCATCAAGCGTTCTTTCTCCAACGCCTCTAACTTAGGCAAAATGTCTTGTTCTTGCGCAGCAATCGCGGCAATCTGGTCTGCATCCGCCATAACCTGGCGTTTTGCCTCGCCCAATTCAATGAGTTTTTCAATAATCGCAACTTCAGCCCTTAGAGCGGCTGCTAAAGCATCTAGTCCTGTCATTGGCTTCACCTTGTACCCAGCTTATTGAGAAGGGCTGCCGCAATCTGCTTACTGGATACCTGATAGGTTCCAGACTGAACCTGAGCGCGCAATTCTTCTGCGATAGGCCGAATATCCGCGGCACTGCTCACGGACTGCAGCACAGCCTGAAGTTCCCGACCCTCTTTAGACAAACTTACCGCATCACTAGACGCCGCGGTTTCGCTTGGTCGCAGCCGTCGAGCAGCAGTATTCTTCTGGTAAATTCGGGACACTTGATGAACTGGTTTGTTTGGTGTAATCATGGGAATCCCCCCCTATCCCGCATCACATTATAGTCCCTGTTACAATCTTCGGCACTCTAAGTACATTTCTTTAGTCTCTCTTTTCACAGTTTGCTAATAAGGCACGAGCACAGAACACGCCGTGACATTTAGCCCCTGCTCGTTCTATCACTTGGGCAATCGCGGCAAACGTAGAACCGGTGGTAATGACATCGTCGACTACCAAACACGACCTACCGGTGAGACTTATTCCGTCGACTACAGCAAACGCACCTTTCAAGTTATCCTGTCGGCCTGCTAGAGTAAGGCCGCTCTGAGCAGGCGTATTGCGAACTCTGGCGATCTTCCCAAGTATCGGTTTGCGCCAATGAGTACGGATCCCATGAATAAGAGCTTCTGTTTGATTGTAGCCCCTCTGTCGCAGCCTCTCTGGATGTAAGGGTACTGGTACCAAGAAATCCACATCGGCGAATTCGGGAGTTTCCTTTAGGGCTCTGCCCAGCAGGGCTCCGACAGCAACGGCCGTACGATAGCCTCCGTGGAACTTCATCTGCTGCACCATCTGCCTGCCATAATCCTCATAAACGAAGAGGCTTCCCGTCAGCCTTCCCCCTACCCTGTTAATCTGCCAATCAAAACCTAACCTAGCTGCGCAGCGCGGGCAGCACTCCAACTCACGAAGAATATTTTCGCGGCACAAAGGACACTCTGCTGCAGGGGGAAAAAACAGATCTTCAATAAATTTCAGCCATTTAAGCACGGTCATCACCCTTGAGGAGACCCAGGCTCGCCGCTTCTTCATTAAGCTGTCTGATCATGGCGCAGGCGCCGCGCATATCACGGGTCACTTTGCTGGCACAGAACAGCACTCGTCCAGAAGGATGGTCAGCTGAGCGCCCCACTCTTCCTGCCATTTGCACCAAAGCACTGCGAGAATAAACGGGATGGTCCGCATCGAGGATAACTACTTCGACTCCAGGAAAGGTAACGCCCCTCTCCAGCACTGATGTGGCAACCATGATGCGTACTTCGCCATCGCGAAAACACTCAATCTGCTCTGCTCTCTTTGGGTGGCGGGAATGGCAGCAGCCAACCGGTTCCCCTAGATCATCAGCTAAAGTCTCTGCCCAAGCTTCGCAGGCTTCAATTGTAGGGGCGAAAAATATCCACCGCCCAGAACTCGTCTTAACCGCTTCAAACACTTCCTGCGGTATCTGTCCGGAGCGAGCTTTGATGATTTCTGGTTCAGGCAGCGGATGTCCATGATAGCGCGCCGGTATCGTAATTGCGGAATTCTTCGTTGGAATGGGACTGGGAGTGGCGCTCATTTCGACAAGCTTCCCACCTGGCCGCAGAGAACGGCGCAGACCAAAACGAAGCATCTCACTGCCTTGGTAAGGAAAGGCATCCATTTCGTCGAGAATGACTAAACCAAAGCGATGATAAAAGTGCAGTACTTGATGGGTGGTAGCAACAACCAGGTCGCCAGGAGCGTCCCAAGGCTGGCCCCCGTAATGTACCGCGATTTCTACACCTTGAAATGCTGATTCAAGTCTCTGAGCCAGCTCGCGCACAATGTCTTGCCTTGGTATGGCAAACAATACCTGCTCGCCTTGCACCAGTGCCCGACGGATAACGGGAAATGTCACTTCCGTCTTACCGGCACCGCAGGCTGCCCACACAAGAGTCTGATCTTGATCACCCACAAAAAACTCCTCGAGCTGTTGAGCAGCTCGCTGCTGTGCAGAAGTTAGAGAGTAATCAAGGTGATAATCAACTGCCCTTGCAGTCCGGCACTGTGCATAAGGAGCGGAAAGGAGTACCTTACAGCCTCGGCTCTCCACAAGACTGATGCAGTCTAAACAGAGTGGGCACTCCATGCGGCGGCAGCGTATGCAGGGTTCTAACACGACGTTCTGGCTTCCGCAGCGGTTGCAGTGGAAGCTTCCCCACGAGTCGAGGCTGATACTCGGCCTTTGGTCTATTAGTCCGCAGCAAACGGCATAATCAAGCAGTGGATCGATCTGGACTGGCCACAACCCTTCTTTTCTAAGGAGGCCTATTACGCGTTCTTCAAATACAATACGGCCCTGCAGCGACCGCTTCACTACAGGAAGCCATGTATCCAGCGATAAGTCTGGAGCCTGGCCCTCCTTTCTCATAATGGGACGGCCCAGCTTCACAGTGAAGCGACGAGCGATAGGTACCTTAGATATCCGCTCTAGGCGTCTCAAACGCCACTGTGCCTCATCGATATGCTGAGCCCGCCCTAGGATAAAGTGTTTACCGTGCTCAGCGCACCAAGCCGCCAATTGCTCTGGGGCTCGCGCCAGCCAAAATCTAACATCGCCTTCGGGAAGAATTGTGCCAATAATCTGTAATTTGCGCATAAAAAAACCTCCACAACTCCCTCAGGCAGAGTTAAGATTCGAGATCGAGCAGACCGATTCCTCCCCTACAAACGAGAAAGCGGCTCATCTGCTAAGCCGCTTCATCGGTTAATCAAGTGATACTAAACCACGACGGACCGCAAGTAACGCGACCCGAGTGCGATCATCTACCCCTAATTTCCGGTAGATGTTGCTCACGTGGTTCTTCACCGTATGCTTACTGATAAATAATTCCTCGGCAATTTCCGAGTTTGAATATCCCTTTGCAATCAACTTCAACACCTCACACTCACGTGGGGTGAGAAGTGTGAGGCCTCGATTGTCCATCGGCTGCCCCCCCTGTTTCGCCATGTCAGTGGTCGTTGTATTATATTCGGCGAACAGGCGATTGTCCTTATTATTCTGGGGCTATCTTTTTGGGTAGGACAAAGCGGCAGCCGGGGGTCGGGGTTTGGGGGTGGCTGCCGCTTTGCTCAAATTACATACTCCAGGCTATAGGCACTACTCAGTAGTGCTAGTAGTGCTTTCATGTGTTATTTTAACAGTATTCATATTCCAATAATATCGGACAAAGGTCCTAATTTATTTGGGACCATGTATGCAACTTTCCAGTTGCGGGTCGGGAGAGTGTATGGTATAAACTATAATAATAAGTACTATTAAGGAGTTGACGAACATGATTACCTTTGAAGATGTTCGCAATAACCCTGTCTTTCAAACCCTGATTGATAAATCAAACGCATACCTCAGAGCGCGGGGGTATACAGAACACGGAATGCGCCATGTAACATATGCGGCCAATACCACAGCTATGATTCTCGAAAAACTAGGCTACAGTGAACGCATGGTAGAGTTAGGAAAAATTACTGGCTACCTGCATGACATCGGCAATATGCACAACCGCAAGCACCATGGAATTACTGGCGCCAATTTGGTCTATACTGAGCTGCGCATGATGGGAATGGATATCGAGGAAATATGCACCATTACTACTGCTATTGCCAATCATGAGGAAGAGATTGGACAAGCGGTTACCCCAATGACCGCAGCCCTGATCATCGCGGACAAAAGTGACGCCCATCGCACCCGGGTTCACCGCCAGGGCAATGGGCGACCACATATTCATGATCGAGTAAACCTCGCTATTCTAGATTCAAACTTGTCCGTAGATCCAGAGGGCAGGACTATCACTTTCGAAATCGAGTTCGATCAGCAGTCCTGTCAAATCATGGATTACTTCGAGATTTATCTGACCCGCATGGAAATGTGTAAACAGGCGGCGGAGCTTCTCGGATGCCGCTTCCGCCTGGTTATAAATGGGTTGGAACTGTTGGGACATGTCCAGGAAGATAATGGCTCTGTTAGTGATGTGTCCTAAAAAGCCCTTTACTAACTGCGTAAACGGCCGCTTGCGTCCGATCTTCAACGTCTAGTTTGCGGAGCAGACTAGTAATGTGGTTCTTTACGGTCTTTTCACTAATATACAGACGGGCTGCAATTTCCTTGTTGCTCATGCCCTGCACGATGCACTGCAGCACATCCTGCTCCCGCGGAGTGAGCTGCAGTTCTTCTAATGTCGCAGCGCTCTGAATTCGGTTGTATTCCTGGCTGATGCGGTGATACCGCTCCATGACTTTTTCCATCAGATGGCTGGGGAACACGGATTCACCGGCTCCAATTCGTTTGATGGCTTGAATCAGTCGAGCTGGTTCCGCATCTTTGAGCATATAACCATCAACGCCTGCTCGAATCATCTCACTGATATACGAGACGTCATCGTGAATGGTCAAAGCCAGAATACGAGTTTCCGGATGGTTTTTCCGCATGCGTGCAGCCACTTCAATTCCGGTCATATCCGGGAGGTTTACATCTAATAAAACCACATCCGGATTGATCTCGGGCACCATTTCAAGGGCGGATTCCCCATCAGCTGCTTGTCCCACGACAGCCAGCTCTTCATCAAGCTCCAAGAGCTTCATCAGCCCCTGCCGTAAGAGTGCATGATCATCTACGATTAATACTTTGATTACTTCCAACTATATCCCCCCCACTCATCTGTGGATGCAGTGGAACTGAGGCTACAAGGCGCGTACCCCGCCCTGGCGCTGACTTCAAGGTAAAGGAGCCATTGAGAAGCTTGATGCGATCCTGCATTCCGATTAGCCCGTAATGCCGTCCGTCATGTAAGCGGTTCTGCACCTCCTCCATATCAAAGCCCACTCCATTATCAAACACTCCAACGCTGACCCGCTCGTTGGTAAACTCTATGCGGACCGTAACCTGAGTGGGACGCCCATGGCGCAGACTATTGCTCACCGCTTCCTGAATCGTCCGGAACAAGGCTACCTCAACTGCGTCGTCGAGGCGGACCTCCTGTCCTACCACAACAACCTCACTGTTTACTCCGTGCTGGTCACAACTTTCTCTTACATAGCGCATTGCAGTATGCACTAAGCCCAAGTCTTCCAGCGTAAGTGGGCTCAGATCATAAATGATGCGCCGTACATCTCCGATAATTGTCTTAATCAAAGTTTTTACTGAACCGTATTCGGAAAAAGCTTCCTCCTGACGTCCAGCGCAGTGAAGCCGCTCGCAGATATCAAGCTTAATCATTATGTTGGCTAGATCCTGCACCGGTCCATCGTGGATTTCACGGGCGAGACGGCGCCTCTCGTTTTCCTGGCCCTTTAAAATGCCTTGACTTATTTCATAGCGAACCTGCACGTTTTCAATTTCATCATTTACATCGCGCAAATTCCCTTCCAAGTAAGCTAGAGCAACCCCCACCTGCGAAACAAAGCGCTCAGCCTTGCTGGCAATTTGATCCATTCTGTTGAGTGAAATTTCCAAATTTTTCCGCTGTAAGCGTAGATTCCTTTCTCTCTCCTGCGCCACAGCTAAAGATTCGCGTAAGCGTTCCGCTATCTTGTACGCGTCTGCCTGGTCTCCTTCGGTATGATGCTCGAAATCGCGGTTGAGTTCGTAGAGTCTAACGCGTGCCTGCTTAAACTGTCTATCCAAGCTTTCTACCTGACGAATCGCTTGGCTCACCGCTCTTTTGACCTGCTCTAACTCAGCCTGCAGACGATGGTATTCGTTCCTAGCTTGCTCGGCAATGTCGTACATCTGACTCTTGCCTTGCTCTAGCGCAGTTAAGGTGCTGCGCAGCACTGCTTCTACTCGCGCCGTGGACAATAGATTAGCATCGTTCATATTTATTCGCCTACCATTTAGGATTGACAATCAATAGAACTCACTTTATAC
>CALKAR010000097.1 GCA_937988745.1 uncultured Peptococcaceae bacterium
ATTTTTCAATTAACCCCTGTTCCAAGGTGTATTATGATCATTTTGAAATAAGAAGGAATTCAGATAATTACATAGAAGTAATCAAAAGGAAACACAACCATAATCAAAGGATGGAGGGATACGTTTGAAGAGATTTCGCTTGTTGACGGCACTCGCTTTGTCCTTGGTGCTTGTATGTGCGCTGGGAGCTGCAGCTAGTGCAGAAGTCAAAGGCCAACTCGAGATTTTCTCTTGGTGGGCCGGTGACGAAGGTCCTGCACTGGAGGCTCTAATCGAACTCTACGAGTCGAAGTATCCAGAAGTGACTGTCATCAACGCTACAGTCACAGGGGGCTCTGGTGTCAACGCTAAAGCGGTCTTGAAGACAAGGATGCTCGGTGGCGATCCACCAGATTCTTTCCAGGTACACGCCGGGCAAGAGCTCATCGGAACTTGGGTAGTTGCGGACCGTATGGAAGACCTGACCTGGCTCTTCGAAGAAGAAGGCTGGTTCGACGCCTTCCCATCCGATCTGATGGATCTGATCAGCACAGAAGATGGGGTTTGGTCAGTTCCTGTAAACATCCATCGTTCTAACGTACTTTACTTCATTCCGGAAAACTTGGAAAAGTGGGGTGTAGAAGCACCTACAACATGGGATAAGTTCCTAGAAATCGCTCCTAAGCTTGTGGAGCAGGGCGTAATTCCTCTATCGGTTGGTGAAAACTGGACAGCCACTCATCTCTGGGAAAACGTGGCTTTGGCTGTGCTCGGCCCCGATAAGTACAACGCGTTGTGGGCCGGTGAACTTGCGTGGACCAGCCCAGAGATCGTTGCTGTTTGGGAACTCTTCGGAGAGATTTTAGAGTACACCAATCCAGATGCATCATCGCTCTCCTGGCAGCAGGCTACCGATATGGTTGTGGAGGGCCAAGCTGCGTTCAATATCATGGGTGACTGGGCCTCTGGATACTTGGCTGTCACCAAGGGCGTACAGCCTGTCACTGGATACGGTTGGCTGCCAGCCCCTGGTACTGAAGGTGTATTCATTGCTCTGTCTGACTCCTTCGGTATTCCAGTCGGCTGCCCGAATCGGGAGAACACCATTGCTTGGTTGAAGCTGATCGGAAGCAAAGAAGGTCAAGATACCTTCAATCCACTCAAAGGTTCGATCAGTGCTAGAGTCGACTCCGACTTAAGTAAGTACGATGCTTACCTGCAGAGTGCAGCTGAGGATTATAAGACGAACAGAATCGTAGGTTCCTTAGCCCATGGAACTGTGGCCAACGAGAGATTCATGAACGATTTTGCGACCGTGATGGATATCTTCTTGGCCAACAGAGACGCGCAAGCTGCAGCCTATGCAGCTCAAGCTGTAGCGCTCCAATCTGGGATGGTGAACTAGGAACAGCGAGCTAGGTGGCCCGTCACCGTCCGGTGACGGGCTTCGTCTCCTCGAAGGCAGCATCATAGAAAGGACTGAGGCGATATGCGTTCAAATAGGGAACACATACTGGCAGCCTTAACCATTCTACCGTCCCTCATTTTGCTCGGTATTTTTGTATACGGTTTTATTGCTCATTCTGTCTATATGTCCACCACAGACTGGGGTCAGCAAGCTGCCATGGCTTTAGATCCGGAGATTAAGCATGTTGGGCTGGCCAATTACCGCGAGTTGTTCACAGGCTTTTTGAATGTCCGCTTCCGGCAGGATCTGGTGAACATGTTTTTCTTCACCTTTCTTTTTGTGGGTTTATCGCTGCTGGCGGGGTTGATCTTGGCCAGCATTATTGACCAGCTGATCTGGGGGGAGACCTTTTTCCGCACAGTGTTCTTGTACCCTATGTCCCTTTCCATGGTAGTGACCGGCACAATTTGGCGCTGGATGCTCCAGCCTCGGGGAGGTATCAACGTTCTGCCTACGCTGATTGGCCTACCAGCAGGAGAGTTTTTATGGCTTTCCAGCCGCGAACAAAGATTGATCTTCGATTGGTCTCATATCTTCCATTACCTCTGCCTGATTGTACTCATCATTAGCGCTGTGAGCACCTTTGCCAGCTGGCGCCGGCAGGAAAAGCGGCGTTTCTACTTCAAGGTGCTGATCTGCGGAGCCTTATTAGGCATTATCCTCAGCAAGGTTCTGACACGCATCCAGCTTCTGCCGTTTCCTGAGATGCACGGTTTCAATGATGCCTTGTGGGGCGTAGTTCTAGCAGCAGGCTGGCAGATGTCTGGATACACCATGGCTTTATACCTTGCTGGACTGCGCACTGTTCCTTATGAACTGCGAGAGGCAGCGCGTGTGGATGGGGCGAGTGAGTTTCAGATTTACCGTTATGTGGATCTTCCGCTTCTCAAACCTATCACTGCCAGTGCGATCGTCATTCTAGGACATATTGCCCTTAAGATTTTCGACTTGATCTTTGCGATTGCTGGTCCAGACCATTATCCGACGTCTATGCCGGCGGTTACCATGTTCCTCAAGACATTTCGTGGCAATGAGCTAGCTGTAGGTTCAGCCATTGGCGTTATTTTGTTCGTGATAATTTCGCTGCTGATCGTCCCATACCTAATTGTGTCTTATAGAGGGGAGGGTCAGCTGTGAAATCCAGCCGTGCGGTAAGAATTCTTGCGCAGATTCTGGCAGTGCTTCTGGCTGTGGCCTATTTGATTCCCATTTATATGACCCTAGTTACCAGCTTGAAGGATCCGGCTGAGATTAGTTTCAGTACTTCATGGGCGTTACCTTCGAAAGTAAATTGGGAAGGCTATGCTATCGCTTGGGAAAGGTTTGCCCCAAACTTGAAAAACAGCTTTATACTTGGGATTTCTGCGACGCTGCTCTCTGCCATAATGGGTTCTCTGAATGGCTATGTACTCAGTAAGTACCGTCTGCCAGGCAGAAATGTGCTCATGCCTTTAATCATCTTTGGTATGTTTATTCCTTACCAAAGTATTCTGGTTCCGCTGTTCCGCTTTATGCAGAGTGTACAGCTGTACGGTGGACTCCCAGGCTTGATATTAGTTCATGTAGTCTATGGGCTGCCTATCACTACACTGCTTTTTAGGAGCTTCTATGATGAGATCCCCAAGGAGTTGATGGATGCCGGGAGCATTGACGGAGCAGGCTTTTTTGGGATCTTCCGATATCTGATTTTACCCCTCTCCGGCCCGCCTTTCCTTGTAGTTTGTATCTGGCAGTTTACTCAGATTTGGAATGAATTTCTGTTTGCCGTTACTCTCACTCGGCCGGCCGCTCAGCCGATTACAGTCGCTCTGGCTAATCTTGCTGGCGGTCAGGCTGTTTCGTGGAACCTGCCCATGGCTGGATCAGTGCTGGCCGCGATACCTACGACAATAATCTATGTTTTCCTAGGACGCTACTTCGTCAGAGGTCTCTTGGCAGGGGCCCTAAAAGGATAGAACTAACTTACAAGCTGCGATGGCCTTAGAATGGCCGCGCAGCTTTTTTGTATGCACTTAACAGACATCAAAACAAGCAGCCCAAGAATATTATGTTGCGATTCGCGGTTAGGAGGGATAATTATGACAGCGTTGGGTTTGTCCTTTGCCGCATCTCTGCTTTCCTTTGTACTGGCAGGTTGGTTGGTGCTGTGGGTGCTGAAACAGCCATCAGAAGATGAAGCAGTAAACCGGATCGGCGCTCTCATACAACAAGGCGCGAAAACCTTCCTGCAAAAGGAGTACAGTCTCTTGGGATGGTTTGTGTTGTGTGCCTCCATATTAATTATTCTCTTTCTTCCTCGGCCTATTTGGCATGGAGATGTTAAAGACAATCTTCAGCTTGCTGCAGCGTATGTTGCCGGGGCAGTCTTTTCGGGGCTAGCTGGCTATGTGGGTATGACCGTAGCCACTAATTCGAATACCCGGACGGCCCAAGCGGCGACAAAAGGAATGGACCCTGCCTTTCTTACTGGTTTTCGCGGTGGTGCAGTAATGGGTATGGCAGTAGTAGGGGCAAGTTTGCTGGGTGTAACAGCGGTAGTCTTTTTCTTCCGTGATCCAAGCATCACCCTAGGATTTAGCTTAGGCGCTTCCTCTCTAGCCCTCTTTGCTAAAGCGGGAGGCGGCATTTTTACCAAGACAGCAGATATCGCTGCTGACCTGGTGGGCAAGGTGGAGCTGGGTATTCCTGAAGACGATCCTCGCAACCCAGCCGTTATTGCTGACAACGTCGGTGATAACGTAGGTGACGTTGCCGGTATGGGTGCAGACTTATTTGACTCTCATGTAGCATCTCTATCGGCAGCACTTGTGTTGGCTGCTGCTCTCGATGGAGGCCTCGGCAAAAACGTTGACATGGTCTTTATCTATGGTGCAGTGGGCTTAATTTCTTCGATTATCGGGGTAATCGCGGCCCGCTTGAATGAGGGAGGTAACCCCACCACTGCTCTCAACAGCTCTACTTATACCACCACAGGCCTCTTTGTGGTGTTGAGCGCATTGGCTACAGCAGCCTTCGGCTTTAACTGGCTGTATTGGGGTGCCACCATGGTGGGCTTAATTGTGGGTACCATTATTGGAATTACCTCTGATTACTTCACCAACGATGTAAAGAACCCAGTTCAGCAAGTAGCTCGTGTTTCCGGCCAAGGACCCGCATTCACTATAATTTCTGGTATTAGCTATGGCTTAGCTAGTGTGTTCCCGGCCCTGGTGGGGATCGGTGTTGCGGCTCTCTTATCATTTGTAATGACCAACAGCATAGTACCGGGCACCATTACTGATGCTCTCTTTGGTATCTCTATGGCGGCAGTAGGTATGCTCTCCATTGTGGGTATGGTTATCTCGAACGATGCTTATGGCCCGATTGTGGATAACGCTCGCGGATTAGTAGAAATGGCCGGCCTCGGTGACAAAGCTCTCGAAGTCACCGATGAACTTGACAGCGCAGGTAACACTGTTAAAGCCATTACCAAAGGTTTTGCCATCGGTGCTGCGGGCTTGACCGTAATTGCCCTGTTAGGAGCTTTCTTGGAGGAAGCAAATGCTGTACTGGCCGAACATGCTCTGCCTTTAATCGAAGGTTTCGATGTGATGAATCCAGCCGTATTCTTCGGCCTCATGGTTGGCGCGGCTGTCCCAGCGGTATTTTCCGCAATGCTGATGCTGGGCGTTAACCGGAACGCAGACCGGTTGGTCGATGAAGTGCACCGGCAGTTCCGGGAAATTAAAGGCCTTAAGGAAGGTAAGGCTGAGCCCGAATACGACCGCTGCATTACCATTGCTACCGAAGGAGCCTTGAAGGAACTAATTCCTGCTGGGCTGATGGCGATTGTCGTGACCTTCGTGGTCGGATTTATCGGTGGAATTCCTGCCGTCGGTGGTTTCTTGGCAGGCAACATCATTTCTGGTCTCCTGTTAGCACTCTTCATGAGCAATGCGGGCGGCATGTGGGACAACGCCAAGAAACTGGTGGAGGCGGGCAACTTCGGCGGTAAGGGCTCTGAGGCTCACAAGGCTGCGGTTATCGGTGATACAGTGGGTGACCCCTGCAAAGACACAGCCGGTCCATCCATCAACACCCAGATTACCGTCGTTTCTCTGGTAGCATCCTTAGCAGTAGGCCTCTTTGCTCTCTTTTCAATATTCTAGTTTCTAGACTGGCAGAAGTAAGAAAGGGGCATCCCGATTCGGGATGCCCCATTTTTCTCAGCTGCGTTCTAGAAGCTTTCTTCCAGCTCAGTGATTAAGGAACCAACATAGGCTACCGCCTGTCGTATAGGTTCGGGACTTGCCATATTAACGCCAGCCAGCTCAGCAAGCTCCAGTGGTTTTAGAGTACCTCCAGCACGCAGGGCTGACAGCCAGCGATCTATGGCAGGTTGTCCCTCGGTGTAGATCTGTTCGGCACAAACAGTAGAGATGGTCAGTCCAGCCGAGTAGGTGAAGGGGTACAATCCCATGTAGTAATGGGGCTGGCGCATCCAAGTCAAGGTGGCGCCTTCATCGATGACGACGTCATCACCCCAGAATTCCTGCAGAATGCTGCCTTTCAGATCGCAGAGCAGGTTAGCTGTGATGGGCTGTCCCTGTTCAGCCAAGCGATACACCCTCCGCTGGAGTTCTGCTTCTAGCATATGGGTGACATAGTTGTGGTAATAAGTTTCTAGACTTTGGAGAATTACCCAGCGCCGCATCCGCTTATCCTGCGCTTTTTCTATCAAGTGGTGACCTAGGAGCCGTTCGTGCATGGTGGACGGCGCTTCTATGAAATAGCGCGATGGACGCGAGTTTGTATATGTTTGATGTTTGTGAGCCAAGGCAAAGTGGCCAGCATGACCCAGCTCATGAGCCAGTGTAAACGCACTGCGCATATCGTCTGCCCAGGTTACTAAGATGTATGGATGCACGCCGTACGGGCTGGAACAAAAGGCCCCGGTGGACTTACCGATGTTATCGGCCCGATCTACCCAGCGATCTGCCAGTGCCTTTTCCATGATGGAAACATACTCGTCTCCTAAGACCCGGAGAGATTCGAGAATGACTTGGCCTGCTTCTTCGTAGGTTGTAGCAGGCTGGAAATCTGGGTCTAAGGGCGCTTTCAAATCGCAGAAGCGGATCTCGTCCAATTTGAGTACGCGCTTTTTCAAACTGGCTAAGCGGCGCATGTGGGGTGCCAGCTCTGTCTGGATGATATCATGCAGGTTGTGATACATCTCCAGGGTGACATGTTCTGGCTGAAGCAGCATCTCTGTAACAGAATCATAGCCCCGAAGGCGTGCCAGTGTCACTTGGCGTTTGATTTCTGTTCCATAGACGGCTGCATATGTGTTCTTGTACTGCTTCAAGGTTTTGGTAAAGGATTCAAAAGCCCTGCGCCGCAGCACGGTATCGGGTGAAGTTTCATACTTCTCTTCATACAGCGCGAACGAATTGGGCAGCGTATTGCCTTGACTGTCCTCTATTGGGTCAAATTGCATATCGGCAGCCTTCGATCTTTGGTATATCATATAAGGTGCGTTAAGTACCTCGCTGAGCGCTGCGAGAGTTTCTTCTGTGTCGGGATTCAGGCGATAAGGCCGGGTTTCCAGCAGATCTTCTAAAGAACGGCGGAAAACTTCGAGGCCTGGATTAGCTTCGAAATATTCTTCTAAGCGTTCAGGTGGCAGATCAAGAATCTCCGACTCGACAAAAGAAACTGCTGCCTGGACCTCAGCCAACAGAGCGGCAGCTTTCTGAGCCCATTCTTGATGTACCGGATTGGTGCCATCAGCCTGCAGGTGAAGGTAGGCGTATGTGTACGCTCTAGTCAGGCGGATGGCCAGCTTTTCTTGCGCATTGAGGCAGTCTAAGAGGACCTGCGCACCTTCTCCTAACATTCCCTTGAAATGGGTAACGGTCACAATATCCCGCTCAATTGCTTCCAGTTCCTTTTCCCAATCTTCGGGACTAGCGAATAGATCTTCCAGCCGCCAGGTTTGATCAACTGGAACATCTGCACGGGTCAAACGTTGGGGACTTACGGCAGACATACAGACCCACCTTTCTGCAAAAAGTTTCCATAAGTTTATACGTTATTTCTCCCAAATAGGTGAACATCCTCTTTTGAATGGGTGGTTTTCCCTGCATTATTAGATGCGAAACTCGTCACGACTTCGGCAGGAGTTTGGCAAGGTACGACGAAAAATAATGTTGAGCACAATACTTTGTAGGAGGTCACGGAATGGCTAGAAAACTGAGTATTTTA
>CALKAR010000098.1 GCA_937988745.1 uncultured Peptococcaceae bacterium
CTTTAGTATCACTATGGAATATACCTAGGCGGCCAGCGCGTGATTCACTACACTTCGACATCCAGCGACACCGCCGGCGACAACAGCATTATGATTACTAACTTCGATCATTTCTTACGCGGGCAAGACTCGTTCTTTGTCGTTGATTTCGAACGGTTAAACCGGGATATAGAACGCAGTGCAAAACTAAAAAGATCCCCTACTGCTTCACTTGGAGAAGTCGTGGATAGGTTTATAACTGGCCAGAAGTACCACATCTACACTCCTGAGGAGGCTATCGAAAGAGCGATGAGTCTACTGGGGGAGTCGGAGTACAGCTTGTTATTTAACAATTGCGAGCATTTTGCCTTTTGGGCTAAGACTGGAAGCAAGGAATGCAACCAATCACTCATCGCCGCGTACCGTAAGCACATTCAGGTAGGTTAAGAAATGATGAGCAACCATGCTCTCTAATATTCCCGCAGAGATCCCAAGCCCAGGGCAGGGTGAGTATGGTTTCATAGAAATCGCGGTTAATTGGACGCAGTTCATATTCGGCAGAAAGATCCGCCACGATCTGTGCGAGTCTTTCTCGGTCAAATGTTTCTGCGTCTTTTTTTGTGGCATAGCGCATGCGGCGCGTCGCCCTGTCCTTATAAACCTCCATGATCGCACTTTCCATTCACAGCATTCTTATTTGTAAAATTTACACCGCAAGCCTATTAGTGTTACAATAAGAAATATCGATATTAGCTCGTCATCTAAATTAACGGACCAGGTTAAGATGTATATGCGGCGCTCTGCAGACGCCGTTTTATTGTTAAATAAGGCATCTCGAGGTATTTCCCCAATAGGCAGGAATTTGGTGACAGTTAGGGAATGTCCAGGTTTTGAAGAAGAACCTGAATTCTTCCGACAATAGAACACAAACGGGGGAAGGACATGGTTCGAACATATTTGGAGGGATAGGATTGGTCGGCGAAGATCTGCTTCTCCAGGCTGGTGAGATCCGGCCTGGAGATCATCTTGTTGCCCTGTACAGTGACGAAGAAGAAATCTCACACTATATTATCAGCTACATACACACAGCACTTGCTCGCAACGAACGCTGCCTCTATATCGCTGGTGATGACAATGTATCAACTGTACTGAAGCAGGTAGAAGAAGTATCACGTAGGTTTGGTTTGCTTGGTGACTTAGTTGTTATGGATAAGCGGCGGGTATACACTCCCGACGGCCGGTTTTGCCCGGACAAGCTGGTTCAGGCCCTTAGTACTGTCGCTGAAGAAACCTTGAGTGATGGGTACACCGGCCTAGCTGTCACAGGCGAATTAAGTTGGCTTTTGGATCACGATGGCGGGGAAGAGCTGATTATTGAATATGAATGGAAGCTGAATCAGTACATCTTCGACCGCTATCCAGTATCTGCCCTCTGCCGCTACAACATAAATCAGTTTCCAGATCATATGATTCGGGATATCATTCAGTTGCATCCGTTTATCATCTGGAAGGGAACAATACACGAGAACCCATATTACATTCCCCCAGAAGGTTTTCAAAACGATGCTCTGGCAAGTTTTCAGGTGAAGGGCTGGCTGAAGAACATCGACAAGTTCACGAATGCCAAAAGCCGATTCACAATGATATTAGCCGAGAAGAGGGAAGAAATTAGAAAGCTTAACGAGGCAATGACTACCGGCATGATTACTTCCTTCTTAAGGCTCTTAGAAACTCATGATCCGTATACCAAGAACCACTGCCAGAAAGTCGCTACTTTAGCGGCACAGCTGGGACGCCGGTTGGGTATGCCGGAGGATTTCACAACGAAGATTTATTACGCAGCGCTGGCCCACGATATCGGTAAGACCTTAATTCCAAGGGAAATACTAAATAAACCGAGCGGGCTCAGCGTAGAGGAATATGAGGAAATTAAGCGGCATCCGATTTACGGGTCAAGGCCTTTTATTGGAATGGAACACTTTTATGAAGTGGCGCGGGCGATCCGGCACCATCATGAGCGCTACGATGGAGGAGGATATCCTGATGGGCTTGTTGGGGAAGATATCCCCCTGATGTCGCGAATTATTGCGGTTTGCGACAGTTACGATGCGATGACAAACGATCGGCCGTACCGCCAAGCCATGAGTCACGATGAAGCACTTACAGAGCTGCGTGCCTGTGCGGGCTCCCAATTTGATCCAGTCTTGGTTGAGCAGTTTGTCCAGCTGTTCTAATTCATAGAAAGGATGGAGTCTAAGCTACTTCGCGTGCGGGATTTGGAGAAGGTACTGCCCATCAAGGACAGTACCCCTATTTGCATGACCCCACTCATGCATCTGCCTTGAGAACGACTTTGATGGCGTTGTCGCGGCGTTCTGCAAGTAGGTCGTAGGCTTCAGCAACCTGGGG
>CALKAR010000099.1 GCA_937988745.1 uncultured Peptococcaceae bacterium
ACCGAATCATGGCGCTGGCGGCAGAAGGCCGCTGGGAAGAGTTGGAAGAACTCGCGGAACGTCCTCTTCAGGTAGGTCAACGCCCGGTCCCACTCCACGGGCTCGCCATCACCCCCGGTCAGCCGACCGTCGTGTATTTCACGGACTCGAATTGTCTCCCTTGTTCGCTCATTATCGAACAAGGCCTCCAACGAGAGCTGAATGCCCTGGCATCCCGTTATCCGTCGGTCCGGTTCGTGGTCTTGGATAGGCAATACCCAAAACTAGTGTGGGATGTTTTCTCCGATTTCATCGCGCGCTTTGGTAAGAGCGCGTTGCCCGAGTCCCTTGTAGAACTACTGCACTTCGTCGGTCCGGAATCCGAGGTCGAACTCGTTCAGCTTCCAACCGAAGGATGGGAACCAAACGTCGAGGTCGTCCGGTACTTCGCGGGAGATCAAAGCGATCCCGGTCTAAAGTGGGGGAAACACGGAACGCCGGATCTTGCCTTTTTCGATGAGCAGGGTCGGTTCCTTGGTCCGGATCCTGTTTGGATGCCCGGCACGTACAGTCCGGCCAGTGTCACCACTTACATCGAACAGCTCATCTTGACAAACTCTCCACGATGATTTCAGGGGAGGAGGTGCTAGAGGAGGTTCGGTGCCGTCACAACAGATAAGGAGGTGATGCGTTCGACTAGCTTCTGTTCTCGTCATCTCTCACCATGCTTTGCGAGCATCGGCTTTTGGGGTACTACGGCTGAAATAGGGAGGTAGGAAGTCAAAATGGCCAAGTTCCAGGGAACTCTCCTTTTGGTCGTGGCGGGTTTGCTTCTGGTGTCGGGTGTATTAGTCTTCTCAAGTGGGAGTGCCTAGGCCGTCTGTGGCGGTAAGCGCGAGGACCCCAAGGAGGTGCGGAAGCGAATCGACGACCCCACTTGTGAATTCTGCTGGAGGGGTATCTTCACTCCCGACGCATATTACTACTGGGCTCAAGTGACAACCTATTCATGTTCCAACGGCGGAACCTGCACGGTTACAGAGGAATATACGTGGCCGTGCGGCTATTGCCCAATCTAAGTGCCTAGACCTCGGCATTCGCGCCCACGCCGGAGTGCCGGTTGGCGACACAGGCTCCGTCAGAAGCCTTACATTTGGGCGGCGACCGGGTCCCCTGTGTCGCCAACCCCTGGGAGGTAGAGACGATTGTTGCCTGGCGCCGCCCCCATCCGAAGGCTTAACTGGTTCACGCTATTTCTGCTGGCGGCGATAGTCGCCGCGTCCCTCAGCATCTACCGCGGCTGGGCGACGGAACGCGACCTTCACCTGGCGCGCATCGACGGACACAACATCGTTCAATTCAATCCGGTGGACCCGCTCGCCTCGTTCGATTCACGGTGGTGGACGGCGGAAGACCTGGCCGAGCTCCAGACGCTCCCGGTCATCGCGGACCTGGCATGGGACGGCACCGAACATCGCACCATCGCCGTCGGCCGGTCAGCGCTGGTCCGGACCGGCGTGTCGCCCGGCTATCTGTCCTTCTTTCGCACCGCGTTCCCGGCCGGACGGGATCTCAACGCAGCCGACGCCGACCTGCCGAGGGCCGTCATCAGCGAACTCATGGCCGGCGAGCTTTTCCCGGATTTGCATCTCAGCGACGTCATCGGGAAAACGGTGACGATAAACCAGCGGCCGTATACCATCGTCGGCGTTTACGAAGGCGAAGGACCCGTCTATTACGCTCTTTCTCGCCCTGCCCTATCCGGCGGGAGCGGAAATTACGATGTCAACATGGTGTACGCGCGCCTGCAGCCGGAACAAAGCGTGTCCCAGCAGCTGGATGTGCTTCGTGCATGGCTGGTTGACCGTGGTTTGCACGCCGTGGTCACACCGGTACTTTATCGAGAAGTGGCCGGCACGGACGTGCGCGTGGCGCGGACGCCTCTCGTCCGCGAGATGACGATTCTGTCCAGGGTGGCCCTGGCACTGTGCCTTCTTTTTGCGGCATCGTCCATCATCGGTCAATCGCTGCTGGCTGTTCTGGAGGAAAGCCCGGCTTTGCGGGTTCATCGTGCGCTGGGGGCCAGCGCCCTCCGCCTTCTCCTCTCCCGGGGCCCGCGCGGGCTGGCAGCGGGCCCTCCCGTCGCGCTGGTCGCGGCCGGGGCCGGGGCGGCCGCGCGGCTGGAA
>CALKAR010000100.1 GCA_937988745.1 uncultured Peptococcaceae bacterium
CTAGCTTTAGCTGAGCCATTGATCGATGCGAGAAGCAATAGCCTGCTTTGGCATGGCTCCCACAAGACGGTCAACTTCTTTGCCATCCTTGAAGATCACCATAGTGGGAATGCTCATAACACCATAAGCCATGGCGCTCTTTTGATTGTCATCTACGTTCAGTTTTCCAAACTTCACTTTGCCATCGTATTCCGTGGCCAATTCATCTATAATAGGCCCAACCATCCGGCAGGGACCGCACCATGGAGCCCAAAAGTCAACAAATGCAACACCCTGGTGTTCCAATACTTCACTCTTGAAATTGCTGTCAGTAATTGTTGCTGGCATGACACAGCCTCCCTCATTTGATTTTCATTCTCATTATATACCCCCACGGGGTATATGTCAATACCCTAAACAACCAGTTTTCCTGCACACTCCGGTTCCTTAGTGCAAATCAGAGTGTACTGGGTATTTCCCACTTCGATGCGCATTGCAGAGCCGCAGACCGGGCAGCCGTGGGTAACTTCCGTCGGATATGTTACACCGCTGCGGCCAAGAGCATGATCCCGCAGATGGCGATATACCTCAACCAAAAGCATGACATCATCGCGGGCACGATGGGAGTTGCTGTACAGTCCATCGAGTCCAAAATGATACATTAAGTTGCTCAGCTTGTGGCTCCCTCCTCCACCAGGATAGACGCATAGTTTAGGAAAAAGGTTTCGAGCCAGTGCCAGCGTGTCTATACCACCCTTAGGAAGAGGGGACTGTCTGGTTCGTCGAAACATCGCGTTAAGAAAACGCTGATCAAACTGGAGATTATGGGCAACTAACGTACCGTCGCCAATGAACTCGCGTATATCCTGGGCAACCTCTGCCTCGCTGGGGCTGTGAGCTAAATCCTCATCGGTTAGACCGGTAATCTCAGTGATTATCTCTGGCAGGGGCCGTCCTGGGTTAATCAGCGTCCCGTATTCCGCAACTTCACCCGAATCCCACAATTTCAGCATGAAAATTTCAATTATCCGGTCGGCAAAGGGATTCAGGCCCGTTGTTTCTACGTCCACAAACACAAGAGACTCCATATTAGTAATAAGCATCATTCCTTCCCCACATTCGCTTGAGCAATTACTTCGACTTCTGTTGTGTATTCCCTGCACAGGAAAACTCTGACTAACGCTCACCCACCCTGGGTACCTTAACTGGTAGGAGGAATAGACGATGAGTGTTCTACAAAAGCTGCAGCTCATAAACAGATATATTCGTCTCTTTCCCAGGGTGAGGCGAGAACTAGAGCCTTGGAAGCACCTTGCCGCACAGCTGCCTGCCCCGCTCAGAGAACAGGCACAAGCAAGCCTAAAAAACAAAGAGTTTCACTGCATTGGGGGAGCGGTTTATGCTCTTTATCCTGGAGCGGACACCACGCTCGTTCTGCGGGCCGTAGTTGCTCTCCAGACGATAAGTGACTACCTCGATAACCTCTGCGATCGGCTCTCTGTCACCAACGATAAAGCCTTTCGACGGCTGCATCAAAGCTTCCTAGACGCCCTTATGCCAGGCAAAGCCCTGCAAGATTATTACCGAGACTATCCCTATCAAGAGGAAACATATCTTCCGCGTTTGGTGATGGCCTGTCAGGAGGCATTGGCAGCTCTACCGCAGTATGCGGCTTACCAGCCTGCCGCACTGCGCCTGGGAAAATACTACTGTGAGCTGCAGAGCCGAAAACATGCCGGACCGGAAAGAGAAAGAATGCTGCTAGAATGGATAGATGCATCCTTCCCAAGAGAGAAGCTCTGGCAGGAGTGGGCTGCAGCCGCTGGCTCCACCTTGGGAATTTTTGCTCTGTTTGCCTTGTCCAGCATCGAAACAAAAACCAATGTCGGACCGCTCTTAGAGGCTTATTTCCCCTATATTCAAGCGCTTCATATCCTTCTTGATTACCTAATCGACCAAGAAGAAGACAGACATCACGGTGACCTCAACTTCACATTCTATTACTCATCTCCAGACAAGCTCCTCGATTCTTTGAAACAGCTTGTCTGGGAAAGCCACCTGCGAGCTGAGAATCTTCCCCATGCGTCTTTTCATCACACGGTAATCGACGGACTCATCGCCCTATATGGCTCCGATCCGAAAGTAAGAATGCAGAAACAGGAGCTAGTCTTCAAAGAACTGAGCAGAAACTCACGTGCCTCCTATCTGCTTCCTGCCTGCGCGGCACTTCGCCGCTTCAGCATACTCTAGGATTGACGAACCGCAATAGCATCTAAGAGCCTTCGGAGTTCCAATTCTGCCTCGGTCTGAGGAAGTTCATCAAGAACGCGCCTCGCTCGGTTCATGGTTTCTTCAGCCATACCCCAAATCTCATCAAGAATGCCGCTCTCACTGAGAAGCTGCTGTACCCTGTCAAAACCAAGGGCATGCCAATCATGAGCAATTAGGCCCCGCTCGTGAGCCAGAATTATAGGAAGGGTCCATGTTTCGGAGCAAAAATCCTCGCCAATGAGTTTCCCAAGTTTCTCGGTAGAACCACGGTAATCAAGAACATCGTCGGTAAGCTGAAACGCTACACCGACCGCTTCACCAAATTCACGCAGGAGACCGGCCCAGTGTTCCGCTTGGCCTGCAAGAAGTGCTCCGGCTTCACAACAGGCTCCTAACAAGGCGGCGGTTTTCCGATGAATATAGCTCCAGTATTGTTGTGCAGTACGGCACGGCTCGAGGAGTTCATCAATTTCGCCGCGGCTCATTTCGCCAATCGCCCTGCTCATAATGGAAAGAATAGCAGCACCGCTCTCGGCAAATAATTCGAAGGCGATGGCAAAAAGGTAATCTCCTGCTAGAACAGCTTCCTTGGTTCCGAACACACGGTATGTTGCAGGTTTACCTCTTCGAAGCACGCCTTCATCGACTATATCGTCATGGATGAGCGATGCTCGATGAATAAGTTCCACACCGGCCGCTACATTAACGGCCTTCTGAGTCGAGACTCCTCCCCACAGACCGCTGGTTAGGAAGACAAGCTGTGCCCTAAGCATCTTACCTCGACTCGATAGAACGTGATCCATTACTGCTCGCGTCGGCCCATCAGAACAGATTGCTTCTTGGATGCGTCTTTCTACCACTGGCACAACGTTTTCCCTTGTTAATATCGTGCCCACGGCTGCAGAATACATAAAAGCCCTCCTTGCTCGACCGCATTACTGGTAAAGATAGTATCGGTCAAGCTTGGAGGGATTATCCAAATGCGTTTTATTAAAGAGTGTTACTCCTCATCGTAAATCCGCTTCTCGCCTTCAAGGCTCCGCACCCAAGCGGCGTCTTGGGTCACTTCCAGAGTACCACGGTACTGTCCATCCTTATCACGCACTGCGAAGTATTGTATAAGAATAAAGCTGTCACCGCGCTGAATCCAGAAGTCTGCTCGGTCCCGCTTGCCCGTTCTGAAATCGTCCACAATCTGGTTTACCACGTGCATGCTCTGCGGCGGATGGCAGTTCTGCACCTTGCGGCCAATTACAGCTGGTGTCCGTTCAAAGATACGTTCCTTGCCTAAAGAGAAGTATCTTACCTCATCGTTCTCGTCTACGAAGGTGATATCAACGGGCAGGTGCGTAAGAAGAAGGTTGATCTGTTCAACAGTAACGGTACCAACATCCAGGTTGATCACACCGTCAGCTGTGCTGCCCACCTCATCAGCTTGACCTGGGGCCTGATAGCGAGCCATGTCAGGATCTTTAAGCTGCTCCTTGATTTCGTTCCACTCGTCTTGGGTGAGAGTTTCCAAGCACATCGGGAAGAGAATGTTTTCTTCCTTGTACACCATCTCGGAAATTTCGTGAAGAGTTGGAACAACCTGATCAGCGATAGCGCGATTCAATCTAGGGTTAGCCTGCTTGTCTGCTTCCTGAATAATCTTGCTGATATCCTTAATGGCTGCCCTAATCTCGTCATCGACACCCCACATTACTGAAGGCGGCCCCGTAATCCCGTGTTTTTCAAGATATGGGAAGAGTATGTTCTCCTTACGAGCATAATGGGCATCCAAAATTCCTAGCTCGGTATGTTTCTTACGCCATTCAGCCAACTCAGCACTGATATCAGTCCCTGCAGGTTTTTCACTGATCCGTGTAACGACGTCCTTGATGCTCTCCACTAATGCAGTAATCATCTTGTTCTCATCTTGGAACCATGTTACTGGATGAGACTCTGCCGCTGCCGGCACGTCACCTGCCGCGCGCTGCTGGTCTAAGCTTTCACGGAAGACCTGAACATGAACACTGCAGAGAGCTTGTACCTCCTCGATCGGCAGCCCCTCGTCAATGAGTGCCTGCTCAATAGCAGAAATCTCTGCGGCACCTACCTGGCTGAGCAATTCGGCAAACCGGTCCTTAACATCATCAACGTTAGCCCCGGCGTGAATATCTCGGATAATCCCTTTTAGGACTTCCTGGCGATGTTTTCTGTTATCAATCAATTCGCTCACTGAGTATGCCCCCTTCAGAATATAGCAGTTTCCTCTTATAGCTTGTATCTACAAGGGAAAATAATCCATTAGTTGGTCACTTAGTATTTATTTCTCTGCTCGTTCCTCCTTTCCTTTTTCAGAGGTGTAAGTTTTTTGTTTCAGGGCAATATATTGGTGCAACTAACTTTAGAGGAGGCTGTCTATGTACCACAATCAGTTTAACCAACAGGGAAACCAGCAGACGTTTTCCCAGCCACCTGAAATCTTGTCTGTAAAAGATTCCTTATACATCAGCGATGCGTTGAGCTGGGAACTCCTCGCATCCAAAAAGGCTCACAAGATGGCTGGCGAAAGTCAAGATCCTCAAATTAGGCAGAAACTCGAACAGCTTGCCACAATGCACCAAAGACATTATCAGACGCTGCTGAATCATTACCGGCCTCAGCAGCAGTATCAAGCTTCTCAATCATATACCCAGAAATATCAGTAATCCAAGGGAGGCACAATAATGCACTATCAACAGCAGGGTATGTACGGCGGTCATCAAAATTACCCCGGCGCTCAACCGCCGACTGTAAAAAATCCATCTGTCCAACAGCCGAAAACTCCAGATATGAACGATCGAGACCGTCTCAACGATATGCTTCTCACCGAGAAATATCTAACTGATGGACTGAACGTTTTCGTTAGAGAAGCCAGTCACCAGAGTCTCTACCGCGATGTGATGCAAATTCTAAATGAAACCCATCAAGCGGCTCGAGAAGTGTTCAACCTGATGTTCGCTAAGGGCTGGTACACCTTAGAAGTTGAGGAGCCTGCCCATGTTGCTCAGCAGCAGCAAAAGTTCTCGGGCTATCAAAGCCAGTTTCCAGGCGGTCCTACCAATTTCTAGACGATAAAACTATAAAAAAACACAGAGGCACCTCGCGGAGCGCGAGAAACCTCTGTGTTGTCTATTTTAGTTAGCTTTTAAGAACGATGCGGCTTCTGCGGCAAGCGCCTCAGCTGTGAAGCCAAGGTGTTCTGCAACTTGGTTTCCAGGACCGCTCATTCCAAACCTATCAAGCCCATATACTGCGATCTTACCACCGGGTTTGAGACTGTACCAGCCACGGGAAACGCCGACTTCTACTACCATGACCGGAACTCCATCAGGCAGTACACTGCGGCAGTATTCTTCATCCTGCGCGTAGAATACTTCAGCGCTCGGAATCGATACAACCCGTACTCCGATACCTTGGCTTTCAAGAATGTCAGCAGCTTCAAGAGCCAGCGAGACCTCACTTCCGGTTGCAGCTAGTACCAACTGGTCACCTGCTTTGCCTTCGCGTACAACATATCCACCGCGCCGGAAGTCCCAACCGTCTGGCTTCTCAAACACAGGCAGTCCCTGTCTGGTTAGAACCAAGCACGTTGGACCATCTTCCCGTCTGAGAGCCTCAACCCAAGCCCACGCAGTTTCTTCTGCATCAGCAGGACGGTAAACACGCATATTGGGAATTAGGCGCAGCGATTCGGTATGCTCAATTGGCTGATGCGTTGGCCCGTCTTCCCCAACGTAGATCGAGTCATGGGTCAGCACGTAGACCACAGGCAGCTTCATTAGAGCTGCAAGACGCATGGCAGGACGCATATAGTCACTGAACACCAAGAAGGTACCGCCGAATACTCTAAAGCCGCCATAGAGGTGGATTCCATTCATGATTGACCCCATGGCATGTTCCCTAACGCCAAAGTTGAAGTTGCGTCCAGAGAAGTCGCCTGCCTGCACATTTCCCTTACCATCTAAATGGGTATTGTTCGATGGGGCCAGATCAGCGGAACCACCGATGAGGTTTTCCATTTTGTCAGCAATGGCATTCAAGACCTTGCCGCTGGCAGCGCGGGTAGCCAGCTTATCTCCTACGGAGAACATTCTGACTACATCATCGATGTCTGATGGGACCTCACCATTCATCCAGCGGTGCCATTTCTCAGCTAGCTCTGGATATTCTTCTGACCATTTCGCAAAAAGCTCATTCCATTCAGCCTCGAGCTTCTTGCCTCTTTCGTGCATGGCAGCCGGCAGATCCTGCAGTTCCTCAGGCACATAGAACTGCTCATCTTCAGGCAGACCGATTGCCCGCTTGAGCCCCCTGATCTCCTCTTCTCCAAGCGGAGCACCGTGCGAAGCCGCAGTACCGGCTTTAGTTGGAGCCCATTTAGCAATCGTGGTCTTCGCTACAATTAGACTTGGCTTATCCTCCACCGCTTTAGCTTCGGCAATCGCAGCCTTGATCTGTTCGATATCGTGACCGTCAATTTCCTGAATGTGCCAGCCATAAGCGGCATAACGATCTTTCACAGACTCAGTGAAGGCTAAATCAGTCGATCCTTCAATAGTAATGCGGTTTGAGTCATAAATCACAATCAACTTGCCCAATTTAAGGTGCCCAGCCAGAGAAGAAGCCTCAGCACTGACACCTTCCATAAAGTCACCATCTCCGGCCAATACATAGGTGTAATTATCGACGATGGGATAGCCGGGTCGGTTAAAACGTGCTGCAGCCATCTGTTCACCGATTGCCATTCCGACAGCATTTGCGATCCCCTGTCCCAGAGGCCCGGTGGTGGTTTCGACACCATCTGTATCGCCATACTCAGGATGACCAGGTGTGTTGGAACCTAGCTGTCTGAAATTACGCAAGTCGTCCAGAGAGACATCGTAGCCGCCTAGGTGAAGCAGAGAATACAGCAGCATGGAACCGTGCCCGCCAGAGAGCACAAAACGGTCTCTCT
>CALKAR010000101.1 GCA_937988745.1 uncultured Peptococcaceae bacterium
CTAAAAGAAAGCGGTAAAATTCAATGCGGAAAGAAACACTTTGAGGCTTTGGACACAGAAGTAGTCTTTGAAGAGGTTGATAGCTTTGAAGACTTTATAGAAGAGAAAGTAGTATTCTAGTAAGGTATGAAATTCATTTTTAATAAGTACTAAGGGACTGTCGGGAAATAGCTCATAAAAAATCAGTACTCTCGTTGCGATCGTCAACATAAAAGTGATCCACTGGCTGTCTAAAACTGATCCACTCGCGCTGGTCTAAAAGTGATCCACATGGCCGTCTAAGGCTGATCCACCTTGACTTGTCGTGCCCTGCCTTCTTTGAGACGGTAGGATTCCCCATTCATGTTGAGGATGTGTGCTCGATGTGTGACCCGATCCACCAAAGCAGCGGTCAACATCGGATCTCCAAAGAACTGGACCCATTTGGAGAACTCCAGGTTCGTACTGATCACCAGGCTGGCGCGCTCGGACCGCTCAGAGATCACCTGAAACAACAGCTCCGATTGCTGTCTGGAAAAGCTCAGGTAAGACAGGTCATCAAGAATGAGGAGATCCACTTTGGAAAGCTGTCTTTGCAGCCTGCTTAATGAATGGTTCTCCTGGGCCTCCACTAGTTCGTTGGCCAAAGCCGGAGCGCTGTAGAAGCGTACTCGGAAGCCATCATTGCAGGCCAGAATACCTAAGGCTATCGAAAGATGGGTTTTGCCCATCCCGGGGTTACCCATACAGATGATGTTTTCATGACGTCTTATGTAGTTGTTGTCTGCCAGGCTCCAGATGGTTTCTGGCTTAACGTGTTCTAGATTCTCGAGTTCAAACGTATCCAGTGTTCGCAGCAAGGGGAATTTGGCTGCCTTAATCCGTCGTTTCCGTTGATTCTCCTTTCTCTGTTCCGCCTCTGCCTGTAATAGCTGGGCAAGAAACTCTTCGTAGCTCCATTGGCTGGCATGGGCCTCCCGAAGCAGTTGCTCAGGATGGGCGACGGTGGGAAGCTTAAGTTGCTTAGCATAGAGGCGTATGCGCTCGATGGCTGCGTTCACGCGGGTTCACCCCCCGCTAACATGGAATCATACGCCGAAAGGTCAACCTGCTTGATTTGAACGGGGTTGAGGATGGGCTTGTCCACCTTGGTGGAGTACTGGCCCTGCTCCAGTTTAGTTCGGACCGCTTCGTAAGCATAGGAGCCGACACTGGCCGCAGCCTCCATGCCTACGAGAAGGGCTGGCAGGCCGTACTCAGCCAAAAGCTTCAGCAACTTGACAACCTCATAGTCGCTACCCAGCTTTTTTGCAAAATCCCAAAAGGCAGAGGGCAGGCCGATAGATTTTACTGGTTGAGCGTTCCACACTGCACGTGGCTTCTTCTCCAAGAGCGGGAGATAGTGCTCGAGCTTGTACTGAACGCCATTTCGCTCATAGAGGCGGGGGTGGCTGGCGATTTGTTTGCCCCGGTGCCATATGGCTACCTCAAAGACTCCTGCTTTCACTGTAACTTCTTTACCCACGTACTCAATGGGGACAGAGTAACGGTTCGTGTCAAAGCAAACAGTGGAGAAGGTGTTGCAGCGGGCAACGGCCTGTCTAATTGGCTCCATACGCTGCAGCGGCAGCGGAGTAAGCTTGTCCCGCTCAATGGCGAAATATTCCCCCACAGTCTTGCTGCGGCCCCGGATCTTGTGCGCTTGATATGCCAGGCAACGCTCAAGAAAGAGCTGGTTCAACTCCTCATAGCTGTCAACTCTAGGTATTGGGACCAAGATATTCTGGCGAAACCAGCGTACTAGGCCTTCAACCAAGCCCTTTTCATTCGCCTTCCCAGGATTACAGAACTCGGCCTGCGCTGCATAGTGCACCATGAGCTGGCGGAAGTGCTCATTCAGTTTGCGGACATACTTGCCCCAGCCATCCTGTACGGCTGTACGCATGTTGTCATAAATGAGGCGCCGCGATACACCGCCGAAGAACTCAAACATCTCGATGTGTCCTTCCATTAGGGCTTCCAGCCGTTCATAGGGGAAGGCCATGACAAACGGCATGGCGCTGAAGCACAATCGGCCGCAAAAGAGGTGGACTTTGGTCTTCTGACCCCTCAAGTAGATAACCGCTTCTCCCCAGTCAACTTGTATAGCTTCACCTGGATCGAAGCTCAGGGGAACAAAGGCTTCTGCCGGCTTATCCTTAAGTTCTTTGACATAATGCCGGATAGTTGATTCCCCGCCTGAAAAGCCCAACTCTTGGACAAGTCGATCGAAGATCCGCTTGGCAGTATGTTTTTGCTTGACCACCTGTTCTTTCTCATCTTCATTCAGGCATTCTCTGATAAACTCTTCCACTTTTGGGGTAATAACTGTCCGCTGCCGGTTTCGAGAAGTCTTGTCGAAGGGCATGTGTTCGCCCTTGCAGTACTTTCTGACAGTGTTCCGGGAAATCCCTAACCTTCTGGCTATTTCCCGTTGAGAAAGCCCTTCTACGGCATAGAGTTTTCTGATAAGCTGGTACTGATCCACTTTGATCATCTCCTTACCTCCTGTACGTGAAGTGGTTGGTACCTTCAATATACAGGAGTCTGATTAAAGTGGATCACTTTTACGTTAGCGTTTGTCCTTCAAATGGATCAGTTTTATATTAGCGTTTATAAACTGAGCTTAACCGCATTTTTGCGGAATTCCTCGTCATAACGTTGTCTGATTTT
>CALKAR010000102.1 GCA_937988745.1 uncultured Peptococcaceae bacterium
ATTGCCTGAAGGTATCAAAGAGTCGTTTAAAATCTTCCACCGGCAAAGTGCTGTACGTCGCCAGTGTGATATGTGGCCTTACATCCTTGATTGAGATCATACTGGAGTCCAGACCTGCTTCCGATAGACTGCGCCACATCTTTTTCACAGCTTCTTCGAGTTCTGCGCTAAAGAAAGCTTCCACTGCGTACATTGATTAAGCCTCCTCAGTGGATCTGTTTTCTGCAGCAGGATTTACAGTTCAAGTACTGTATTTTTCAATTTCCTCTTGGCTCAATGATGCTATCACTCTGGAGACGTGTATATCATCTTTAACCTTATCTATTGATACCCATTCAGCCTGCTTAAGCACCTGTTCATTTGCATCCAACTCCGGGTCATATCCAACGCGAATGAGGTGCTCATCACTTTGAGGTTCAGCAAGATAACAATATTCAGTCCCGGCTGTGTATTTTCGCTCGAACAGGAATCTTAAGATCTTGATGTCCAGGTTTATTTCTTCCCTTACCTCCCGAACTGCCGCTTCTTCATGGCTTTCACCCTTTTCAACTCCTCCTCCGGGCAGTGTCCAATAAGACCTATCGCCTTCGACTACTTTGACCATGGCTATTCTTCCTTTGGAAAAAACAGCAGCAAAAGCTCTATCTCTATTCATAACCAGGACCACCCTTAATCCTCTATTTATGCTGAATTCACCACGATATCAAATTTACCTGTTCTGAACTAATACAAGAGAGTCTTATGGTCGGGATCTTTCGCCCTAATAGATGTTAACATTCTGAAATAAGTGGCGACAGGGGATTAATATCGCGTTTGCGCAGGATTCAATCAATGATCCCTGGTACCCCATGGACAACGGTAATATGATGAACATTCTGGATAACGGCATTCACTTAGCGCAAATCATGTTGCCAGAGCATATTGAAAAAGATTTGGACTTAATCACTTACAATGGAGCTCGCTGCATATACATCTAGGATCGGTATGGACTTTCACTAATCATGCAACAAAAAACCCCAGCTGTGCTGGGGTTAATTTCATATGGTGCCGAAGGTGGGATTCGAACCCACACGGGCTACTGCCCACTGCGCCCTGAACGCAGCGCGTCTGCCAGTTCCACCACTTCGGCATCTCGTTTCGACAAATATTAGGTTACCACGGAACCGCGAAAAAGTCAATCCCTTGGGCTGGATTTTTGCTCATTTCATATCCTCGGTAATCTTCCTCCCGATATAAAGCCTACCCTTAGTATCCAAGATGACTGCTGCTAAGTCTTGAGGATCATGGATTCCTTGTTTCGCCAGTTCATCGAAGAGCCATTTCTTAGTTAAGCCGATGTCTTTAAGATTACCAGCTAAGATGTTTCCGTCTTCTATGAGTACGACCGGCCTGCCTTCATACTCAGTCGCCAACCCTAAGTCGGCTGGTGTAACAGGACGAGCCTGCGATTTGGGGATCACGCTCAGCTGACCATTTGGTTCTAGAAAGGCAAATTCAACATCATGGATGTTAGGATAATTCTTTAACCGCAGTCCAGCGAGCAGATCATCTAGATTATACATTGTTTTGGCCAGCATGTCATAGCGGATCTGACCATTTTCAATAAGCATGATAGACTCGTCCTGTACAACTCTGCGAAGTCGGGAGTGCTTTAGGCTCAAAAAAGCCAGGACAATATCCACAGCTCCGATGGCGGCAATGCTGATAAGTGAACCCATCATGGGTACTTCGCTGTCTACTAAGTGCGACGAGGCCACGCTGCCGATGGTTATCGCTACTACGAAGTCAAACATGTTCATGCTGCCTACTTCTCGCTGACCCATCAGTTTGGAAATCAGCATCAGCCACATTACGGTTACCACTGCCCGTAGAATCCAACCTATTACGGTCAAAGTGGGCTGTCCCTGCCAGAAATTCACCTGGAGCACCCCTTTTTTATGGTGCTACAGTGCCTTTGCTCCTATACCTTGAATTCTATATCTGAAAAAGTTGAAACAAAGAAGGAGTTGTACGTAACATCGAGAAGAACTTTGGCAAGTATATGTAAAATCTCCAAGAAAAACTAAGGGGCGAGTCCATGGCAACACTGAGAGATATTGCAGCCCGTTCTGGGACGTCTCTGGCTACAGTCAGTCGTGTGCTGAATGGCCACCAGACAGTCAACGCCAAAGTAGCAGCGCGCGTATTGGAGGTAGCCGCTGAACTTGGCTACCAGAAACGTACGGGAAACAAGCTGAAACAGACACTCGCTGTATTGGTGACCTGGCCAAGCACATCGCCGACACAAACTCAGCGGGACAGCCAGTATGCCATGATGTATCTGCATCCCATTTATGTGGCTGCCGAACGCTTAGGTTATCATTTGGTATTTCATTTCGGTACCCCAGAAGGCGAGCTGTCGTCTTTCCTTCGTTGGGAAATTGCAACGCGCCGTTTTGAAGGGGCACTGATTATCGGGAGCTTCTACGAGATGGAGCGGACCTATGTAGACCATCTCAAGAAAGTGGGCATTCCCTATTTCCATCTATCAAAACCGCCCACCGATTCCCGGTCCCCAGAGAGCTATGTCGCCGTTGATGATTACGCGGGTGGTTACCGTGCCGGCGAACATTTGGCCAAATTGGGATGCAAACGGGTACTACATTTGGCGGGTCCGAAAGATGCGCGAGATGCAATTGAGCGCAGGAAGGGTTTCATCCAGGCCTGCCGCGATAACGGCATAGCTGAGGATGATATTGTCATTTTCCAGGGAGATTTTCATGAACCATCAGGTGAGCGCTGCGCGGAGTACTTGCTGCAGCAGAAAGAGTTGCCGCATGGCATTTTTGCCGCCAATGACATGATGGCAATCGGCTGTATGCGAGTACTCCAGCGCCGTGGAGCAAGAGTGCCAGAGGATGTTCGAATCGTCGGCTTTGATGATATAGTCTTGGCTTCATATGTTGAACCGAGCTTAACCACCATCAGGGTTCCGTACACCGACCTAGCCCGCATCGCGACTGAAGAATTAGTGCGGCTGATTGAAAACCCGATGCGCAAGACAGTCAAAGTAAAACTGGAGGCAGAATTGGTTGTGCGCCGCTCTTGTGGCGCCAACCTCAAATAAATGAGGAGGAGGATCGATTTGGGTAAGCAGTGGATCACAGAAGAACATCGCGCAAAAGCTCGCGAACTGCTTAAGCAGATGACTCTCGAGGAGAAAGTCGCACAACTAGGCTCTTATGGGCCAGACAAACTCTTAGAAAACGGCAGATTAAGCGAGAAGGGTAAAGAACTTCTGCGCCACGGTATCGGACAGATTACCCGCCTCGCTGGTGCAAGTGATATGGGTCCAGAAGAAGCAGCGCGGGCTGCCAATGAAATTCAAGACTATCTGATTAACCACACTCGCCTCGGCATACCAGCTCTTTTTCATGAAGAGTGCCTTTCTGGATTTATGGCTAAAGGCGGAACAACTTTTCCACAGAATATTGGGATGGCCGCCTCTTTTGATCCGGATTTGATGGAAGAGACAACAAAGATTACCCGGTCCCAGATGAGGGCAGCAGGTGCCCATCTAGGACTGTCGCCGGTACTCGATTTAGCTCGCGACCTGAGGTGGGGCCGAGTAGAAGAAACCTTTGGCGAGGATCCTTATCTTGTAGCCGCTATGGCTAATGCCTATGTAAAGGGACTTCATGGTGATGATTTAGAAACAGGTGTTGCTGCAACCTTGAAGCACTACGCCGGTCATGGCGTTTGCGAAGGCGGACGCAACCATGCTCCGGTCCATGTATCTGAGTTCGAGATGCGGGAACAGCACATGCTGCCTTTCGAAGCTGTCATTAAGGAACAGGGTGTGCTGTCGGTGATGAATGCTTACCATGATTGGGACGGTGTGCCGTGTGCCTGCTCTCGGAAGCTTCTGACTGAGATTCTCCGTGACGAATGGGGCTTCCAAGGCGTCGTAGTAGCAGACTATTGGAGCATTCCTATGCTCAACACCGATCACAAGGTTTCTCCAGATGAGCAGACTTCCGGCGTAATGGCTCTTAAGGCTGGACTTGACATTGAGCTGCCAGAAACCCAGTGCTACGGTGACAGGCTGTTAGCGGCCGTACGGGAAGGTAAGATTGATGAAGCAGTCATTGATCTATCCGTTGAGCGCCATCTGGCAGTCAAATTTGCACTAGGAATTTTCAAGAACCCCATTATTCCAGAGGTGCGGGAAGCAGACCAGTTTGAAACACCTGAACAGCGTAACATGGCTCGCGAGGCTGCCCGTCGCACTATGGTGCTCCTCAAGAATGAAGGGGATATCCTGCCGCTTAAGAAGGACATTGGCTCGATTGCGGTTATTGGTCCCAACGCTGCGTCTACGCGCAATCTCTTAGGAGACTACGCATACAGCGCCCATGTCAACCGGGCAGAGGATGCAGTCCGCATCGTGAGCGTACTGGATGGCATTAAGGCTGCCGTCAGCAGCGGTACAAAGATCAACTACGCAGAAGGCTGCACTATCTTAGGCCAAGACCGCTCTGGCATCCCTGAAGCTGTTAAGGCTGCGGAGGAATCGGATGTTGTCGTCTTGGTAGTGGGTGGTAGATCTGGACTTTCCGGCGTCAATACGCTGAGCGAAGATGAACGCTACCTGAGCGGCGAGATGGAAGTGGATCAGCTCGACTCTGATGGAGAGTTCCAGGACCGCACCGATCTAGGATTCCCCGGTGTCCAACAGGAGCTCGTGGAACAAGTTATTGCGGTAGGCAAGCCCACCATTGTGGTGCTGGTTAATGGACGGCCTCTGGCACTGCCTTGGCTCCAGAAGAATGCTACCGCCATCTTGGAAGCATGGCTCCCTGGTGAAGAGGGTGGTCATGCGGTAGCGGACGTTCTCTTTGGCGATTATAGTCCCAGCGGACGTCTGCCTGTATCAATTCCGAAACATGTAGGTCAGACTCCAGTTCACTATAACCGTAAGTTTATCTCTAAGAACCGGAACTATCTAACGATGGACAGTAAACCGCTGTATCCCTTTGGCTACGGCCTTACTTACACAACCTTTGAATACACCGATTTAGAGGCTGCCTTTGAAGGGGAAGAGCTGGTGGTGTCCTGCACGGTAACAAACACAGGTGAGCGGGAAGCTCATGCTGTGCCGCAGCTTTACGTGAGCGACCTAGTCGCATCCCGAGTGCGGCCTACAATGGAATTGAAAGGCTTCCGGTCCATACTTCTTGCTCCCGGTCAGAGTCAGCGGGTTACCTTCCACGTTCCGCTTGAGCTCTTATCTTTCTTGAGCGAAGAAGGAGAGTGGATTACTGAACCAGGCGAATTCAGGGTAGCTGTGGGCCATTCGTCTGAAGACTTGCCTCTAGAGACCGTCTTAGAGCTGGGAGGAGAATTACGGACCTATCCGAAACGTACAGTCTTCTTCAGCAAATGTACCATCCAATAAACATTCTTTCAAAACCTTCCTACATCCGGTGCCGGGTCGGGCCTTTGTGCTCACCCGGCATCAATCTTTTGCATATCAGATTGACAAACATAACCTAGGCGGAGTATAATTAATTCAAAGAATACCCCAGGGGGGTGTGGTGTTGCCGGACCTTTCTTCCTGGGTAGACTATATGTACCTTTAATTCGCACTAGGTGGTGGAAACATGAAGAAGGATACTCTCGCAGTTGCTGGCATGACTTGTGCCGCGTGCGCCAGCGCAGTGGAACGCAGCGTAGGCAAGGTTCCTGGCGTGGTCAGCGCTAATGTCAATTTAGCGACTGAGAAGCTCCATGTCGAGTATGAAGATGATATAGATATTGAAGTGATAAAAGCTGCTGTGGAACAAGCAGGTTATACCGTTAATGAAGACTCTGGTGGCCTGCGCGATGTCACCATTCCCATTCGGGGAATGACCTGTGCTTCGTGTGTAGCCGCAGTTGACCGTGTGCTGGCTGGTATCGAAGGGGTGGCCGAGGTCAATGTCAACTTACCGACTGAGAAGGCCACTGTGAAGTACAATCCTGAGATTGTGAGGTTATCGTCTCTCAAGCAAGCGATAGTCAAGGCCGGGTACGAGCCTTTGGAAATTGAAACTGAGGCCGAGGCCGATGCTGACCAGGAGCGCCGCAACCAGGAAATCAAATCGCTGTGGCACCGTTTTTTGTTCTCGGCAATCTTCACCGTGCCCTTATTCTATATTTCCATGGGTCACATGATTGGTCTGCCTCTGCCTGGTTTCATTTCTCCTGATGTGAATCCTGTCGGATTTGGTTTGGCTCAGCTCTTGCTGACTGCTCCAGTTCTGGTGGCTGGCTATCGGTTTTACACAATTGGCTTCAGCAAGCTGTTCAGACGGCAGCCTAATATGGACTCCTTGATTGCCATCGGCACCAGCGCCGCGTTTTTGTATGGACTCTATGCCGTGGCTCGGATCTTGGGAGGCGATCACAGCTATGCCCACGAGCTCTATTTTGAAACTGCAGGCGTAATCGTGACCCTCATATTGCTGGGTAAATACTTGGAAGCGGTGGCCAAGGGACGCACTTCTGAGGCAATTAAGAAGCTGATGGGGTTAGCTCCCAAGACTGCTGTTGTGGTAACATCTGGGCAAGAAGTGGTCATTCCGATAGAAGAGGTAGAAGTCGGCGATCTAATCCTGGTGCGTCCAGGAGAAAGAATCCCTGTAGATGGTGTAGTTGTAAGTGGTCACACTTCGGTGGATGAATCAATGCTCACCGGCGAAAGTATACCTGTGGAAAAAGAGGTCGGCGACGAAGTCGTGGGTGCCAGCATCAATCAGAACGGTACGATCACCTTTAAGGCATCCCGTGTCGGTAGAGACACCGTACTAGCTCAGATTATCAAGCTTGTGGAAGAGGCTCAGGGATCAAAGGCGCCAATCGCTAAGATGGCCGATATTGTGGCTGGGTACTTTGTCCCGATTGTAATTGCTATTGCTGTTTTAGCAGGGCTTGCTTGGTTTATTACCGGTCATTCTGCGGTCTTTTCTTTAACCATCTTCATTTCGGTATTAGTTATCGCCTGCCCATGTGCTCTGGGTCTAGCTACACCGACAGCTATCATGGTCGGAACTGGTAAAGGCGCAGAACACGGAATTCTCATTAAGAGTGGAGTAGCTTTGGAGACAACACACCAAGTAGATGTGGTTGTCCTTGATAAAACGGGTACCATTACAGAAGGGAAACCTCAGGTAACCGACATAATTACAGTTCAAGATGTAAATCGGGATGAACTCCTCAAGCTGGCAGCTTCGGCTGAAAAGGGTTCTGAACATCCGCTGGCAGCTGCAATTGTACAGCAGGCGGAGAAAGAAAACATGGAGTTGTTGTCCGCAGAAGATTTCCAGGCGCTCCCCGGCCGTGGTATCGAAGTACGTATCGACGGCCAGCAGATTCTGCTAGGTAATAAAAAACTGATGGACGAACGGGGTGTAGAAATCACTCTAGAAGAAGAATCCCATCGACTAGCTGAAGAGGGGAAAACTCCCATGTACGCTGCCATAGAGGGCAGGCTTGTTGGGATTATTGCAGTGGCAGACGTAATCAAGCCAAGCAGCAAGAAGGCCATTGAAGCTCTGCACAAAATGGGTATCGAGGTTGCTATGATTACAGGCGATAATCAGCGCACTGCGCAGGCAATTGCCCGGCAGGTCGGTGTAGATCGAGTCCTTGCCGAAGTGCTGCCTGAAGACAAAGCCCGCGAAGTGCAGAAACTGCAGTCTGAAGGCAAGCGGGTAGCGATGGTGGGTGATGGTATCAATGACGCACCGGCTCTGGCTCAAGCTGATGTAGGAATTGCCATTGGTTCTGGCACAGACGTGGCTATGGAATCTGCCGATATTGTTTTGATGCGCAGTGATCTGATGGATGTGCCCGCAGCTGTAGAGCTCAGCCGAGCAACTATCAGGAATATCAAGCAGAACTTGTTCTGGGCGTTTGCTTACAACAGTGCAGGAATACCGATTGCCGCCGGTCTGCTTTACGCCTTTGGTGGGCCGCTCCTCAACCCGATGATTGCAGCGGCAGCTATGGCATTCAGCTCGGTGTCGGTTTTATCCAACGCCCTCCGTCTGAAGCGGTTCCGTCCAAGTTTATCATAAGAAGTTGTTTCACAGCCTCGGCGCATGCCGGGGCTTTTTTGTATGCAGGACGAATATACTTGGAAACGGCAGGAAACGGGCAGACGGCATTGAACTCTTTTAGAAAAATTGCCATAGATGAGGTGATTTGCCCATTGCATGTAAATTCAGAGAGGGACGCTTGTATCTTTGTACACGAACAGATGCAACAAGATATAACCTTTCGGATTTCACCCCGGCCCTTTCCACTTGATCCCGATACGTATGCAGAAATTGAGAGTTTGGGTAGGGTGCTGCTGAGGTTCTATCAGGGTATCCAGGAGTTATACTTCGCATCAGCGGCGGGCCGGATGCCTCATTGGATTCAAGAATACCTAGAGCTGGGTAAACCAGAATTGGTGCTTGATTATGGCCGCATGCGGCGATTTCGTCGAGATTACCCCCTCATTATCCGCCCAGATATTCTCTTGACTGAAGATGGGATGGCTGTTACTGAGCTTGACAGTGTCCCAGGTGGTTTTGGACTCACTGCCGAACTGAGCCGCGTGTACACACGGCTCGGTTATGATGTAGTGGGTGGCTCCCACGGGATTATAGATGGCTTTGCCCAGGCCATCTGTTCCCAAGTACAAGACGAGGATCCTGTGGTAGCGATCGTAGTTTCAGAAGAGTCGCAGGATTATTTTGCCGAAATGGACTGGTTGGCGCACGCCTTGACAGAGCGAGGACTTACCGCTTTCGCCATTCCCCCTGAAGACTTGATCTTCCAGGAACACGGACTTTACGTCGCTTCTGACAAAGGTCTGCAGCACATTACATTTTTGTACCGCTTTTTCGAGCTGTTTGACCTGAAGAACATTCCTAAAATAGATTTGATTCTATATGCCATTCGCAAACGTCTAGTGCAGGTGACCCCGCCTCTTAAGGCGTACCTCGAAGAAAAACTTAACTTCGCGCTATTCCATCATCCTGTGCTAGCCAACTGGTGGAAGGAACATCTTGGTGAGTCCGATTATGCGAAACTAAAGCGCATCATACCTCGAACCTGGATTGTAGATAACCGGCCGCTCCCTCCGCATGCAGTTATTCCTGGCTTAGAAATCAATGGCGAACCGGTGACGGATTTTCGTCAGCTGGGTGAGGCTTCACAGTCGAACAGGGAATATGTTCTGAAGGTTTCCGGCTTTTCGGAAACAGCCTGGGGGAGCAGAGGCGTCCATATCGGGCATGACCTTTCCCGGAAAGAGTGGAGTGCAAGGCTCGGCGAAGCACTTGAGAGTTTTCCAAAGCAGCCTTATATTCTTCAGGAGTTTCGCAAAGCACGCCAGGTAGAAACGGCCTTCTACGATGGTGAACATGATGTCGTACAGCCCATGCCCGGTAGGGTGCGTTTATGTCCATATTACTTCGTTAATGGCTCTGAGATTAATCTAGCAGGGATCCTAGCCACTATCTGTCCCATCGATAAGAAATTGATTCACGGTATGGTAGATGCGGTCATGGTGCCAACCATGGTCGAAGGAAGGTGAAGAAATGTCTGTCTGTTTAGGATGTTCTGCGAAGTGGAACGATTGGCGCTGGCAGCTGCGCAACCGCTTGCGGACCAAGGACGAACTGGCGGCGTTCATCGATCTGATTCCCGAGGAAGAAGAAGCAGTATCAAATCCGATTTTCACCGTGGGGGTTACTCCTTATTTTGCTTCACTGATGGACCGTACCGATCCGAACTGTCCTATTCGGCGGCAGGTGATTCCTTTATCCGCGGAGAGCAGAGGTGTTAGTCATCTGTATACGGATCCCCTCAATGAAGACGGTCTTTCTCCGGTACCGCGGATCATTCACCGCTATCCCGATCGAGTCGTTCTCTTGGTATCAGAGATCTGCCACACCTATTGTCGTCACTGCACGCGCCGGCGTCGCGTTGGGGTGATGGAACATGGGATGACCACAGGCGAACTGGAGGATGCTGCTGCGTACATCGCATCGCACGAAGAAATCCGTGATGTGCTGATCAGCGGGGGAGATCCCCTGATTTATTCCAACAGACAGCTGGAGCGTATTATTGCAAAGATACGTGCCATTCCTCATGTGGAGATTATTCGCATAGGCACCCGGGCACCTGTGACCAATCCGTTCCGTGTTACGCCTGATCTTGTCGCTATGCTGCGGAAATATCATCCGATTTGGATCAATATCCAATTCAATCACCACAAGGAAATAACACCTGAATCAGCTCGAGCCTGTGCACTGCTCGCGGACGGGGGAATCCCACTGGGGAACCAAACTGTTTTGCTGCGGGGTATTAACGACAGTCTCGAGGTGCAGAAACGCCTAGTGCATGAGCTTTTGAAGCTGCGGGTACGTCCTTATTATCTTTATCAGTGCGACTTAGCCGAAGGCATCGAACATTTCCGTACACGGGTGGCTAAAGGTATTGAGATTATAGAAGGATTGCGGGGCCATACATCGGGAATGGCTGTACCGACTTTCGTTATTGATGCCCCAGGCGGGGGCGGTAAGATTCCGGTTGGACCCCAGTATTTGATCTCGCAATCACCTGAAAAAGTGGTGCTGCGGACCTATGATGGCAGAATTGTAGAGTATCCCGAACCGGATTTGTAGAGGGGGTTCCTTATGGCAAAAGCGCTGGAAGTGCGCAATCTGAAGAAGTACTACGGACCAGTAAAGGCTGTCGATGGGGTTTCTTTCTACTGTCTTAGGGGTCAGGTCTTTACTCTGCTCGGACCAAATGGTGCAGGGAAGACCACCATAGTCGAGATTCTTGAGGGGCTCCGAGAAGCAGACAGCGGTGAGATTGTCTTTCTGGGCAAGCCTTGTGAGCGAATTGGCCGCAAAGAAAAAGAGCGCATCGGGGTAGTCCTGCAGCAAACCACCCTGCTGCCTCGCATCAAAGTAAGAGAGATGCTGGAGATGTTTTCAGCTTTTTACAGCAAGACAGTGAGCACAGCACAGCTTCTCGAAATCTGCAGCCTAGAAGACAAGGCAGAGGCCTTGGTTGAAACTTTGAGTGGCGGTCAGCGTCAGCGGCTGGCCATAGCCCTTGCCTTAGTTAATGATCCAGATGTCATTTTCTTAGACGAGCCAACTACGGGGCTTGATCCGCAGGCACGCCGCAATATATGGAATCTGATCGAGTCACTCAAGGCGCAGGGCAAGACGATTTTTCTTACGACTCACTACATGGATGAGGCTGAGCAGCTTTCAGACTACGTATACATCATGGATCAAGGCCGGATCATCGCAAAAGGCACGCCCCAATCCCTGATAGACAGTCTAGGTCAGGCAAACGTGATTGAATTCAGCCGTGGTAATATCAGTGCTGACCAGCTAGAAGCATTGTCTGAGGCTCTAGATGTACGCCTCAGCCCTGATAGCGCGGCTGTATATGCTGAGGATGCAGCTTCTGCCTTAGCGCAGATTGTCGATTGGGCGAGGGCCTGCCAGGTTCCGTTGGAGCATTTGGCCGTTCGCCGTCCCAATTTAGAAGATGTGTTCCTTACCTTGTCTTCTGCTGTTCATCCTGGTGACTATCTTCGGGAATCTCGATGATACCCTCTCCCAGTTAGTGTTCGATGTGGGATTAGTTGCGGAAGAGGGCTCGCTTGTCGAAAGTGTGCTGACAAAGACGGCAGGCTCCGATGAACTTTGGCTCAATCTCTATCACGGTAGTTCTTTAAACGAAGAGCTTGACGCTTTAGAGACAGGTCAGCGGCACGCTGTAATTCATGCGACAGGTAATGAGGTTGAAGTCCACATCAGACAGGGGATATTTATGTCTGAAGTCGCTGGCGAAGCTCTGCAGCAGGTTTTTGCCTCCCTAAATCTTGAACTCAACCGACACATGGGAGCTGTCAGCGTACCCGCTGTGCAGGCAGTGTATCGTGAGGTTGAAGGTACTCAAACAGGTGGGGAGCAGTTTAGCTACTCCGCCTATATTGTGCCTGGAATCATTTTGATGGTCTTCTTAAATTCTGGTTTGGGACCGATGATTCAGAGATTGGCGCTTGATCGGGAGCGAGGGATACTGCGGCGTTTCTTTGCCACACCCTTAAAGCCGGATCAGTACTTCGGCGGAATTCTCCTTTATATTCTAGTGTACTCAGTGGTGCAGGTTATGCTGATCAGTGGGGCAGGAGCTCTTTTATTTGATGTCCACTTGAGTTTATTATCATGGAAGCCTTTGTTCTTTCTTGTACTCTCACTCGTCACCATGCTGTCGCTTGGAATCGTAATTGCTGGTATTGCCAAGACGGCCAATAGTGCTGTCGCGGCCGCTAATGGGCTGATGTATCCCTTAATGTTTCTTGGTGGGCTTTATTTTCCTGTACTCCACCTGGCTTATCCACTGAAGCTCTTAGTGGTAGCGAATCCGGTAACTTATCTAGTGAACGGTCTGCGAGACAGTTTAGGAGTGTATCCGTCGACAACAGCTTTCTGGCTCAATGTGCTTGTTCCAGTTTGTTATATTCTTGCCGCGCTAATGATCGGTCTACGCTCGTTTAAGTGGGATGCGTAGAGGAGGATGAATGTGAAAAGCTATCTAGCAGTAACAAAGGCTCTGATGCTCAGTCTCCTGCGCGATCGTCAGTCGCTTTTCTTCTCAATCATTATGCCGCTGATGTTTCTACTTATCTTTGGGCCCATTCTAAGTGGAACAGAGGGGGAACGCCCAATTGATGTGGCGGTTTTTTCAGGAGCAGATGATCAGGCTCAGGTTTTGCTCGAGCAAGCGCTGGCACAGTTTTCGAGACTTGAGGTATCTTACTACTCTACAGAAGAGGCTGTCGCCCATGCGGTTGCCCGCGAAGAGGCGGATTTTGGGCTTTCCTGGGATGGTATTTCGTTAGAAGTACTCCTGAATCCAGCCATGATTCAGGATAACGGTTTGTACCGGCAGATTAGTGAAGGTGTGCGTTCTTACATCGATCAGGAGAGGCTGCAGCTGCAGGAGCTCGTGACTGTCGATATAGTTAGGCACATTCCACACGGCCGGGCTTACTCTAGTGTAAGCTATATGTTTCCTGGAGTCATTGCCGTAGGGGTCATGTCCTCTGGTTTATTTCTGATCTCTTCGTCTTTCATGTACATGAAGGAGCGCTTTGTGTTGAAACGGCTTCTAGCCACTCCTATGGGAAGACCCCAGTTCTTAGCAGGTCTAATCACAACGCGAATTGCATTGAGTATGCTGAGCGCCGTTCTTGTATTGTCAGTGGGCCGGGCTTTCTTGGGAGTTGATCTGTACATCAACTGGTTCGCATTTGTGATTTATCTGCTGCTGGCAACTATTATCATGGCTGGCGCTGGTGCTCTAATCGCTCTGATTGCTAAGAGCGCCCGCAGTGCTTCGGAGATTTCCAGCGTCTTAATGACCCTGATGATGTTTGTCTCGGGAGTCTATTTTCCCTTGGAGTTTCTCCCACAGTCTCTGCGCACAGCAGGAAAAATTCTGCCAGCCACGTATGTCGCGAGGGGATTTCGATTCATCATGGGCGTGGAAAACATGCAGCTGTCTAGTTTTGTGTTAGAGACAGCCCTATTTACTCTAGCTGCAGTGATCGCGATTTGGTTGGCTGCTGTTCGGGGAAGTTGGAACTTGGAGTAACGTGAGAGAATTTTCACACAGCGCGTTGACTTTATTATTCAGACTGGTATACTAATCATTGTGAGCTTTTTAGGCTCGTGGTGATAACCCTTTGCCAAGACTTTTTACGCTTATGTAGAAGGTCTTGCTTTTTTGTGATTAAGTATAGGCTGCCTGAATCCCGCGAATCCTAAAATACCTGCCATTAAAGTTTCGTTCAGTTTTGATGAAATTGTTGCGCAACATCGCAATTGTATCGAATTATCGCTATTTAACAACTGTCTTCGTTGACACTCGATAAATTTCGAAATATAATCAAATTAGAGGTCACATTCCTCGACAGTATCTGAAAGGTGGACAAATAATGCTGGTGACAAAAATGCAGCCCCTTACCCAGCTGTTGCAGCGGGACGGGACTTCAGTAGATTTCGGTGAATTTTGCCAGGCCATTCGGGAAGGTGTTTCCGGGGCAAACATATACTTATTCAGCAGAAAAGGAAAGCTCCTCGGCTATGCTGTGTCTGAGGGACTAGAGTATACTCCCTTTGATCAAGACTGGTTGGAGACTAAAGAAGCGCCCAGCGAGCTCTTGGCTACCGTTAATCGGGTTGCTGCTCAGAGCGTTCAGGATGGCGATCATGGTGAGTCTGTATTGGTAACTCCTGTAGTTGGTTCCGATGAACGTGTTGGGTCCCTTTTGTTTGTAAAACAGGAAAGCAATTTCGATGATGCCGATAAGATCATTGGTGAATTTGCAGCAACAGCGGCAGGTATGATTATTTCTCGTGTTCTGGATGAGCGGCAGGAAGACGAAGCAGCAGAAGTACGGGCAGCCCGAAATGCCATTAACAGCTTGTCGTACTCAGAAGTAGTGGCTATGCAGAAGATCTTCGAGCAGCTCGATGGTGACGAAGGTCTGTTGGTTGCAAGCCGTATTGCCGATGAGGCGGGTATTACTCGGTCTGTAATTGTTAACGCACTGCGGAAGCTGGCATCTGCCAATGTGATCGAATCCCGGTCCCTTGGTATGAAAGGTACTTATCTGCGCATCCTGAATAAGGAAATCCGCAACGAATTCAATCGGCAGTGGTATCCGCAGCGTACGAAATAGATAAGAAAAAGTTAAAGG
>CALKAR010000103.1 GCA_937988745.1 uncultured Peptococcaceae bacterium
GTGCCTCAGCTTGATGAGGGCGATATCGCTTTACATGCCATGCGTATTCCGGGCACCGGCTTAGAACAAGCCGTTGCAATGCAGGAAATTCTGGAGCAGAAGATCAAAACCTTTGCTGAGGTTGATAAAGTGTTTGCCAGAATTGGTACGGCAGAAGTGGCGACCGATCCGATGCCACCCAATGTGGCTGACAACTTTGTGATATTAAAGCCGCGCAGTGAATGGCCCAATCCGGATAAAACCAAAGCCCAATTGGTCACTGAAATGGAAGCTGCTTTGGCGACATTGCCTGGCAATAACTATGAATTTACCCAACCTATTCAGATGCGTTTTAATGAACTGATTTCCGGTGTACGGGCAGATCTGGGTATTAAGGTATTTGGTGATGATTTAGATCAGCTGGTTACAAGCGCTAATCAAATTCTGCAAGCCGTCAACAAGGTGCAAGGTGCTGCGGATACTAAAGTGGAACAAGTCACTGGTTTGCCAACCTTGTCGGTGATCCCCAACCGAACTGCGCTTGCCCGTTACGGCTTAAATGTGGTTGAACTACAGGATTGGGTAGCAGCGGCAATTGGTGGTACGTCGGCCGGTATTCTGTATGAAGGTGACAGACGCTTTGAGCTGATTGTGCGCTTGCCGGAAACCCTGCGTCGCGATCTGGACAAACTGGCAGTGTTGCCGGTGCCATTGCCAAATGGGGACTTTGTGCCGTTACAAGAAGTGGCTACCTTAGATTTATCGCCTGCGCCGGCACAAATTAGTCGTGAAAATGGCAAACGCCGGGTAGTGGTAACCGCGAATGTGCGTGGGCGAGACCTTGGCAGTTTTGTAGAAGAGGTAAAGGCCCAAATCAACCGCGACGTTGCATTACCAGCCGGTTACTGGCTGGATTATGGCGGTACTTTTGAGCAATTGGAGTCAGCAAGTCAGCGCCTTAGCATCGTGGTGCCTGTTACGTTGCTGCTGATTTTAGGTATTCTGGTGATGGCTTTTGCGTCATTAAAAGATGCGCTGATTATCTTCAGCGGTGTGCCGTTGGCGCTTACCGGTGGCGTGCTGGCCTTGTATTTGAGGGGTATGCCTTTATCAATCTCTGCTGGCATTGGCTTTATCGCCTTATCAGGCGTAGCGGTGCTGAACGGCCTGGTCATGCTGAGCTTTATTCGCGATCTCTGGCGTGAGAAAGGTGACTTGCTGTTAGCGATAACGGAAGGCGCGCTTACCCGGTTGCGCCCTGTGCTAATGACCGCTTTGGTCGCGAGCCTCGGTTTTGTGCCGATGGCGATTAATATTGGCACCGGTGCTGAAGTGCAGCGCCCGCTGGCGACAGTGGTGATTGGCGGTATTATTTCGTCAACCTTGCTGACATTGTTGGTATTGCCCGTGTTATATCATTGGGTGCACAAAAACGATAACCGCAAACAGCAAACGGAATAATCATTAACCTGCTTCGCTGCAGCATTGGGCTGCAGCGAAGAACGTTTTGGCAATAGTATGGGTGTTTATGCTAATACGATTAAAACGATAACCGCGTAAATAGTCAGGCGTATTAAGACGTCCCGCCAAATGGGGCTGTCAGCTAGCAAGGGTTGCAAGTCAGTTGGCAAGGGCACTGGCTTTAAAGCAGAGATATTCGCGCCTCCAGGATTTCCCCTTGGAACCCAACCAAATATAAAACCCGGAACCGTTGCTATCAAACGGACGATCTGACCAATAACCTCGCGATTATCATTGCGTTTAAGCCCAATTCGTAACATCTGCCAGTGCGTCGCTATATGCGGTATAAAATATCTCTGCCCTAAAATATGCGCTCTTTCAAGAGACTTAAACGCATTGTCTAAATCATTGATTTCTTCAGCCTCCTGGGCTGAGCGTATGCTGAGTTGGTACTCATATTTAATTTTTTTGGGTATACGGATTTAATGGTTGATGGGGCACCTTCACCCCATCAATCTGATACCACCCTCAGATGGTTGATAGATCGACTCCGTAGTTGAGTTCCTCTGCGAAGTCCGGCAGTCCGTAACCGATGGTTTTCTTGTAGAACGGAGAGACCTTCGCGGTCGGGGCCTTCTTCTTGTGCTTCGTGGTGTAGAGCATTCGTGCCCGCATCACCTCGAAGGAGTAACCACGTCCTTCACGGTTCTTGTCCTTGGCCAGTCGGTTGATGGACTCCGTGTAAGCGTTGGTGACGGGCATGTCCGTCTCGAAGTAGGTCATGGTCTCTTCGCGCCAGTTTCCCACTGCCCTGACCAGATCGCTCCAGACTTCCTTTTGGCCCTTCGGGATGGTGGCTATCCACTCGTCCAGGGCGGCTTCTGCCTGGAGCCGTGTGGTGGCGTCCCAGATGCCGTAGAAGCGCTCCTTGTGCTCGTAGGCGGCCAGCAGTTGCGGGAACGCGCCTGTCCAGGTCTCCATGATGAGGCGCTCCCGGTCTGAGACTTCGTGAGCGCGTTTCAGCAGGATTTTCCGGTCTCCCTTGAGAGTCCGGCTCTGGGACGGTTTCAGCTCCTTTCTGAGGCCCTTGCGCACTCTCTCTAGGGCATCGTTGGCCATGCGCACCACATGGAACTTATCGACCACGATACGGGCCTGGGGCAGCACAGCCTTGACCGCTGCCCGGTAGGGGTTCCACATGTCCATGCTGACGATCTCGACCTTCTGCCGGTCTTTCAGCTTCATCAGGTAGTTGGTCACCACGTCCTGGCGGCGGGTGGCCAGCAGGTCGAGCAGGGTTCGCTCCTCAATGTTGGTCAGAATGCAGCGGTAGCGCTTGTTCAGGTATAGCTCGTCAATGCCCAGGATGCGGGGCGTCTCGAAGCGGTGCCAGCGCCCCAGGAACTCGGCGCGGGCGTTGAAGATGTCGCGCACCGTCTTCTCGTCCAGGCCGGTCTGTGCCGCCACAAAGGTGTAGGGGTGGTTGAAGGATTCCTTCTCCACGTACTCATGCAGCCGCAGTGTCATACGGAATCCGTCCACCATCTCCGGTAGCTGGGGCCTGAATGTTGTCTTGCAGGCCCGGCAGGTGTATCGGCGGCGGACCACCCAGAGAGTGACCCGCTTGCCGTGGATGGGCAGATCACGATAGGGAACGTCACGCTTGCCGAACCGTACGAACTCACCCTGCACGCCGCATTCCTCGCAGGCGATGGGATCGGGCACGTCCACCTGGAAGTGCATTTCGTCGTCGGTTGATTTGCAGCCCAGTACTTGGTATTGCGGCAGGTGAAGGATGTTGTCGGGAAGTTCGGTCATGGTGTTGTATAGGCGTAGGTGTCAGTCAGATCCATCCGGCTCGGCATTGGTGTTTGCTTTTTTACCCAACAAGCTGCTGGAAACGAAAAGTAAGGCACCGAGGACAATTGCAATATCAGCCAGGTTGAAGGCCGGCCAATGCCAGTCTCGCCAATAGAAATCAAAGGAATCCACAACATAGCCGCGAAAGACCCGGTCAATCAGGTTGCCCATGGCGCCACCGAGGATAAGACTGTAAGCGATGGCTTCTCCTTTATGACGATTTTCAAGGATCAGCTTGATCAGAAAAATCGAGACCACTACCGCGATTCCGATAAAAAAGTAGCGCTGCCAGCCTCCACCATTCGCAAAAAGACTGAATGCGGCACCGGTGTTCCATAGGTGCACCCAGTTAAAGAACGGGGTCACCGAAACATACTCGCCATAGGCCATTGATTGCTGCACCAGCCACTTTACAGCCTGATCAGACGCTGCCAGCAGGCCCGATATGGACAATAGGGCATACGGCGAGAGCTTTTTGCCAATAATGAGCATTATTTAACCCTTCAACGCCAAAATGCGTCTGGCACCGTTAAGTACAATGCCCCCCGCGATGGTGCCGATAATCAGATCCGGATAATTGGAACCGGTCCACGCGACCAGGGCGCCGGCGGTGATGACCCCCAGGTTGATCACCACGTCGTTGGCCGAGAATATCCAGCTTGCCTTCATGTGCGCCCCGCCTTCCCGATGTTTGGATATGAGCAGCAGACAACTGGTATTGGCAATCAATGCGACGAATGCGATAGCCATCATCACCAGCGATTCAGGCTCACTACCGAATACAAAGCGTCTCACCACCTCTACGAGTACGCCAACAGCCAAAACCAGTTGGACCACACCAGCAACGTGCGCAACACGGACCTGCCTTTTCACGCTATGTCCAACCGCATAAAGGGCAAGCCCGTACACCGCCGCATCGGCAAAATTGTCCAGGGATTCTCCAATCAGGCCGGTGGACTGGGCGATCAGACCGGCAGTCATTTCCACCACGAACAGAAGTGCATTGATGCCGAGCAACCAGCGCAGGGTCCCGGATTCTTGCTTAGCAGAAGCTGCCGAAAACTCGGCGGCCTTGATGGTCTCCGGATTTGCAGCGACGGTTTCCTGAAGCGAGGCGCCTAGCCCCAAGGTCTTCAGTTTCGAGGTGACGGGCTCGACCTCGCCGTCATGCACGACCTTCAGCCGGCGGTTCGACAAGTCGAAGGACAGCGCCCGAATCTCCTCAAAGCCGTTCAGGGCTAGGCGAATCATTCGTTCTTCTGATGGACAGTCCATCTTCGGCACGGCATAAACACTGACCCATCTCCCTGGCGCCTCGGAGGAGGCCTGTATATCGGTATCCGCTGCGGACGTTGCATCACCGCCACAGGCGCCACCACAGGATTTGCTCATGATACGACTCCACTTGAACAATGTTGTGGTACCATTTA
>CALKAR010000104.1 GCA_937988745.1 uncultured Peptococcaceae bacterium
GGCTTGGCCAATAAGGGGCACGTGATTATCCGCGGGAACTACTGTCCCATTGTGGGGAAGGTGACCATGGATCACACCCTGGTGGACGTGGGAGATCTGCCGGTCTCCATTGGCGATGAGGTGGTCCTGTTAGGCAGAGACGGCAACTTAGAAATCTGTGCCCACCACTGGGCAGAGCATCTGGGGACGATCAACTATGAAATCACCTGCGGGCTGAGCAGCCGGATTGAGCGGGTGTACCTCTAAAAAGAGCCAGATGCGCATATCCTGCTTTTCGCACCCTTGGGCAGAGAATTAGGTGGGTTTTCTGAATGGATTTTCGAGGTAGATCCGTTCATCATAGCCGGCGAACTTGAGCAGCCTCAGAACATCCGGTGGGATATCGTGAGGCAGATGGCGCTCTACATGGTCATCATAGGTCAGATAGACAACCTGAATCGTGTTGAGCATATCCAGCAGTACACGGGCTGTTGGGCGGTCTAGAGTACGAGGGCCTGTGGAGATCGTTGCCTTCTCTTTGGCCATAGCCTCCCGGATCCTCATCTCCAGAAGGGAAGCTATCATAACCGCCAGCAGGATCACATACCCCAGTGCTTGGACTCTCTTTGGGGTCTTCAGGTAGATGGCGTTGACAAACATAGGATCCTTCAGGAACCGAAACCGCATTTCCACGTTGATCTGACCCTTGTACTCTTTGAGGACATCATAGTCATCATAGAGATCCTCTGACACCGAGGTTATCAGCACAAAGGTGGCTTCCCGCTGACGCCATTCAGTGAGAGCCTCTTCCGTTGGAGGATGGATGTCGATTTCCAGCCGAAAGGTAGTGATCGTCTCCAGAACAGCTTCCTGCCGATCTTTCCGTGGTCTTCCAGGAGGGCGTTTGATTTTCTGCTGCCTAACAACACGGCCTGTCAGCCTATGGAGCGTTTTGTTCTCTGCCAAAACTGCATCCAGCCTGGCTTTGGCATCTGGTTCACATTGGAACGATTCCTTTTCCAGCTGCTTTTTGAGCTTGGCGAGGTCCTTCTGCTCAGTTTCCAGAACTCTCTCCAGCTTCTTCTCCTTGCGGTTATCCAGCTTAGAAGAGCGGACTACGATGAAGCGGTAGACTCTACCGGCAAACTCGGCCTGCAGAGTCTGTGTCCAGTAATGAGCCGCATCTTTGGCCTTGGACATAGGGCCGCGATAACGCCATCTTCCCTCTTCCCAAGCACGGTCCCGCAGCTCCTGGGCTAGAGAATATCGCCCGGGCAGAACAGAGATGAACCGGATCTTCTTGGCATCCATTGCTTTGAGGTTCTCCATGGTGATCAGGGCTGAGTCAGCGACAAAGGCCACATTCCAGGTCTCAAGAAAGCTGACCTTGAACTCATCGAGTATATCCCGGCTCCACACCATGTCGCTTTCGTTGCCGCTGTTAACGGTTCCCACGATGGGAAACCCGTCATTGGTAACCATCAGTCCGAACTTGAGCTGCTTGAGATCATCTCGCTTGTCTTTGCTGTGGCCGTAGACGATCTCGATGAACTGTTTCTCAAAACTTCCATTGCTGTCTTCGTTCTCATACGACCCGTAGACGGAAAAAGAGGTGGTATCGGCGTGTACTGAGCGGATTTCCATATCTTCTATGTTCGCCGCTCGGCAGGCGATAGTTCCGAGCAGCTGCCGACAGTCGATCTCAGCTAGCCTATCAAGGGCCCGGCCTAGAGCGTCATCGTTGAGGTCTTGAGCCTGAATATCCTCCTCAAAAAGCAGAGGCATGTCCATGGCTTCATAGAACCGTTCCACACGGTAGAGGGGCCTTCGGTGAACCAAGATGTTGATAACAAGAGCCGTAATCAACGTGCCGGGAGATACCTTCCATTGTCTGTCATCCCAGGTAACCATGTGGTTTATGAACCTGGCTATGTCGAGCTCCTTGCATAGGTGAGCCATGAGATTAGCTGCGCCTGGGTGTTTGGCTGAGACCTGCACTGATTCTCCCTCCAATATTTGGATAGAGAACAGTTCGCGAAATTCTAACAAATCCCTGCTGGGCAGAAACTATTTTTCCATGAGGTTCAAGGGTGCGGAAAGTCGGATGTATAATTAAGTTCGCAATTTGAAAAAGGAAAAGCCATCGGGACTCCGAAATGGTAAGTCGTCAGACAAAACCGAAAAGGAGTTGTTACCGATGGCCTACCATAAGAATACCCTAAGTTTAGAAAAAATGCTATTGAAATTTCTCGCTGAACCCGACCCCATGCTTGCTATGCTTGAGTGGCTCTGCCACCAGTTGATGGAAGTGGAGATCGAAAACAAATTAAATGCTGGAAAAGGTGAACACTCGCCTGAACGGGTCGGTTACAGATCCGGAACCAGGGTTAGAAGATTTGACACTAGAATGGGTACTATGTACCTACTTGTGCCCAAGGTTCGCAAAGGGGGATACGTGCCCTTCTTTGTGACCGAGCGAAAGCGTTCTGAACAGGCCTTAATGCAAGTCGTTCAGGAAGCATTTATTAACGGCGTCTCAACAAGAAAAATTGAACGGTTGGCCAAAAGCCTTGGAATTGAATCCATCTCAGCCGGTCAGGTTTCTCACATCAATAAAGGGCTAAACGAGCAGGTCGCCGAATTTCGGCACCGCACATTAGAGAAGACATACCCAGTAATATGGATTGACGCCTTATATGAAAAAATTCGTGATAACGGCCGGGTTTACAATATGGCCGTGCTCATAGCCTGCGGCATTACCCTTGATGGCAAACGGGAAATACTCGCCGTTGAACCCATGTACGAAGAGTCTGAGGAGTCATACACTTCCTTGATTCAGGACCTTAAAAACCGAGGTCTAGAAAACGTTTGGCTCGCGGTATCCGATGCACATCCGGGGCTAGTGGCCGCGATTAGAAAGTCGTTTCTTGGTTGCAGCTGGCAACGCTGTAAAGTTCATTTCATGAGGAATATCCTTGCCCACGTGCCCTCCAGTGTAAAGAAACTATTTGCGGCCAAGTTAAAGCAAATTTGGCTGCAGCCCGACTATGAGTCAGCAAACCACTATGCGAACGTTTTAATCCAAGAGTATGAAAAGCAGTACCCTAAAGCGATAGATACACTCGAAGCCGGACTAGAAGATTCTCTACAATTCTACGAATTTCCGGAGATAGACCATAGAAAAATCAGCTCAACGAACATGCTGGAGCGCTTAAATAAAGAGATACGGCGTCGAACAAAAGTGGTTGGTGTTTTCCCCTCTATGGATTCCTACATACGGCTGGTAAGCTGTTATTTGATTGAATACGGGGAAGATTGGTCAACATCGAGGTGTTACATCAATAAAGTCATCCTTGAACAAATTCGGGAGAACCGCCAGGCGGCTTAAACCATTTCGAAACCCGATGGAAATTGCGAACATAATTTGACACTAACTTGATGGTATGTCCTCAGACGTAACGCCACAGCTTCCCTATCCAATGACAAGAAAAAATGCACCAACCTATACCTCCGTGGTGTAGACTGCGTTTTCCTTAGAC
>CALKAR010000105.1 GCA_937988745.1 uncultured Peptococcaceae bacterium
CCAAAGTCATCATGCTCTCGCAAGGAAGCTACATACTCGTCAACAGACATATATTCACCTTTGCTGTTGAACATTGGACTTCCGTCTGGGTCTACAACTCGGGCAACCATTGTGCCGTCATCGTTCTCCATCAGTTTTACATTACGTTCTACGTGCGGTTGCAGGAGTGTTTCAATACCATCGTGTTTAGCAATGGCGCTTACAACCTCTCGTTGTACCAGCGTCTTCTCCATGCTAGACTGCAACTGCTCAATGCGAGATTGATATTGTTTTTCTTTCTCGCTGAACTCACGAGTGAGTGTTTCTTTCAGCTTGTTGAAGTCGCCCTTGCGCTCCATTTCCTTTTGTTGACGCTGAATCTCTTTCTCTCTGAGTTCTTTCAATTCTTCTGGGCTGAAGCCTGATTCTTCATAAGCCTTGGCTTTCAACCGATAGTTCTTAGCCTCTTCATTGGCTTTCTTCTGATACTTACGTAGCTGTTCAAGCTCGTTTTGCATCCGTTGGTAGTCTTCGATACTAATCTCTTGTTCTTGACCACCTTCTTGATCTTCGTGTAGCTCTTCGTTTTCGTTTTCCAACATCTCGTTGTTTTCTTCGTAGTCAGACATCTCGCCTTCCTGTAATAGATTTAGTTAATTGTGACTTTGTAAGCCATTGTCGTAAAGTATGACAACTTTTACATTCCATCGTCCCTCAACTTATTGATATAAGACTCTTAGGAAACTTGTTGCTGTGGTTGTTCTCCTGTTTGTGGGGAGATAGACTCCACAACTGAAGTAATCAAACCACGGCGCTTGAGTTCAGCCAGTAGGTCTTCTTCTGACAGACCAAGTTTCAGTAGTGCGTCTACAGGGTTAGGATCGTCGCTCAGACTAAACTCACTGGCAATCCTGATCTTCACACCAGAAGCATCTACACCAATCCACTTACCGGCCAACTCATATACGTTCTCTAGTGCCCGCTCCAAGCTGTCTATAATAGTTTGAACTACAGACATACTCTCTGTACGGTCTGTCTGTCGTGCTGAAGCAGTTTGTCTTGCAACACTCTTACTCACCATCAGGTCAGCGCCAGCACGGTACATTTGCTCCTCTAGGCGGCTCAGGTCATCCTCACCTGCACCAATAGCAGCACCACTATGTTCAACATAGGTAATATCTGCATTCTCATTGGTGGTAGAAATACCTCTGTGAGCGCCGAAGGTTACGGAATTAAGCTCGCCTTCCTCAAACCCCTTAGCGAAAAAGATAGGTACGCGAGATACGTGGAGTACGTTGTTTTGGTCTGAGGTTGACTGCCAATGACGAAGGTTGAGCCAACCAAGGTCTTCAAGTGGCGACTTGGCTGTTAGGAAACCTGTCTTCTCGCCGTATGCAGTTACAAGTGGAATCTCACCAAGCGTGAACGGGATACTGTAATCAAAGACCATCCTGCCTTCATCAGAAGCACGGTACATATCCACACGGTCGGGGTAGAACACTCGTACACGGAATACTTCAGCTTCACCGAATTCTCCGCTTGGCTCTACACTGATTTCCTGAACGCGGATTTGGTCAAGTATGTCAGCACCGCCTACACGACGCGAACGCCATCCAATTAAGTCCCGTGGATCAATACGTGTGAAGTATGGACGAATCTTCAAAGCACGTTCATCTGCCAGCGTAAGGTTGTGAGTTCCTTCAGGGTAGTCCACCAAACCATGCGCCTTACCAAAGCGAAGTTGTTCTACCATCAAGTCATGGGCTACCTCTGTGATGGAACGACCTTCACTATCAAAGAAGTGTTCTAGGTATTCAAGTTCCTTCGGGACATTCTCAACAACAACATCTTTCAGGAAGGCTTGTCCTGCTAGACGTTGGATGGTGCTTTTAAATGCGTTGTATAGGAATGTGCGCCCTAACCTTGCTTTATACGCCTTGTCTGACTCACCCTCCTCTTGAGGAAGGAAGCGTCTACCGGCAGCCCTCATGCGTGGAGTACCACCCCACAAAGCAATAAGCAGTTCCCAATCGTCTGCCATTTTGGCGTACTCAACAGAAGGTGTGGCAGGCCCAGCATCCTCTACCATTGGAATAACTGTTTCACTGATTGTAGATATAATAGCCATGAAATTATTTCCCTGAAGTGAACTTGTTTTGTAAGACAAGTTATTACAGGGTAGGTAACGACACATTCTTCTTTACAACCCATTTTCTTTGTGTTACTGTCTTACTATGTAGCGGGGTTTGCAGCCTGCTCTTATCAAAAGCTCCCTAGGGGGATTCCTCATCCCCCGAACTTTCAAAGGCTTTTGATTCGCATGGAAGGGAGAAAAAACAAGGAATTAAAACAGGGTTGATACTACCACTCTGTTATGTTAAAAAATGCACGGTTTGTATAACGCACCTCATGGATGGAGTGCTAAGTGTCGTCGGTCTACCGGCAGGGCGCGTTCAAACTGTAAAGCTCTGTACTGTGGGTATCGAAACAGAGCAACGTGGAAGTCGGCCAGTTCAGGGCTAATAACCGGAAATCCGGAGTTGCCTTGTCAGTAATGACCCAAGAACTTTTGGCTGTGGTAGAGCGTCGATACATAGGCTCCGTTGATAGGTCTAAAGTCTACCATCCCTCTTACTAAGTCAACTAGGTCTGAGGGCTTGATGGCTCCGCACTGATGCAGTCATTTAAGAAGCAAGACTCCCTTACTATAGAATTAGTATGGTAGGGGAAGTTTTGCTTAAATCACCTTCTAATGCAGCATTGATTCCTTACCACAACACTTCAAAAATACTTACAAAGATTCTTGCAAAAACAAATACATTAGTAGTAAACATCAACAAATAAATACTTCTTGCAAAGAGTTCTGGTAAGAACTTCTGACAAAAGATAAAGATATTAGAAGTAACTATATGAAATATAAAAACTACTAGATTAGGTAGTGTAGGTGGTATGAAATACTCTCTTTGTATTGGAAGGATTAAAGTAGTTGACAACTCGTACAATCCTTTGCTACTATGCGCTAAGTAAACCACATCTATGAGAGTGGTGAAGTAAAGAGTTCAATTCCTTGGGCAAGGCTTCCATGAGCCTCCTCCCTTCGTCCAGCCACCACGAAGGCCCATAAAGAGTGGCATTTTAATTTGAGGTGGTTATGAAAGGTATACTTAGAGCCAGTCTAGTTTTTGTATTTCTCGGTACTGTGTTTGCATTGATTGGTCAATTCTTACTCATTGACTATTGGCAACTAGGCCCTATATTCTTAATGATATACGGATGGTGGGTTCTTGACTTTTCCCATTTTGTAGCTAAAGAAGTAGAGAAGAAATCAAATGAAAGTTCTTGAAATATGGACAGATGGATCATGTACCCAAGCCACTACAAAGTGTGGTGGATGGGGCGTAGTTGTCTCTAATGGTGTTG
>CALKAR010000106.1 GCA_937988745.1 uncultured Peptococcaceae bacterium
TACCTTTCGATCTCACGTGTTTTTGACTGAATTGTACTGGCACTCTTAGTACGGCGCATGGATTCCTGTGCCCTCTGAGTTCTTCCCGAAAGGTCCGCAAGTTTTTTCTGTACTCTCGCCTTATCTATCTGTAAGCGAGCTATATCTTCCCGCAATCGTTGGGCCTTCCGTTGATACATATCCAGCAGAGCCATATGTTTCCTCCTCTCCATTTTCCTTCCACCCTAGAATGGTTCGTACTATGAGGCGCCTATGAGGATCTAAAAAAACAGGTGCGAGATCTCTCTCACACCTGTTTTTTGTCATTAGTCGAGGAAACTGCTTACTCTATCGTACTGTGTGATTACGTTATACTCTCCGTCACCTTCGGTATAGACCAATACACAACCATCAATACTGGTGATATAGGTATCTGTACCCTCACGTCTATACTTTCGATAGACATTTAAGTCAGCAATAGCATCATGCATCATTACGGCAACTTTTGCACTGATGGCATTCCGCCAGCCTTTGCTGGAGGAGGTGGAGTCTCCATGATGACCTACCTTGAACACATCAGCCTGCAGTCTCTCACCGTATCGTGCCAATACTTCCTTTTCACCGCTGGTATACAGATCACCACCAAAAAGGAATGTGGAGTCTTTAAAGGTGAGCTTCATCACCATAGAGTGATTATTAATAAACTGGGTGCTCTGTGCAGGATATCCATCATAGTACTCAATCCCCGGTGCAGGATGGAATATCTCAACTAACACACTATCTCCAAACATAAAGGTATCCCCTTCTGCCAGGATAATATGGGGAGTCTCTGTTTTTTGAACTGCCTCCATATAATTATTGTAATGTGAAGTAGGGTACTCCAGCTCAGTAGTGTACACCCCACCGATCTCGTAGGAATAAATCAGCTGTGCGAAACTGCCAATATGGTCCACATGGGGATGGGACGCTACCAGATAATCGATGCGGGTGATTCCGAGAGCTTTCAGAGCCCGATCCACATCAATAAACGTACTGGGATTACCTGCATCAATAACCATGACCTCACCATCTGGTGAAGTAAGGATGGTGCAGTCACCACTTTTTTCATCACTCCGTGTCGTTAACTTAATAAAACGAGCCGTTAATCGACCAATATCCTGTGACGCATCAAAGATCTGATCATATCGGTCCACTACTTCCTCTGCCATAACGCCCACTGACAAAACCAGTACTAGACAGAGAACTACCGCCCAAAGCTTCTTATGGAACAGATCCCTCTTATTCATCTCTTCCTCCTTATTTCATAGCCGCCTTACTCATACCAGTCATAATATACTTCTGCAGCACAAGGAACAGTATGGCGATTGGAATGATAGCCATTACAGCACCTGCCATGATTTCATTATAGTTCGCCGTCTCAAGTCCAGCATACGTTTGACGCAGACGGGTAACACCAACCGCAATGGTGCGGAATTCATCTTTAGTAACAACCATTTTCGGCCAGAAATAACTGTTCCAACCGCTAATAAAGGTAATAATAGAAATTGTAATTACTGTTGGCGCACACATTGGAATGAGAACATGAATAATCAAGCCAATTCGGCCCAAACCATCGACGCGGCCAGCATCTAGATAGCTGTCATCTACCGACATAAATGCCTGGCGCAGCATAAAAATGAAATAGGCACTTACCAAGTTTGGCACAATTAAGCCTTGGAAGCTGTTAATCCAACCAAGCCGGGACACCATTACATAAATGGGAACAAACGTAACCTGAATCGGGATCATGAGTGCACCCAGCACTAACATAAACAGAATGTTCTTCCCTCTGAAATCTCCTTTAGAAAAGCCATAGGCAGCTAGAATTCCGATGATCATCTGACCTGCCATTACAAAGAAGGTCGTAACTAAAGTATTGAATAAATAGCGCACGAAAGGTGCCCGTTTCAACACATTGGGGAAGTTAACCCACTGGAACTCACGGGGCCACAATGTTGGTACAGGCTGCAGTAGTTCCGTACTAGTTTTTAGTGACGAAATAACCATCCAATAAATCGGGAACAACATAATGAGGGTAACACCGCCTGCCACGATGTACTGCAGTACTACCCGCACTCGATGCATATTTTTTTTCGTCCTATAAGACACCCTCCGGTCTGTGTAGCAAGAAATAGCAAGCAGAACAAAACCTAAAATGACTGCAGCCATAGCAACAAGACCAATTGTCAGAAATGAACTCCGTGTCTTAGCCAGATAACCCAGGGCTTCTCTGATTTCATATTGGGTCAAGCCCTCAGCCATATTCTTCATCTGAACATTATATTGAATGGAGCCTCCAATGCCCAAAGCTACCAACACGAGTGAGAACACCAGTAGGAATAGTAAGACTCCAAACATACCTGTTTGACGCATTCTTAAGAGTAAAGAATCTCCCATTTCCCTTCCTCCCTCCGCCTTACGAATCATAGTTAACTACCCTATCCGTATAGCGCATAGTGACCGCGGTGCATACCAATAGAATCAAGAAAAACACCACAGATACGGCCGCTGCCCGCGCCGAGCGGAAATCACGGAATGACAGGTTGTAAATCCACTGCACTACCACGTTGGTGGCCGTACCAGGACCACCGCCGGTCATAACGTCCACCGATTGGAACACCTTCATGCTGGCGATAAACGTGGTCACAAACAGGAACACGGTAGTTGGTGCTAACATGGGAATGGTGATATAGCGAAAACGGTGCACAGCATCTGCCCCGTCAATAGCCGCTGCCTCGTAGTAATCCTGAGGGATCCCCTGCATAGCGGAAAGATAAATCATCATAGCATAACCAACTACACGCCATGCAGTAAGCATCAAAACACCATACAGAGCAGTATCAGCATCAACAAGCCAATTGGGACCCTTAATACCAAATACCGATAGTATATAATTTAAAATACCGTAATTGCCATTTAGAATCCAAATGAAAACAATAGCACTGGTAGAAACAGCAATGTATTTTGGCATAAACACAATGGTGCGCATGGCATGAAATGAACGTGTCATGCGGTTAAACAGCAGTGCCAAGAGAAGACCACCTACTAGGGTTATGACAATCTCCCAGAAGGTATAGCGAAATGTAATGATTAGCGATTCGCTAAATCTAGACCAACCTGACTTCATAAACAACCATTCGTAGTTCTTCCACCCAACAAACGGCTGTGGTTCTGGAACCAGCATCCGCATATCGGTAAAACTTATGCGCAAAAGGTCAATGATGGGATAATAAACGAACAAAAGAAAGAAGAAGACCGCCGGCTGTACCGTAAACAGGTCCTTCATTCGTTCCCAAGATTGTATCCGCAGCATAACAGCATTAAATAAGAGAGTGATGCCTACAAGAAAAATCAAAATAGCATTGTTCATTATAACACTTACAAGAGCAATGGGTACTGTTCCCCGACCTTCACCAAATAAATCGACAGTGCCCATTATAGGCGTTTCGAATGATTTTGCTTCTCTACGAGCTGCATACACCTCTTTTGCTATAGGCTGCAGTCGCTCCCAATTGAGGTCGCCCATCAAGTAGCCATAAATCCCAACACCAACACAAGCAATGCCCAAAACAAACAGGATAACAGACGCGATCTTCGCGGGCTTGGAAATATGTTGCTTTTCATTATTAGTTAGACTCACGATTTCCACCTCAAACGTAATTGAGGGGGACGGCTTGCCTCCCCCTCAGAATCGTTAAGAACTACAGACTAAAGGTCCTCCAAAATCTCTTCAATCGTTTCAGCTAACTCATCTAGAGTAGCCTTAACAGGTGCACCTTCGTTGAAGATTCTAGCCAATGCATGGCGCCATTCGTTTGCTACACTGTCATAAGCAGGATGCTGGTTGCGAGGGTTAATCCAGCTGCTCATAGATACTACACTGCTCATGGCAGGTTTCCGCTCTAGATACTCTTCGTATTCTGGGGTTCCCATTACGCTCTGACGAGTTGGGAAGTAACCAGTCTTGTCAGCCCAGTAGAGGTTGACCTCAGGGCTGGCCATGAACATCATAAACTGCCATGCAGCATTTTTCTGTCTTTGAGGAGCACTCTGTGGAATCAAGATAACCGCTCCACCCACTTCACTCATGAAGGTTTCTCCGTCGTTGCCACCTGGTAGCCAGGCCATGCCTACTTCAAACGGATTAACGGCCTTTTCTGCCTGTTCGACATAGAGGTCATACAAGGAGCTAGTGTGGAATGTGCTGAAAGCGCCGCCATCCCAGAAAAGCTGACGCATGTTGCTGGATGCTCCTGTACCATAAGCGTAATAGGCATAACCCTTATCGATCCATTCTTTCATTTTGCTTGTGATGTATACAGCAGCCTCGCTGTTTACATCAGTAGTTAGACCGTCGTCGCAAATGACTTTAACGCCGTTGTTCTTAAAAAGCATTTCATAGTACCAGTAGTCCCAACCACCGAAGACTGTTCCGTAGCGCTTAGTTGTGCCATCTTCGTTGAAAAGAGTAGCTTTCTCAAGAAACGCTTCCATGTCATCGAAGGTCGTTGGCATGGTGATACCTTCTGCATCAGCTACAGTTTTGTTATAATACATAACCTGTGTAGAGATTAGATAAGGTAAGCAGATTTGATCCCCATCATAACTTGTAGAAGCGATTAGACCTTCGCCGAAGTCGGCAATATCAAAATCGTAAGCTTCAATGTAGGGGTCGAGAATTTCACAGATACCGGCTGCGCCGTACTGTGGAGGATAAGACGTGTTAGCAGTACACAGAGCAGGAACATCACCGGAAGCAATCGCGGCAATCAGCTGAGTATTGATTTCCGGGTAGCTCCCAATATAGACTGGTTCAACAGTAATTAGGGGATGCTCCTCGTTAAACTTCTCCACCATGTACTCTAAATATGGAGTAAATCGGTCTTCATGGGAGTGCCACCAGGTAATGGTAATCGGTTCAGTGACATCGTACTTGGCAGCAGTTGCCATACCGACCACCGAAAACATCATGACCGCGGTCAGCATCAAAGAAATAAATCTCTTTCTCATGAATAAGTCCCTCCTGTCGTTTTCGACAAGTTTTTTTGTATGACGTCTGCCATACACTATCTTCATGTTAACCCTCTTTTAATATTGTGTCAATCCTTAACCCTGCGTTTTCCTAAAATACTAGATCATAATATAGACATACTTTACATTATTATAATGCGAAAAACTACTTTGTGATACAAGCAATCTTCCTCCATTTTATATCGATCTAGTCCACAAGGAAAACACCATCAATATTTCTTTATATACTCCTCAAGAGACAATAAATCCTGCAGGGCAAAACTACCTATTCATGCCAGATACAACCTTATAATAAGTTTGCCTTGTTTCTCCCATCAGCCTTTGCTCTATACATAGCCTTGTCAGCTCTACGGAGAACATCCATAAAATCTCGGTCCGTTTTCTTAAAATAGGAAAAGCCGATAGAAAGTGTAGGACTGATTACCTCACTACCTACAGGAATTTTCAAAGAAGATACTGCTTGACATATTCTTTCGCCGAAACGTTCAACATCATTTTTTTCTAAACCGACCAAAATGCCAACAAACTCATCGCCGCCCCAGCGTATCAGCTTGTGGGAATTGCCTATAGCCTGAGAGACAACTCGTACAACATCTTTCAATATTTGATCGCCAACCTCGTGGCCGTACGCATCATTAATTCGCTTAAAATTGTCAACATCAAACATCATGACTGCAGGGCTGACTCCATAGACCTGAAAGTCTTTGAACGCTTTTGTTAGATCTTTGGTGCCGCTCCTTCGACTCCACGCTTTAGTAAGAGAGTCTTTATTAATTTCCAGCTCCATCTGTTTTTTCGTCTGACGAAAGTGCAGTTTTTCCACTAGAATGAGGAGAATGAGGAAGAACGCCACAATCAGTAATAGTATTACGACCAAACGCAGTAGAAGACTGTAGGCCAGTTCGCTGCTTTTTTGATTTGTTTGAACGATATATTCGTTTACATCATCAATATGGATCCCCATCGCGATAATCCAGTCGTAATCCTTATACAGCTTCGCATAGGTGAGTTTCTCCGCCACTTCATCGCTGTGAAGCCTTTTGAAATAGTAATTAAAGAACAGCTCACCATTTTCTTTAACACCTTCTAATTCAGCCAAGTAAGGAAGATTGCCTGCTATGTCTGTCATATCTGTAGAGAGATACATACCTTCAGTCTCTGGAAGGTTGGGATGGACCACTCTTATTGCGTAATTGGGACCTCCCCCATAATCTAGAACCCCATTTACCCAGATATAGGAATCATGATCAAACCGCAGCCCTCGGATTTTGTCGGCCATTTTTGCCTTAGTCAAATCATCAATATATTCTTTGCTGACCCCAATAAGCCCACTTACAGTCCCGTGCTCAATGATTCTGTAGTAGGACAGTTCGTCATCTAAAACTGCCAGCGTTGTAGCAATATCAGTACGAAATACTTGAGCCGGATCATAAAGAACTGTGTTGTCAGTCCTATTCCACAACAAGACAGTCCAATAATCAAAGCCAATATCGATGTCAGGATCAAATCTAAAGCGTCTTATAAAATAGTCAATAAATTCGTCATCAGATAAATGGGTATCGTATGTTAAGGCGTCGTACCGGCGATTGACAATCCTTTTGTAGTACTCTGCCTCGGCGTTTCTGGCAGTCTCGATTTCGTGAATTAAATTATCAACGGTATTTTTCAGAAATGACTTTTTGATATTGATGATTGTCTTTTCGATTTCACTCTGGTAGATATCCCCTATTTTACTTAGAGAAGCAAAATGAAAGTGGCCTATCACTCCACAGATAATAACGATTAGGGCAACTATGGTAATCCGATAGCTGTATCTAGACATACTGCACCTCCAACAT
>CALKAR010000107.1 GCA_937988745.1 uncultured Peptococcaceae bacterium
CCCTTCATACATTAAAACCTAACGCTTGTAGCAGGGGCGCGACGTCAGGAGCGTCCCTTGCCTACACTTGTTAGCCCTCACCGGCACCTACTTAACTCAAGAGCCAGCACCTCAAGTTGCTCATTTATCTTGATGGCCTGCTCCTTCTCGATAGGCAAAAATGTTTCGTTGCTCCTATCAGATAGCCGCTGGCACTGCTCTGCAAGGTCCATTAAAAGTGGCAACACATTGGCCCACAGCAGACTCCCAGCGGCGCAGGGCAGCTTGAGATAGTCCGGCCAGTTGAAGATTCCCTGGGAATAAGGTGTTTACTACCTTTAGCACCTTTCGTTCCGCCGAAACTCTGTTGAGGAAGGTATTTTTCATATGGCTTCTCGCAGCGACGCCACCCAATTTTCAAGTGGGGCGTGCGTAACAATTTTTGCAGTGATCGAAGGGTCAAAATTCACTTGGGAGCCACGGGTCGAGGCGTGTCTTGCCACCATGGTTTGATCATATACATCGCGTGGAAGTGGTGGGTCAAGAGGAAGGCGATATGGAGCATCCGCCGAAAAACATGGACTCCCCAATAAAGACCAAGACACTGACATCGCCAGATCACGGATTGCCGTATAGACAATGCCCAGTTCATAAATTACGTTTTCCGTTCCGGAAGCCAGTTCTGAAATTGCTTCATTGAGCAATGCATCCAAATCGGTAATATCATCAGCGATGGTCGAATACGGAGCGGGAGGCCCTAGGCTTGTCAGAAATGACTCGCTACGGGAACTGTATACACACTTCGCTTCGAGGTGGAGATGCCAAGCGAAGAGCCTCCCTGCTTTGAAGTACTCTGCAAGCAGTTCAGGTGAATAGACACTCCAGCTCTGGGGGAACTGGGAGCTATCCACCTCAAATGGAACAACCAGCACATCGACATCTGACGTGGGTGTTGGTTCCCCTCTACATACTGAGCCAAACACGTAAATTTCGTGACTCATCGACGAGCCAACCTTTTCACTAAAATGGCCATGAAAAGCCCGAACAATACGAACCTAACTATAGTGAGGAGCACAACTTGGTGGCTAGGTAGCAATGTACCTCCACTAATTCCCCAAAACGCGTATGCAACTGCTGCCAGTGACTGTGACCAAGATAACTGCGGGTCACTCCACGCAAGATAACTGGCCCATAAACAGACAATAAATACGCCAGTCAGAAGCACCCGAACAATGCTTTCCCCGTTACCCCAAAGCAAGTCAAACGCTTTCCAGCGAACATAACGGATAGCGTGAAGTGCTCGGGCCCAACCTTTGTACTTCGATCTGTAGTAAGACTGTTTTGAGTAGGCAGCATTAAAAAGATGCTGCCCGGTAAGCACTACTTCAATCGTCGCAGCCTTGTTGACGGCCTCATAGTTCCCAATGTGTCCGAAATTGACACGAAGAGAGCGAACAAGATCACGAGCCAAGTTTTCTTCACTGGGGAGGCAGTTATCCAAAAACTCATCGTCTAGCTGCGTATGCTCCCATGTCGAGTACTGGAACTTACACTCTTCGTACTGAGATCCGCGGAAGTTCGAGCGGCGAAGGCTGGCGCCGGTGAAATCACACCGTATGAACCTGCAGTTGCGAAAGTAGCATTCGGATATTTCTGATTGTTTGAAACTGACTCCGACAAAGGTCCTATTAACAGCGAAGACACGCCTCAACACCCGCTGTGATAGGTTCTGATCTCTAACATCAGAGGTGAACTCTTTGTCCTCAATGATTGGTTTGAAGTGATCTATAAATTCCATGTCTTGCGCCATGCGTAAATTGGGGGCTAACGTAGAGCTAACCGGCGCTGTGCGGTTTTATCGCGCAGCGTCCAGCGACCGAAGGGAGCGAGGTTGAGCGCTGGGTTAGGCATGTCCTTTCCTTGGGTGGTGATACCGCCAATTGGCTAGGCATAGGTAGGCAAAGACCAACACGCCGAGCGAGAAGCCAACACCATAGAACCAAGGCTTCAATTCTGGCGATGGTGCCAATGTGCCGGCCATTTCGGCAAAGAACCAGCCGATGGGAGCAAAGAGCAAGGTCGGTGTCATGGCAAGCATGGCAACACCGTCACCGTAATGTGAACGGAGCGGCACGTAGGCTAATGGCAAGGCTGATATTGCGATCAGTATCAGCCAGTCTTGCCGCCCAAGTTTCCATTGGATTCCCAGCTTCATCGAAATGCCTAACGCCGCGCTCTGCGGCAAATTTTAAGCGCAGCGGAAAATTTGTCCGACAGCAGCGCTTT
>CALKAR010000108.1 GCA_937988745.1 uncultured Peptococcaceae bacterium
AACAATTAAAAAGCCTTGGTCTGGCGGCGTAAAACAGATCATCGAGCAAACTTAATAAATAGCGAGTAAAGAACACGAAACGGTGTCCGATTATCTGGGAAAGGCTCAGTAGTATTCTAAGTCTGTCTGATCCCTTAATGTTTCCGTTCATTTCAAGCCAGTTTGCTTGTTTGGCAATCTGGTTTAATCCATTCGAGTAAGTAAACATTTTTACACGTCCTTTCTTAAACGATTCAGTTATCTTAAAGCAAATCTACAGCCTCAATTTTATCCTGTCGGCTGGTGTTAATGTAAAAGGTACTGGTTGTCTGGATGCTGGAATGCCCAGCTAATTTCGACACCGTAGTTAAAGGTACTCCCACCTTAAGGAGTCTGGTGCAAAATGTGTGTCTAAACTTGTGCGGCCTCATGGTAATTCCCAAATACTCTCCATGCTTCTTAAGGAGCTTATTGACCGTATCCCGGTCCATCTTGCCGGCTCTTTGTGTAAGGAGCAAATACGCACTTTCTAAGAACTTGTGATCCTTACGCTCTGTAGCCATGTATTCTCTTGCCACCTCTACCACCTCCGGCCTTAAAGGAACCTCCCTGATCTTTCCGCCTTTGCCCACCACATGGAGCTGCATGGTAAGAAAATCTAAGTCTTTGATCTTGATGGAGACCAACTCACTCACTCTTAGGCCTGTGTAAAGTAGGATCAATATGATGAGCTTGTCCCTGACACTTACCTTTTCGGTGTCTTGAATGTAAAAGAGGAGGCGTTCCACCTCATTTTCGGTGTAGACCTCCACTTCCTGCTCTGATCCATGGGCTACCCGGATCTTATCCTTCTTTAGATCAACGACCATGCGGTCCATTATCTCACGTTCTAAGAGAAATTGATTAAAACAGACCAGACTGTTGATCTTCTTGTTGATGGTGTTGACCTTGTAGCCGAGCTGGCCTAAGTGTTCTTTATAACTCGCAATATAGAAGCGAACGATTTGGCCATGAAAGGGGCTTCCTTTACTAGCTAGATAGTCTAGGAAACCCCTCACATCACCGGTGTAAGAAAGGATGGTGGAATCTCGCTTGCCATCCTCTTTCAGGTATTTTTCAAATTCTAAAACGTGGTCCATGCCACCCTCCCAAGGCTATGCTTTTTTCTCGAAATATCGCTTTTTAGGAGCGATTTTTGTCGGAGTTGACCTAAACTACACCTGGGCAAAACAACGCCGTTTTGAGGGCAAACCTGACAATTTAAACTCTCACATGATACAAACGTCCCTGGAGAGTTTCATCTAACCCAATTAGGCAGTATCTTTGATCACCGGGCCCATGTAGTGAGTTAACACTTACGTCTCCCTCAAAACGCACCTTTTTCTCCATCGCCATTTCCCTCCTCTGAAACATGCTACGCAAGAACAAGTTTGGTTTCCATTGAATCAACGGCAACGGCTAAGGTAATGCCCACAACAAACCCCGCAACAAACCAGCCCATAGCTTCATCTCCTTTCAAGCCTAGTTCTTCTTCTCTTTGGCCTTCTTGTAACAGTAAATGCCGGCTAATACACCCGCATAAAACAGGCTCAATGGGTCCAGGAGAACACCCCCTTCATTAACTGACCTCTTTAACACATTTTTTAATGGCTCCCTCACCGACAAATACTTCATCTTTGGCTAGATTATGAACGTTATCTTCGTCAGCGCTGGGGCCGATGTTCATCCATCCTAGAGCAGCACTAAGACCCCATTTATCCCTCAACTGGTCAGCAATCTCACCCCACATCTCTGGATGAATCTTGACTTTCGTAGGAACAATTGCTTGCACGAGGTTCCAACCTAGTTCCTGGTAGAATTTGATAATGAAGTCGATTGCCGTTGGAAAATCATCAGGCTTAATGTCCGGCCACTTCTGTTTCATTCCGTTTACCTCCATTTAGGCATAAAAATATCCCCAGCAGAGATTTACTCTACCGGGGCTTAAAGCAGTCTCTTCGTTATTTTCCATCTCGTGTGGTGGCTACTTTTTCTTCACCCTTGTCCTTCCCAAGTTTCCACAAAACAAAGAACACAATCGCGATTCCAAGGGCCCATTGCCAATAGTCAACAATCAAGCCTAAGGTTAACATGGATGCAACCACGCAACCAATAATGGTTCCTGCGATTCCCTTTAAGCCAAAGTAAAAGACACGAAAGATTTTATTAAAGATGATAAAATAGATTCCTGCCAAACCCAAGATCAATATGTTTCCAAATGTCTCTCCCATATTTTCCTCCTTTGTGTGAAAAAGCTCCTCCTTAGCTCCTTAGCCTGTGCTCTTTGTTTCCGTCAACCAATCCCTAATGACTCTCTCTGTATAGCCGTATTTGCGGGCCAGCTCTTTAGAGTTTGTACCATCATGTTCCACAAGAACTTGTTTCCTTACGTAATCCCTAGAGAGAAACCGCTGTGGAAAGGTGATCTGTAATCCCTTGTAGTGCTGATACAGTTTGAGGGCCATTTCCATGCCAAGATAATTGGCGAAATCCTTATAAACGTCGTTCAGACAATCTGGATTTAACTCGTCAATATTTTCAATTAGTACCACCCCTCCTATGGTAATAATTATAAACAGCCTGCTCAGGAGTTTCTTCTGTGGAATACCCTGGTTTTCTCTTGGAAATTCACCTTGTAAAATTCCGCCATAATCACCTAAAGAACGGTGCAGGTTATGTATCCCCCCTACGCCCAAAGTTGTATTTAGCCTTTTCCACACTCTGCGTCAAGCATCCCGTGTCGATTTCCCGTAACGTCTACGCAATGGCCTCCGACGTCCTGACCAAATCTTTATCCAAATTGTGCCCTCTGAACTTTCTTTGAAAAACAGAATACCTATCGGCTTTAAGGGTGTCCAGAGCTCCTTAAAGGAATAATAAGGCATGGTCACTTCCCCCCTCTCTGCTTTAGTTAGACCAGATACCTCCTGCAGATTCCTGTGCCTATTGTCTCCTTGTTGACTCGACTCCCATGGAAACAATCATAAACAGCCTATTCGGAAGTATCTTCCGCGGAAATCCTTGGTTTTTTCTTGGAAACTTGCCTTGTAAAAATCCATTACCTAAATCACGTGAAGAACACTATTTGGTTGTCAGACACAAAAAATACCCTAGCGGATCGAAATCCACTAGGGTAAAATGTGCTTATTTTTTCGTCGGCCAACACCGGGCAAATCTGGGGCAGGAAGCCCAACTCACGGCATAATTAGAATTCTTCAGTGAATGGTTAAACCCAGGAGCCATTGGGTAATGGCTTTACGAGACATCTTGTCATCACTGATCTTTTTGCAGTCAGTTCGCAGAGAGTTTTTCCGCCAGTCTAGACTGAAAAGTGATCCGCTACTAGGTTTCAAACAGCCTTCAAAGTACTATGGAATCAAAGTAATAATATATCCTTGAAATTCGGGTTGTTACCACTACATCGTAAAATGACCCTATCTTAGATTAGACCAACCAAAGGCCATCAGCGTAATGAGTAAGACCCTTAAAAAGACGGTGTCACTTCGCCAAAAGAAAGAGCGCTATGTATATTTTAATGTCTATAACGTGGACAAACTTACGTCGGTTGTTGTTTTACTACTTAAAAGCGCTACGTATTTCCTTAATTGCAGCTGCCGAACCAGTCAAAGGGAATTCAAAGTGAACCTTTCCCTCTCCATACCAATCTAGTTCAATAAGTACTGTGTTTGACTCCTCAATCCTCTTAATAGCCGCTGCATAGTCTCTAAAATGAATGAACTGTGATCCCCAGCTTTGGGTAAAACTCGCAGTCTCTAAGTCATCGTCCCACTTTATTCGAGTCTCAATAAGATCATAGCCATTTCTAGTAGTGGTATCAACAAGGTTTGGTGCATTGGTAAACCCTATGTAAATCCACTCGCTTTCACCATCATAACCAATACCTATCCAAGCCTTAGTGCCACCATATGGGAAGCCCATTCTGCCCAATGAATCAACTCGGGGAGAGGTTGCGTACCATATTTTTGTTCCGGTCATCACATCCTCAGAAACCGAAACCTGCCATTTTCCCGATGCAAAAACTGTAACCGACAAGACTAGTACAATAATTACGGTGTTGATAATAATGCCCCGGATTTTCATTCCTACATCCTCCTTCTGAATCACAAATACACTTATATCATCACAACACAGTTCTGTCGACACCCCCATTTATGCCAAGAAAGTCATTGCAACAGCGATAACAAGAATGTCGCAGCACCAAAAAGCGGATATCCTAGATTGACATCACTCTTTTCATGGGAGTGCCTGCCCTAGCTCTCTCTAAGGCAAGCATTGTTAGACATCTACCCTGCAGCTATATTTCCAGTTGGTCCAGTTTCGATAACCGAGGATTTTTTAATAAATAAACCAATCACCAGGGCTGCTATCATCACGAAAAACCACAACCCAACCAACATACCTACTCCAAGGGTGGCCCCAATCGCATAGCCAGCTGACTCCCATTCATCAGTTATGGTAGCCGCTTGATCGGAAACGTTGATTACGCCAGCTATCAGGCTAATCACCATGAAGATTGTCCAAATTAAAGCGAAATTTTTAAGGACATTCCACCCAGTGCCACCTTCTCGTGTTTCACCCGCTCTTAGGCTTCGTTTTGCCAGATAAACGGGTAAAGCAAGAACACCAACGAGTACCACAGCGAACACCCAGCCGATGGAGTCATTTCTCTTACGTGTATCAAGAAAAGTCCATACAGCCAAAACGACATTAAAGAGCCAATACGTCACAAAACCGCCTCCTAATGTATACTCTTGCTTGCTACTAAACGTACCGAAGTTCAACACGGCTTTTCGCCTCTAAGCTATGTTCATACAACTCGCTGTTACGCACACTCGG
>CALKAR010000109.1 GCA_937988745.1 uncultured Peptococcaceae bacterium
CTCTTGTCTGGTTGTTCGGGTGAAAGGAGGTGACCAGTGGTTGATTATCGATCGGTATCGCAGCTGAAGCAGTACCAGAAGTGCGGGTACAGCTACTACCTGGCTCGTATCGAGCGGGTGTGGGAGCGACCTGCGGCGTGGCTTCCACAGGGCCTGGCCGTTCATGAGGCTGCCGAGGAATACGAGAGGTCTGGCCGGACGATGAGCCTGGACAAGATGCAGAACGTATTCCAGGAGTCCTACGCTAACCACACGAACCGGATGGCGGAGCAAACCCCAAACTTCGACTATTGGTTCGCGAGCGGCCCGTACAAGGGAGCTGCTGACGTCGAGCGCCGGTTCAACCTAGGCATGGGCCAGGTGGCGAAGTACAAGGAGTATTACGAGCAGAAGGCTCCTCGGGAGGTCATCTGGATCACGCCAGACGGAGAACCGGCCATCGAGCTTCGGTTTGATCTGGACCTCGATGGTACTAAGGTGGTCGGCTACATCGACCAGGTTATTGAACACCCCGAGCACGGGATTATCGTCCGAGACATCAAGACCGGCAACAAGCCGGGGGACGACTTCCAGCTCGCGGTGTATGCGGTGGCCGTCAATGACAGGTACGACACAGAGATCAGCGTAGGCGACTACTGGATGGGCCGGAGCGGAAAGCCGACCGTCCCGTACAAGCTCGACGACTGGTCCAAGGAAGCCATCACCGAGCAGTTCAAGACAGTGGACGAGGGAATTCGGGCGGAGAGGTTTGACCCGGACCCAGAAGAGTCGAAGTGCAGGTTTTGCTCAGTCGAGACTTCGTGTCCGTTCTCAGCCCTACGGAGATAGCATGGATTAAGGCTGAGAACCACTTCATCCAGCAGAAGTGCAAGACAAAAGTGCCCAGAGGAGAGGCATGGAGACGTACTCGGTATGGATGAAGATCCCGGCGACCAACCCGGACCGGCCGGGGTTCAGTCGTATCGCACAGGGTCTGCGCGAAGAGCAGGCGAAGGCCCTCGCAGAAGCCCTCAACTTCGAGGGACGCGCAATGCCTGACAACAAGGAGGAGAGCAAGTGAAATTCACCGACAACATGATCATCGCATCGCAGGACGCCCGGGAGCAGGTGCTCGGGTTTCTGGAGGAGGCCAAGCGCAAGACGTTCCTTCAGGACGTCCTTGGCGAGATCAAGTTCATTGGGGACGAGATCCCGCGTACCGAGCTTGAGCGTGTCCTTGAGATCAGCAAGGACACGTCCAACCGATTCATCAAGGCCAACAAGGCTGAGCTGGAAGAGCACGGGTACCGGGTGGTTCGAGGAAGTGAGAACCTAAAAGCCCTGGTAGAAGGTATGAAGATCGATGCGCATACCTTCTTCGGGCGTACGACGGTGGTTGGTCTGTTCACCATCGACGCGGCGCTGTCGTTCGCGATGGCGCTCACGGAGTCCGAACCTGCCAAGCGCTCCCTTTCTTGAATTTCTTTCCATAGTAAAAA
>CALKAR010000110.1 GCA_937988745.1 uncultured Peptococcaceae bacterium
GTATTACCATTAACACTTCGCACGTTGAGTACGAAACAGAGAATCGGCACTATGCCCACGTTGACTGCCCAGGCCACGCCGACTACGTAAAGAACATGATTACCGGTGCTGCCCAGATGGACGGCGCTATCCTCGTAGTCTCTGCAGCCGACGGTCCTATGCCCCAGACTCGGGAGCACATTCTCTTGGCCCGTCAGGTAGGCGTACCTGCGATTGTTGTCTGGCTCAACAAAGCTGACATGGTTGACGATCCAGAGCTTCTGGAGCTTGTTGAAATGGAAGTTCGGGAACTTCTCAACGAGTACGAGTTCCCTGGTGACGACATTCCTGTATTGGCAGGCAGCTCCCTGAAGGCTCTCGAAGAGCTGCAGGCTGGTGCTCCTGGTGAAGCTTGTGCAGCACTGCAGAAGCTGGTCGATGCTATCGATGAATACATCCCAACACCAGAGCGCGAAGTTGACAAGCCTTTCCTGATGCCAGTAGAAGACGTATTTACCATTACTGGTCGTGGTACCGTAGCAACTGGCCGTGTAGAGCGCGGTGTAATTAAGGTTGGCGACGAAGTCAGCATCGTAGGTCTCGCTGACGAGCCTCGTAAGACTGTTGCTACCGGTGTAGAGATGTTCCGTAAGCTGCTTGACCAAGCTCAAGCTGGTGACAACATCGGTGTCCTGCTCCGCGGTGTAAACCGTGACGAGATTGAGCGCGGCCAAGTTCTCGCTCAGCCCGGCAGCATCACACCTCACACCAAGTTCGAGTGCGAAATCTACGTACTGTCCAAGGAAGAAGGCGGCCGCCATACTCCATTCTTTGATGGCTATCGTCCACAGTTCTACTTCCGGACTACTGACGTAACTGGTGTGATTACCCTGCAGGAAGGCACCGAAATGGTTATGCCTGGCGACAACACCAAGTTGACAGCTGAGCTTATTACACCTATCGCTATGGAAGAGGGTCTCCGCTTCGCTATCCGCGAGGGCGGCCGGACCGTTGGTGCTGGTGTAGTAACTAAGATTCTTCAGTAGTAAGCGGCGACCGGGAAAAGCAGTCCGGACCAGGATTGCTTTTCCTGTTCACCTGTTTAGAAGCATTTTATAGTAGAGATATGCGATGAAGTAGAAGGTTGCGTATGAGCTTACGGTTTATGAGTTCCGGTTAGGCTCTGCGGGAATTTCTACGGAGTATGTTCGTTAATCGAGCGAGAGGGAGGAAATTTATCATGGCAAAGCAAAAGGTTCGGATTCGGCTAACTGCATTTGATCATAAAATCCTGGATAATTCCGCAGCAAAGATTGTGGACACTGCAAAGAGGACTGGGGCAGCGGTTTCAGGACCCATCCCCCTACCAACTGAGAAAAACATCTTCACCGTTCTGCGTTCTGTCCACGTACACAAAGATTCCCGTGAGCAGTTTGAAATGCGGACGCATAAGCGGCTGATCGATATTTTGGATCCTAATCCTAAGACGATTGATGCTCTCATGCGTTTAGATCTGCCTGCTGGTGTGGACATTCAAATCAAGATTCAGGACTAACTAGCCAGCTGGATCTATATTAGGGGGTGCGTATGATGGCCAAAGGTATTTTAGGCAAGAAATTGGGCATGACCCAAATTTTCACAGAAGAAGGTTTCTTGATTCCTGTAACTGTCATCGAAGCTGGCCCATGTACCGTAGTACAGAAGAAGACTGCGGAAACAGACAATTATAATGCAGTCCAGCTCGGTTTCGGTGACAAGAGGGAGAGTTTATTTAATAAACCGCAGAAGGGACACTTTGCGAAAGCAAATGTCAAGCCGAAGCGCTATCTGAAAGAAATTAGATTTGAACCTGATGAGGACTTCGCAAACCTCAACGTTGGTGACGAAGTTCGTGTAGATATCTTTACTGAAGGCGAATTTGTTGATGTTACCGGACGCACTAAAGGTAAAGGCTTCCAGGGTAACATTAAGCGCCACGGTCACGGCCGCGGTCCAATGAGCCACGGTTCGAAGTATCACAGAGGTGTTGGTGCTCTGAACTCCGTGGACCCAGCTCGGGTCTTCAAAGGACGTAAGCTGCCAGGCCGGATGGGCGGACAGCGCCGCACGGTTCAGAATCTAGAAATTGTCAAGGTGGATGTAGAACGCAATCTGCTCCTCGTGAAGGGTGCAGTACCTGGAGTTAAGGGAAGCCTCGTTGTAGTGCGCAACGCAGTTAAAGGCTAAAGAAAACGATGAAGAGAGGAGGCTGCAATCATGCCAAAAGTGGCCGTTTATAATATGGAAGGCAAGCAAGTTGGTGAACTCGAATTAAATGATGCTATTTTTGGGGTTGAAATCAACCAAGACCTCATGCATAAGGTTGTGGTCAGCCAATTAGCCAACCGCCGGCAGGGCACTGTGGCCACCAAAAATAGAGCGATGGTCCGGGGCGGCGGGCGCAAACCATGGCGGCAGAAGGGAACAGGCCGGGCTCGCCAAGGCAGCATTCGTTCACCCCAATGGGTTGGCGGTGGTGTAGTATTCGGGCCAACTCCGCGTGACTTCTCCTATCGTCTGCCGAAAAAAGCACGCCGGGCCGCGTTAAAGTCTGCGCTTAGTGCTAAGGTCCAGGCTGGAGACTTTATTGTGCTTGACGAACTGGTAGTAGAACAGCCCAAGACCAAGACCATGGTTGCAATTCTCAACGCCCTTGGTGTTGACAGAAAACCGCTGGTAGTTACCAGTGAGTGGGATAGAAATGTAGAACTATCGACCAGGAACATCCCTGGTGCTGTTGTGGCCAAGTCCCAAGGCCTGAACGTTTATGATATTTTGAACGCTAACAAAATGGTCATCACGAAAGATGCCATTCTGAAGTTGGAGGAGGTGCTTGCATAATGGATGCACGGGATATCATTATTAAGCCGATTATTACCGAAAAAAGCACCAATTTGATGGCGTCTGAGAACAAATACACATTCCATGTCGATCTGCGGGCAAACAAGACCCAGATCAAGCAAGCTGTGGAAGAACTCTTCAAAGTTAAGGTCCGCAAAGTCAATACCATGCGTATGACAGGTAAGACTCGCCGGATGGGTAGGTTTGAAGGCAAGACACCCAATTGGAAGAAGGCTGTCGTAACCCTTGAACCCGGCCACACCATCGAGGTCTTTGAAGGACTATAGGGAGGGACGGAACTATGGCAATTAAGAAGTATAAACCGACCACTCCGGGCCGGCGCAGTATGACTGTGTCAACGTTTGAAGAGATTACCAAAAAGAAACCGGAGAAGTCGCTGACAGTTAGTTTGTTCAAGTCCGGTGGGCGCAACGCTCAAGGCCGGATCACAGCCCGCCACCGTGGAGGCGGACATAAACGCAAGTATCGCATTATCGACTTTAAACGGGACAAGGACGGAATTCCAGCCAAAGTCGCAGCGATTGAATACGATCCAAACCGTACAG
>CALKAR010000111.1 GCA_937988745.1 uncultured Peptococcaceae bacterium
AAAGCCGCGCTTGATGGAGCCTTTGAGACCCTAAGTATTTATGAGAAATTGGCGTTGGATCGGACCGACGGGTTTGGGCTCTTGATCCGTTCCATCGGATTTGAGAGGATCAGTGACTATTATCACGTAGGATTGGTTCCAAAGACTAATTCATTGAATATCGACATCTTCGCATAGGAACAGGTCGAATTGGCGGCCTGTTTTCTTGTCTAGCTGGACTTCCTGACTTCGTAAAGCCAAGCTCAAGCAGGAAATTGCCACTTTTTGGAGAATTTAGCATGCACATGTTGACCTCGGATGGGATGGGGGATCCCATAAAGGCGGTTCTCAAGCATGATTCAGGGATGACAAGGTTTATATAAAATGTAAACCAAGATGACAAAAACTCCCCTTGCGGGGAGTTTTGTATGGCACGTGTCCTTTCGGGTCGGGTAGATTTGTGGGGAAAGGACACGCGCCAAAAACGCCATAAGTTTAACAAAGTTTAAAGTAGATGTCAAGTACAAAATCCCAGCTATGAGAGTATTTGCTGTGGAATATTTGCTCATATAGCCCATTTCATGGTATAAATATAGTTAAGTAAGCTGGGAGTGAAAATTATGGCGAGAACCAGGACCTATTCATTCGGGGCTTCTGCCCGAGAGTCACATGATTCCTCAGAGTTTTATAACCGCAATCTCTACCAAGGCGATTTGTTCTCTGTCTTTGCGCAGATGAGTGAACTTCTTGCTGCGGAAAAACCGCGAGTAATTCCAGAACGCCCGCGGTCTGAATGGGCAAACCAAATCTACTGTCATTCGTCAGAAGATATGTGCCACATTCCGGACAGCTCCGTGGGGCTTGCTTTTACTTCACCACCGTATAATGTAGGCAAGGAGTTTGATGAAGATCTCGATTTGGTAGAATATCTAACTCTCATCGCCAATGTGGGCAGAGAAGTCTACCGTGTATTGACTCCCGGCGGACGTTATGTGGTTAATCTAGCTAACCTCGGAAGAAAGCCTTACATCCCGCTCCACGCTTATTTCTACGGCATTCATACTGCCCTTGGTTTTGAACCCTTGGGGGAAATCATATGGCAGAAGGGGAAGGGCATGAACGGCAGCTGTGCCTGGGGTTCCTGGATGTCGGCGAAATCACCGCGTCTAAGAGATGTTCATGAATATCTCCTGGTATTCACCAAGGAAGGATTCAGCCGCCCCGATCGGGGAGAATCAGATATTGCTCGGGAAGAGTTTATGAACGGAACCTTGTCGGTGTGGAATATTGCTCCAGAATCGGCAAAGAAGGTCGGCCACCCAGCACCTTTTCCAGTAGAGTTGGCTGATCGGGTGATCAAGCTGTTTTCTTACAAAGATGACGTTGTCCTAGATCCCTTTGCCGGATCGGGCACCACATGTGTGGCAGCAGCTCTGAGCGGCCGGCCCTATGTAGGTTATGACATTGTTCCTGAGTATTGTGAATTAGCACGAAGGAGAATAACAGAGGCTGTTAATAGTTTAGAATGAGGGCTTTCCTTGCCATGCGAGGAAGGTCCTTTTTTGTAACTTTGCCTACAAGGAGTGAGATGATGTGCAGCGCAAAGTGAAGAACCCTACTTCGACAAAATTTGGGAAGTCCTCGTGGCAGATGATCCTGAGCTGAGCTTGATGTTCCGCCTGAAGGTAACTTAAGGGTCAGTTTCCCTGCTCACAGTCCGTTGACCGCGTATTGCTACTACAAGGGTTGTACGATTTTTATCGCTCGCCTGCGCTGGTAACGATGGTTTCTTTGCTGAAGGACTCTCTTGATGAAGACAAATTGTCTTTTATCCTATCTGTTGGAGCCGAACGTGTACCAGGCTCTTTCCGTGCGGATAATATAAGGGAAATGATGGTTCTCGGAAGTCAAATTTACAAGCGCACGTACTGGGTTGAATTTGAAACCTACGGCCATTCGATTAACTGGTATAACTATGACGAAATGACTCTGCATATTATACAAGTGGATAGGCTTCACAAAGTTGATCTTACATGGAAGTTCATGCGTTAGCTGTTTGTTAGTTCACCTAGGGGGTGGGTCTCATGGACTACAAAGCCAGCTACCTTAACCTTACAAGAAAGGAATTTGAGGAAAGGATAGAAGCTGCGAATAAGCACTTGACCGAATGCACATTATGCCCTCGAGAATGCAAGGTGAATCGAGCTAAAGAAAAGGGATATTGTCAGGCCGGGGCCGAACTAAAAGTGTCCAGTTTCGGCCCTCACTTTGGCGAGGAAAGAGAACTAGTGGGAAGAACCGGTTCTGGCACCATCTTTTTCGCACACTGCAATCTGCGCTGTGTTTTCTGCCAGAACTACCAGTTGAGTTTTGGTGGGGACGGTTCGTTCTGCACCAGCGAGGACCTAGCATCCATTATGCTTCTTATTCAAGACCGCTATGGCTGCGGAAACATCAACTTTGTAACGCCTACACATTTTGTACCCCAGATCTTAGAGGCCACTTATATTGCCTCGCAGAACGGCCTAGCAATACCCTTAGTTTACAACTGCAGTGGATATGAGAGTGTTGCGACACTTAAGCTCCTGGATGGCATCATTGATATCTACATGCCTGATCTCAAATACAGCTCAGAAGAATGGGGAAGGAAGTACTCCGGTGCCCCTGATTACTTCGAAAGAGCAAGCGAGGCTCTCAAAGAGATGGATCGGCAGGTAGGTGGGCTGCAGCTCGATGACCACGGCTTGGCCTACCACGGGCTCTTGGTGCGGCATCTAGTTATGCCAGGTGGACTAGAAGAAGCAAAGGCTATATTAGATTTCATAGCAAGGGAACTCTCCCCTGATAC